>NZ_VPAW01000030.1:0-34459 GCF_013419055.1 Acinetobacter sp. YH12108 | reverse complement strand
TTTCCTGTTGGCACTCCAAATTGGATTGAATATCTCTCAGACTTTGCCTACAAGAGAATTGAGACATCAATATGGCAATAAACTGATCCCACCGGGAAGCCGCTCTAAATTTCTGTCCAACATGGTGTACTTTAGCAAGTTGTTCAAAATCCTGTCGCACAACAGGTTTAATTAGCTCATGAAATACGGTATTCTGATGTGACAAAACCTGAATCCTGGTCGTTAAAGTGTTTGTTTGCACTCATATTTTAACTGTTAGGACTCAGGTTTTTTTATTTAAAGCAAACTATGGGACAGCAGTGGCCCTATCGGGCATTTTTTATAATGGATGGTTTAAGAGGCAACTGCAGTATTTTGTTGCGTAATCACATACTGATTTTCTGGCCGTTTCAGTCCTAAGTTTTCACGCAGAGTTGTGCTTTCATATTCGGTCCGGAACAGGCCACGGCGTTGTAGCTCGGGTACGATGAAATCGACAAAGTCATTCAGACCGGCAGGCGTAGTTGGTGGCAAGACATTGAAACCATCAGCTGCTTCATTTTCGAACCATTCCTGTAGTTGGTCGACTACCTGTGCAGGTGTTCCGATCAGCGTCCAGTGACCGCGAGCAGAGGCAATATATTCATATAGCTGGCGAATGCTGAAGTGATGCTTCGCTGCAATTTCAAACATCATTTGCTGACGGCTAGACTTGATCTCAATATCTTCGAGAGGAAATGGGGCATCCAAATCATAGTTTGAAAGATTAATATCCCCTGCCAGACCAGACAGTAAGCCCAAACCGACATCTGGATGAATCAGACGATTCAGTAATTCATATTTTTCTTTGGCTTCCTGTTCAGTTTTAGCTACAAAGACAGAGACCCCCGGCATTACTTTTAAATCATCCGGATGACGACCGTATTTAGCCAGACGGCCTTTAACATCACGGTAGAAGGCTTGTGCATCAGACAGGCTTTGCTGGGCGGTAAAAATCACTTCGGCATATTTGGCGGCCAGCTCACGTCCATCTTCAGACTGACCTGCCTGAACAATCACTGGATAGCCCTGTGGCGGACGAGGGACATTCAGTGCACCCTGGACATTAAAATATTTGCCGCTATGCAGTGGTTCGTGCTGTTTAGATGCCTCAAAGAAATGACCGTTTTCTTTGTCATAGAGGAATGCATCATCTTCCCAGGAGTCCCAGAGCTTCTGTACAACTTCAATAAATTCATCCGCGCGTTCATAACGGACTTTGGCATCCGGATGTGCACTAAAGCCAAAGTTCCGCGCGGTTTCAGCAGAAATAGTGGTCACGACATTCCATGCGGTACGACCCTTACTGATATGGTCTAAAGAGGCATATTTTCGTGCCAACAGATACGGTTCTTCATAGGTGGTAGAAGCAGTGGCAATAAAACCAATATTTTGGGTGACGGCTGAAATCGCTGCGAATAAGGTGACGGGTTCAAAGCCCACAACTTTAT
The DNA here is from genome assembly GCF_013419055.1 of Acinetobacter sp. YH12108. Classification (NCBI taxonomy): domain Bacteria; kingdom Pseudomonadati; phylum Pseudomonadota; class Gammaproteobacteria; order Moraxellales; family Moraxellaceae; genus Acinetobacter; species Acinetobacter sp. YH12108. The sequence continues at coordinate 32,990 of NZ_VPAW01000030.1, read as the reverse complement.
CGCTATAACCGACCTTCTTATTATGTTTGGAAGCGCCATGACTCCAGTTGACTGCCAGACCATCTGCAAGGAAATAGGCATCAAACAGGCCGCGTTCAGCAGTTTTTGCTAATTCAATCGCATAATCAATGCTTAAATGATCCTGAGGACGAGATTCAGGATGGCGCCAACCTGCCGCATGTTGCGAAGTCGTCGGAATAAAAGCACCCAGTTTAATTTGTCGTTTAGCCATGAGAAGACCTTGTGTTTTTATGCAATACACTGCTTATAACAAGGATCTTCATGGCTGAAAAATATAATAAAAATGAATCCATATAAAAAATATGGATTAAGCAGGAAATACGCTCTTTAGAGGTGGTTTACTAAGGTTTATCCAGGAGTTCAGGCCGGAAGATTAAACCAGTGCCTCGATGGTCTTTTTCTTCCAGATAAACTGGTAATACAAGCCTTGCATAATACAAAGACAGACAAAGGCAAGGGCATAGCCATACCAGATCCCTTGTAAACCCCACCAGCGGCTGAACATATAGGCAGCCGGTACTTCAATTCCAATAATGGCAATGATATTGATCAACATAGGGATTGTTACTGTGCCACTGGCCCGCATGATCGAAGCAAAAATTGCACTAGCACCAAAGAACAAAATCGACCATAGGACAATGAAGAGAAGTTGCTGACCCAATACCACGACCTGCGGATCAGTGATAAATAGTGCCATCAGATATTTAGAAAACAGATAAGCCAGAATCACCAGACTACCTGTGAACAAGATATTCATACTTAAGGCAGTTCGGGTCACTTTATTGAGCAAATCATTTTTACCAGCACCAATGGCCTGTGCCCCAAAGACGGAAGCCGCAATGGCAATAGAAAGGGCAGGGAACTGAATATAATTCAGCACCTGATTCACGGCACCATAGGCCGCCGTCGCTTCTGCACCATAACGGTTGACCAGACCTACAATGACCAGACCAGCGACTGAAGTTGTGACCATTTGAACCCCGGTTGGAATACCTAAGCGCAGGATAATCTTGCTGAGCTGGGGCTGATGACGGATATCTTTGATCAACGCCCAGTCTGGTCTTAGAGGATGACGCTTATAATTTAAATAGAGAATGAGAAATAACAGAACAGCCAAGTTGCCCAGAATGGTTGCAATTGCTGGAGAGATGACCCCCATCTTAGGAAAACCAAAATAACCCGCGATCAGGACCGGTGTCACTACCAAGCCCACACCAATCGTTAGGGCAGAGGCAAACAGTGGCGTAGTACTGTCTCCAACCCCGCGTAAAATTGAAGTATAAATAATATAAATAAAAATCAGAGGACTACCGGCCAGCATCCATTGCACATAAGGCAAAGACAGGTGCATCACATCCGGATCTGTACCCAAGAGTTGCAGGATATTTTCAGCAAAAAATACACCCAATAGGGCAATCAGGCTGCCACCAATCAGTGTCATAAACAGGGTAGAGCCAACTACACAGCGCACTTTTTCCAGGTTTCTGGCACCCCAAGCTTGTCCTACCAGAACCGTAGAACCTGCAGAGAGACCAATCACAAAAGCCATCAGACAGAACAGAATCGGGAAAAATACTGCCACAGCGGCAATTGCTTGCACGCCGAGCATTTGCCCGACAAAAAAAGTATTAATCGTACCGGACAGGCTTTGCAGGATGTTGGTAACGACCAGCGGTAACAGGAAAATAAAAAATGTTTTCCATAAATTCTGCTGGTGAACCAATGCTTGCTGTGCCATATGACATCCTGTTCTTGATTTTTCATATATTTATCAGGACTAAATTATCCTTGATCCGCATCAAGAACGCCTTAGCTTTTCAGTAACCAATAAGTCTATTTTTTTAAACTTTGGAAAGAATCTGTGCCGCTTCTATTAAGGTTTCATCTTTTTTGGCGAAGCAGAAGCGTAATAAGTGTAAATCTTTAGGCGGCTTCTGATAAAACGCTGATACCGGAATCGCTACAATGCCATGCTGTTCAGCCAGATAGTGACACATCGACAGTGCATCCAGATCAGGACGAATTTCACTGTAATCCAGATTCTGGAAATAGGTACCTTGAGACGGCGTCCAGTGAAAACGGGAATCTGTAAGTGCATGATTAAACAGGTCCCGTTTGGTCTGATAAAAACCGGACAGCTCATGGATATGTTCAGAATGTAGCTGCATATATTCAGTCAAAGCCACCTGAATTGGCGTTACACCACAGAAGCTGACAAACTGGTAAATCTGTCTGAACATCTGCATTAAGGCTGGCGGTGCAACACAGAAACCAGTTTTCCAGCCGGTCACATGAAAGGTTTTACCAAAAGAACCAATCACAAAACTGCGTTCACGGAGTTCCGGAAATGATGCTGCAGAATGATGACGAACTTCATCAAATACCAGATGTTCATAAACTTCATCAGACAGAACTACAATATTGCGATCACGAATCAGTTCAATCAGCTGTTGCCAGTCTTGCTCTGTCCATACCGTTCCGGTGGGATTATGCGGTGTATTCACTACAATCATGCGGGTACGGTCATTGATTGCATCTTTGACCTGATTCCAGTCCACAGAAAAACCAGGATATTCTAGAGCGATATGTACCGGTTTGGCACCGACCAGCTTCACGCTTGGCGCATAGCTGTCATAACTGGGATCAAAAATAATGACTTCTTCACCTGTTCGTACCGTTGCCTGAATTGCACAGAAGATTGCAATCGTTGCGCCAGGAGTAATGGTGATTTCATCTACCGGGTCTAGAATGAGCTGGTCACGATGCTGATAAAGGTCAGCGACCAGCCCACGTAATACTGGTAAACCATCACCCGGTGCATATTGATTAAAACCATTTTCAGCCGCCCGACTGAGGGCTTCAATCAATTGCGGTGGAGCAGGAAAATCTGGAAAACCTTGTGACAGGTTAATTGCTCCGAGTTTTTGTGCCAAGGCCGACATAGTACTAAAAATAGTAACGCCCAGATTGGGAAGTTTAGAATGTAACTCAAGCATGTCCTTGGCCTCTGGCTTATCCTGTAATCGAGGATGATGTAGGAGATATAAAGTATTCGGCTTTCAGTGTAGCAGTAAGTGAATCAGCAAATAATCAGAAAAATCGAAAAGGTTGAAACAGAATACATCTTCTATTTCATAAGCATAGAGAATATAAGGTCAGGTTAAGGCTATTCGTGGTTAATTCATGTGAAATAAATACCAAGATGGATTGTTCTAAGCTTATTCCCTAAAATCAGTGCGATAAAAATAACCTCAAATAATAATTATAAAATGCTACAGAGTATTTATACGGTGCTTGAAGGCTTGGGTCTAAGCTCACAGAAGCGTGCACTTCATCTCCGATTTTCCAATGAAATTTTAAATTCTCAGGTTCTGATTCAGCGTATTGAAGGCAGGCACTGGATCAATGAGGGGCTACATGCTGAATTACTTTGTCTATCCACTCATCCCTATATTGCTTTAAAACAGTTTATTGGCTGTCAGGTTGCTGTTGATCAGGTCACTATCAAGGTGAGCTTTTCCGGACTACAGGTATCATTACCGCAGCTAAACAGGGGCATAGCGATGGTGCTTTAAGTGTCTATCAGCTGACTCTCGAAGATGCGACTTCACTTTGGCATAAACGCCGTAATAGTCGTGTGTTTTTGAATAAAAGTGTCAAAGAAATCAGTGAAATTTTGTTTGCTGAATGGCAAAAGCGAAGTGGCTTATTTGCGCAAAGTTTAAGTTTGGATCTTTCCGGACTAAATCGTGAATATGATGTACGGCCATTGGTCATACAGTCCAATGAAAGTGATTATGACTTTCTGACCCGCCTATGGCGTAGTGAGGGTATTAACTGGCTGATTGATGAAAAGGAATTAATCATTTCAATATCAGCTCGAACCATTCAGCCACAAGTCCTGCGTCTTGTTGATGAGCAGCAATATTTTCAAGCCTTAAAGCGCCGTTCCATCCGCTTCCATCGCAGTCATGCAACTGAGCAATTCGATACTATCACCAGCCTAATTGCTGAGCGCCAATTAGTGCCAAACAATGTTGGATTACAACGCTGGCAAGCTATAGATCTGGAGCAGGAGCAAAACCAGCGATTGGTGAATATTCAGCAGAGTAGTGTTCAGGATCATACTAGTTTAAATCTGGAAGATGTCTGGAACATCAGCCCAGCTTGGACCAGTGACCTAAATAGAGAAGATCAGGCTACATCATCCAGTCCAGCTCAACTGGATCAACTTAGTCAGCAACTTAGTCACTATCATGCCATGCAGTCCAAATATTTTAAGGCCAGCAGTAGTGTTCGTGATGCCCAAGTGGGTTACTGGTTTGAACTGCATGATCATCCCGAAATTGATCAACATCCGTGCAATGAGCGTGAATTTTTAATTTTGGGCAAACACTTCTATAACCAGAATAATTTACCAAAAGACATTTTGCTACAGGTGGATCAGCTCATGCTGTCCAGTCGCTGGAAAGTTCTGGATGACGAGAGACAAGGCAATGAGCTGTATTTAATTCGTCGAGATATTCTGGTGATACCTGAATATCATCCACTACAACATCGGCCCGTGGCCTATCCACAACGGGCGAAAGTGGTAGGGCCTGAAGGTGAGACTATTTATGTCGATGAATGGGGACGCGTGAAGGTTCGTTTTTTATTTACCCGTAGTGAAGATCATCAGCATGATGGTGGTGCTGGCGCCAATGATAATGACACTGATTCGGCCTGGGTAGATGTGCTAACGCCATGGGCAGGTGAAGGTTATGGCGCCCGATTCCATCCACGTATCGGGGAAATCGTAGTGATTGATTTCTTCGAAGGGGATATTGATCGTCCCTTTATTGTTGGACGTATTCATGAAGCTGAACGTTATCAAACTATGTTTGATAAGAAGGGGCAGTTGCCATTCACTAAAAAACTAAGTGGTATCCGTTCTCAAGAGGTGGAGGGTGAAGGTTTTAACCAGCTTCGCTTCGATGATACAACTGGACAGATTAGTGCACAGCTGCAAAGTAGTCATGGGGCCAGTCAGCTAAATTTAGGAAATCTAAGTCATCCAAAAGAAGATGAGGCTAGCGACGGGCGTGGTGAGGGCTTTGAGTTAAGAACAGATCAATGGGGAGCACTTAGAGCGGGAGCTGGCTTGCTTCTCTCTACCTATAAACAAGAAAATGCCAATGCCAATCACTTAAATGCCAGTCCTGCGAAAAGCCAGCTTGAATCTAGTTTGAATCATAGTAAAGCCTTAAGTGAGATTGCCAAAAATCAGCAAACAGACCCCTTAGAAGGGTTAGATCATCTGAAAAAATTTCTGGATCAGATTGAACAGCAAGATCAAAGCAAGGCTGAAACCTTTAAACAGGCTTTAATGCTGCTGTGTGCACCGAATTCAATTGCACTCTCAACTAATGAAGATCTGTATCTTTCAGCTGATCAGTTCGGACTCTGGAGAAACGACGACTTTGTTTAAGGAAATTCCAGTAGGTTGCTTCAAATTTAAGAAAGAAATCATCAATTACGCAAAATAATTCGGTACTATTAAACATCGGGACTAGAGTTTTAAGTTTTATGTGGTAACTCAACTGATGGCTCTAGTCCTCTTATTTTTCAAGTCAAATTGGCAGAGTAAAACTTGAAGTGCGACATAAACCACCTAATTAATTTAAAGGGTTTATGGAGTATATAAAATTGTCATACCATCATCTTAACTTTGAAGATCGTACTGCATTAATGCTTGAGTCAAGAAAAGAAGGCTTTTCACCCAGAAAATTTGCTGAACTTATTAAAAGACATCCTAGTACGATCTATCGTGAACTTAAAAGAAATAGCATCAATGACGTTTATCAAGCTCGATATGCTTCTGATAACACCTTCGCTAGACGTAGACGTGGTCACAGAAAACTCAAAATCGACTCAATCCTCTGGAGATTTATTGTTGAAGCGATCCGTTGTTTATGGTCTCCTCAGCAAATATCGAAGCGTTTAAAGACATTTTCTGATTTGGATCAAACAATGAATGTAAGCCATACAACGATTTACTCAACTATACGAGCATTACCAAAGGGTGAGTTGAAAAAAGACTTATTATCCTGTCTGCGTCATGAAAATAAAAAGCGAAAAGCTAACGGTGAACCTAAAAAAGATTCTATATTACAGGATATTAAAACTATTCATGAGCGCCCAGCTGAAGTTCAAGAAAGAAAAATACCGGGTCATTGGGAGGCCGATTTAATTAAAGGTAAAGACAATAAAAGTTCGATAGCAACACTTATTGAACGAAATACACGGCTCTGTATCTTGGCAACATTACCTGATGCAAAGGCAGAATCAGTGCGCAAGGCTTTAACTGAAGCTCTGAAATATTTACCTGCAGAACTACGTAAAACGTTGACCTATGACCGTGGACGTGAGATGTCAGAACATAAAATCCTCGAAGAAGATTTAGGCATAGATGTATATTTCTGTGACCCACATTCGCCATGGCAGAAAGGTACATGCGAAAATATGAATGGTTTAATTAGGCAATATTTACCTAAAGGGATTGATTTAAATCAGGCAGATCAGCATTATTTAAATCAAGTCGCCATGTCACTGAATACTCGTCCTAGAAAAGCGTTAGATTGGCTTACACCATTAGAGAAATTTGCTCAGCTTGTTGATTATCATAAGGCTTTTGAAACTGTCGCACCTCATGTTTGAATTCGCCATTTTTTATCCGCGATTCGGGTTAAAATATGAAAATACTTAAATCTATAGTAATAATTAGCAGTAGCTTCTTTTCACTATTATGTCACGCAAAAAATATAGATTGGAATGATTACCAGCAAAGTGCTACCCAAATTAAAGAACCAGTTTTATTTCTGGATCAATTTGGTAGATTCTCTCAATTAAATAAAAATTTAAAATTAAGTTTAGTTGATTATGGGGATAAAAACAAAAAATATTCTGGTGGAGATTACATTCTTAAGAGTTATGGCGTCGAAGTTTTAAATAATCAAAAAACTTATATTTTATATCAAGGTACTGTGCCTTTAAAATCAACTGTAGATTTAAAAATACTTTATCAAGATAAAAAAATAGTTGCCTTTCGGGTAAGGGAATTTAGTGAATTAGATTATGTGAAAAGACCTTATAAAAAAATTATATCTAACTTTTTTATATATAATAAGTTATCAAATTTAGTTATTGAAGCTCCAGTAGTAAATTCTTCATCTGTTAATTTAGAAAGTGATTACGGGAGTATATTGGCTGGTGATAATTTTTCTTATATTAAAGAAGAGAAAAAATATTTATATAATGCCAATATTAGGGAAAGTAACAGGAAAATTAATGACTATAAATTGATTTTAGATTCAGATTTAAAGTGCTTAACATTTACTCTAGGGTGTGAAAATATTAATTGTAGAAATTTTCTTAAAAAATAATTTTTTAGATTGCTACATTATGGAGAATGTAGCAATCACCGACCTTATAAACTTTACCCCTCCAAAACCTCTTCCAGCAACTCCTCACTTGGTGCAAAGTAATACGCACCATCCATTGGAGTCACGAAGTGTAGCAAGCGGTCATGGATCCCATCGCCTGATGTACCAAACATGCGCACTAACATGGCATCAATGATTTTCAGGTCTTTGGTATAAGCAATGAAGAATAGACCTTGGTCACCACGACCATCTCCATAAGGCAGAGAGTGACGTAGAATTTCCATTTCCTCGCCTCCCTCATCTTCAACGACAGTACGAGCGATATGTGCATTGGCAGGTTTTACCTCATCATCGAGTTCAATCGATTCAAGTTTGGTACGACCCATCACTTGTTCTTGAGCATCGACTTTGAGTTTTTTCCATTTATCCAAGTTATGGGCATAACGCTGCGCAAAAATGAATGAACCGTCTTGGAAAATGCCAGCATCTTCACCCAGTAAAGCCACTTCAGCTCGATCATCCGGGAATTGCGGATTTTCAGTCCCATCAATGAAACCGGTAATATCACGGCCATCAAAGTAACGGAAGCAAACACGCTCATCTAGTACTTCAACCTGATCGCGAATACCTTCAAAGAAAGACTGACTCAAGGCGAAACAGATATCGGCACGCGCACTGGCAATATGGATCAGCACATCTGCCGGTACCACAGGCATATTAAATGAACCTTGAATTGGCTCTAATTGTTTAAAACCAGCAGGTGCCTGTTCATACAATTTTGACCAGAGTTCAGGACCAAAAGCGACAGCCGTTTTAATTTGCGCATTCGGATGTTGGGTAATCAGGCGATCGCGTGTCGTAAATAGCTCTTTTAATCGTTCCTTAAAATCTTCGATACTGAGATTTTTCAGACGTAAAACAATAAAGCGAGCATGATCTGAAGGTAATGGCAAAATTACAGATTGGGCTGTCATTCATGGCTCCTGTAATAAATTTTCTGTATCCAATCCTGCTATTGTGCCTGAAGCGCTATAGAGTGAATAGTATGCAGTCTGATGTTTAAGCAATTTTTTTGGCTGAAAATATTGGAAAAGTCATATAATTAGATCCTGAATTTGAATGAGTTAAATCTCTATGTCCTATCAAGTCTGGTTTGCTTATATGTTAGCCTGTTGGGTGATCAGTATTTCCCCAGGTGCGGGTGCTATTGCTTCAATGTCGAGCGGACTAAATTATGGCTTCCGACATGGATATTGGAATGCGCTCGGCCTGCAACTCGCCCTATTGGTTCAAATTGCTATTGTGGCTGCCGGGGCAGGGGTATTGTTCGCGACTACACCTTGGGCATTTCTTGCTGTGAAATGGTTTGGGGTTGCTTATTTACTGTATCTGGCCCTTTTGCAGTGGAAAGCACCAGCGCAGTCGATTGAAATTAAACATGAACTCGCACGAAAATCAGCTGGGAAACTCGTCATCCACGGTTTTCTGGTCAATATGAGTAATCCCAAGGCAATTGTATTTTTGCTGGCAGTATTGCCGCAATTTCTGGACTTATCTAAACCGCAATGGATTCAATATGTGATTATGGCCGCGACTATGGTAACGATTGATCTGATTGTGATGGCAGGTTATACCGGCCTGGCTGCCAAGGTTCTGCGTCTTCTGAAATCGCCAAAACAGCAGAAAGTCATGAATCGAACTTTTGCCAGCTTGTTCGCTGGAGCTGCGTTTTTATTGAGTTTGGTGCATCAGTAGGGAAACCTCTCCTTAAAGGAGAGGAAATTTAACGATCTCTTAAAGAATCATCTGTAAAAATTCATCTTCAGTCATGACCTCCATACCATGCTGTTTAAGTAATGCTGCTGTGACCCCATCACCTTGAATTTTATTTCCAGTAAATGAACCATCATAAATCAGCTTGCTGCTACAAGAAGGGCTATGGGCTTTGAGGATGGCATGTGTCGCTTGAAATCTTTGGGCAAGATCTAAAGCGGCATAGGCGCCTTTGATAAAGGCATCGGAAACATCTGTACCATTTATATCTATAACATGAGCTTGGTACAGCAGCACCTCTCGACCATCGCCAGATTGAATCTCTGCTGCGGGTCGAGGTATAGGCAAACCACCACTGACTTCAGGGCAAATCGTGACATATTGATCCGGCAATAAATAATCGACCAACTCTTTTACCAGACAGTCGCGACCATCATAACGAACCTTGTGTCCGAGCAAGCAGGCACTAATTAGATAAAATTTACCTGCCATGTCTTAAGCCAGTTTTTTAAACTTCTGTAGGATAAAAATAACGGCAAACAACCCTGACATGGTCAGCACAATGGTCAGACCTGTTGACGTATTCAGACCTGCACTTGACCAGAGCCCGACTGTCACACCAATTTGTGCAATCACAAAAGCCCAGATCACCATTTGACGAGGAGAATTTGCCAGTAGTCGAGCAGTGAGTGCTGGAATCACCAGCAATGCGCCCATCAAAAGAGAACCGACCGCACGCAATGCTAGAACAGTAAACAGTGCCAATAACAGCATAAAGATCAGACGTTGCAGTTTTGCATTTACGCCTTCACTGATCGCCATATCAGGATCAATTGCAATTTGGATTTGCGCCTGCCAGCTTTTATACAGGACAGCCAAAGCCAAGATAATCACGACGGCAAAAGTAGGAAGATCTGTCCATGAGATAGTGAGTAGATCACCAAATAAATAGCTAAGCAGTTCCGGTCTTAAACTCGGTAAATGCTGAATGAATAACAGGCCTGAACAGAGCAGGGTGGCGGAACAGAGTGCCAACAATGCATCATTCGGCAAGCGTGGATCATATAATACCCAGAGTACAGCGACCAGCAAGATAGCGATAAAGCTGACCCCCATCCAGAGTGGCAGGCTCATCGCACCGGCAATGGCAACACCGAGCAAAGTACCATGTGCCATCGTATCTGCAAAGAAAGACATACGACGCCACAGCATCAGACAGCCGAGTGGTGCGGTCAGGAACACCAAGAGTGTTCCCATAATCCATGCAGGTAATAGGAGAGATAACCAATCCATCATGGCTTAAGCTTCCGGCTCGGGGTGAATGTGGGGACGTGAATCGTGCTGGCATGGTGTGGCTGAATCACCATGGGCACAGTGATCATGATGATGTTGGTAGAACACCCGGTTGGTACCAAAAATGGCCTGATATTCTGGATGCTGCTGCACACTTTCTGGTAGACCGCTACAGCAGATATGTTTGTTGAGACATACCACGCGATGCGTGCCTTGCATTACCCATTGCAGGTCATGTGAGACCATTAAAATGGCACAACCATATTTTTCTGGCAGGCTGCGCACATATTCATACAGTTCAGCTTCGGATTGAATATCCAGTCCCTGCATCGGTTCATCCAGTACCAGAATATCCGGCTGACGTAATAAGGCACGTGCTAGCAGAACACGTTGACGTTCACCGCCAGAAAGCTGTTGAACTTTGGAATTTTCCAGCTTGGCAATGCCAGTATCCCGAATGATTTCAGCTTTAATAGCTGAAGGGCATTTTTCTAGTGCCAGCAGATCTTTAACCCGTAGCGGTAAACTATGTGAAGGATTGAATTTTTGTGGCACATAAGAGAATTTCAGCTTGCGCGCCGTTTTGATTTCACCGGATTTTGGTTTGACGATTCCAAGCATGACCTTTATTAAGGTCGACTTACCGGCACCGTTCGGACCAATCAGCGTAACAATCTCTTTCTCCTGCAAAGAGAAATCAATGGCCTTTAAAATGTCACGATCATCAATATTGACCCAGATCTTGGAAAGCTGGATCAAGGGTGATGCATTCAAGCTTTGTTGCGACACTGCTGACAGATTCCTGAAATTTCGATAATGCTGTGGTGTGCACTAAAATCGTCTGAAGCCGCCAAGGCATCCAGTTGTTCTAATAAACCTTGTGCAGATGCTTCTTTGACTGCTTTACATTCAGTACAAATCAAGAATGCCGCCTGATGGCCTTCACGCGGATGGCAGCAGGGAATATAGGCATTAATAGAGGTCAGGCGGTGAATAAAGCCTTTTTCTAATAAAAAGTCGAGTGTACGGTACACCGTTGGTGGGGCAGCGGGACGGTCGCTGGCATTTTTCATTTGTGCCAGCAGGTCATACGCACCCATCGGGCCGCTTGCATTCAGAATCAGTTCCAGTACCTCTTTGCGTAAAGGAGTGAGGCGTGCGCCACTTGCCGCACAAAGACTCTCTGCTTCGGCCAGACGTTGCGCGACATTTGGATGGTCGTGTACGCCGTGCAATGCATTGTGGTGTTCGTGCGAACATGAACCCATAGTTCACCTCAGGTGCGAAACTGAAAATTAAAAGATTTCAAATCTTAACATGAAGCGCCCAGAGTTTCGATTGGGCATAGGTATTTTTGTAATTTTGTTATATTATAACACTATTAAATTTGTCCTTATATAGCGATTTCTCTTCATGTTCCGTTTCCTTGCCCTGTGTAGCCTGGCTTTGTTCAGTACCATTAGCTGGTCGCAAAGTCTGGTGGTTTCAACGCAGCCGATTTATCTGATTGCCAAGACCATTACTCAAGGCGTGGAACAGCCGACTTTATTACTGGCCAATCAAAGCGGTCATGATGTCAGTCTGACCCCGGCACACCGTAAAACGATTCAGGATGCCGGCCTGGTGATCTGGTTAGGGCAGGCACATGAAGCGCCGTTGGCAAAAGTGTTGAACAATAACAATAAAAGTATCGCGATTTTAGATTCGGGTATTCTGACCACTTTACCAATGCGTAATCCACGTGGGCAAGCCTTAAAAGATACCGTCGATACCCATGTCTGGCTCGATCCCAACAATGCAGTACGTATCGGTTTCTTTATTGCAGCCTTACGTTCTCAGCAGCTGCCTGAGCATCGGGAGGCCTATTGGAAAAATGCGCGTGACTTTGCCCAAACCATGTTTTTGACTGCACAGCGTTATAGTTCTACAAGTAAAGCTCAACCTTATTGGTCCTATCATGATGCCTATCAATATCTGGAACGCCCATTGAACCTGAAGTTCATGGGGGCTTTGACGGATGATCCACATGTGTCACCAACCGTGGCGCAGATCAAGTATCTGCAAGAAAGTCGTGTGCAGAGCAAAATGTGTCTGCTGGCAGAAGCGCATGCTGGTGAAAATCAGTACCGTAAACTGAAACCGATTGTGTTCCAGAGTGTTGATGAAAGCATGAGTGGGGCAGGGGACTTTATCCAGGCCTGGCAGAAATTGGCCGAGCAAACCCGTAAATGTGTGTTAAATGCCCATCAATGATTTAAAAATAATCAAGTTTTGATTAGTTTGCCAGCATTTGATCTGTTGAAAAAAACACGACTAAGGTCGGGAAAAGATTGCATGTTCAGGGGTGTAACTCTATAATGCCTGCGATTAAAAATAATCATCAGCTAAACTTGTCAAGCATGCTTGCTGTGAGTGAATAAATAATGAGCCGAACTAGTCGCTTGATTGACCGACGATTAGCGAAAGCTTTAGTCCTCTTACAAGCATTAATGATTCCTGTTTCAGCCTTGATTGGCTGGGTCGTGAAAGACTCAACCGTAGCCTTGAGTGCCGCTTTGGGGGCGTTCGTCTGCTGGCTTGCGAGTTGTTATTTTTCATGGCAATCATTTCGAGCGGCAGGAGCCCGGGCATCTAAGCAGGTTCTTTCGAACATGTATAAAGGCTTGATGGGCAAGTTTGCAATTGTGATTGTTGGTTTCATTTTAATTTTAAGCAATGTCAAGCCGTTATCCCCGGTTGCGTTGTTTTGTGGTTTTATGCTCGTTCAAGCCATGTCGTGGGTCGCTCCTTTTTGGGTGTCACGTCTACAAAAACGAGTTTAAACACAACAAAAAATTGAAAAGTTTTTTTAGGAGCAGGCGAGATATCAAGCAGCACGCGATATTCGTTTGTTCTATAGTTTTTTGACATTGACCAGGTGTGATTTATGGCTGCTGAAGAACATGCCCTTACTTCGACCGAGTATATCAAGCATCACTTGACCAATATGACCTATGGCAAAATGCCAGACGGTACATGGAAATTGGCCGAGAACGGTGCTGAAGCTCAACAGATGGGGTTCACTGCTATTCACTTGGATTCAATGGGTTGGTCAATCGGCCTTGGTATCATTTTCTGCTTGTTATTCTGGCTCGTAGCGAAAGCTGCAAACTCTGGTGTTCCTACCAAGTTCCAGTCTGCAATCGAAATGATTATCGAGTTTGTTGACTCAAGTGTACGCGATACCTTCCATGGTAAATCGCGTTTGATCGCTCCACTAGCGCTAACCATCTTCGTGTGGATTTTCCTCATGAACTTGATGGACCTTATCCCGGTTGACTGGATTCCTTATGTCGCTCAACACGTGATTGGTGGCCTGTTTGGTATTGATCCACACCACGTATACTTCAAGATCGTTCCATCTACTGACCCTAACATTACCCTTGGTATGTCATTGTCTGTATTTGCACTTATCTTGTTCTACAGCATCCGTGAAAAAGGTGTTGGCGGCTTCGTTGGTGAACTAGCACTTAACCCATTTAACCCAAGTAACCCAGTTGCAAAAGCGATCCTTATTCCAGTGAACTTGATTCTGGAATTGGTAACCTTCCTTGCACGTCCAGTTTCATTGGCTCTACGACTATTCGGTAACATGTATGCGGGTGAGTTAATCTTCATTCTTATCGCGTTATTACCGTTCTGGATCCAGTGGGCGTTATCTGTGCCTTGGGCGATCTTCCACATTCTTGTTATTACGCTACAAGCATTCATTTTCATGATGCTGACTATCGTATACTTGAGCATGGCAAGCGAAAAGCATTAATGGTATTGCCTAACTGTCACGGGATGGTTGGGCACAATTTTTTAACTTAATTTGGTATAAACCTAACCTCTGAGGAATTATCATGGAACTCACTTTAGGTCTAGTTGCAATTGCATCTGCTATCTTGATCGCTTTCGGTGCTTTAGGTACTGCGATTGGTTTTGGTCTTCTAGGCGGCCGTTTCCTTGAAGCTGTAGCTCGTCAACCAGAATTGGCTCCACAACTTCAAACTCGTATGTTCTTAATCGCGGGTCTTCTTGATGCTGTGCCTATGATCGGTGTTGGTATTGGCTTGTTCTTCATCTTCGCTAATCCATTTGTAGGTTAATCAGCTTAATTCCGAAATTCACTATTTGAGGAATTTGCAATGAATATCAACCTCACATTGTTTGGCCAAGCGATTGCGTTTGCGATTTTCGTCGCATTCTGCATGAAGTTTGTATGGCCACCACTAATCAATGCGATTAGTGAACGTCAGCGTAAAATCGCTGATGGCTTAAACGCTGCTGAAAAAGCGAAGGCTGACCTTGCAGATGCGCAAGCACAAGTGAAAGCTGAACTGGATGCGGCAAAAGCACAAGCGGCTCAATTGATCGAACAAGCGAACCGTCGTGCAGCGCAATTGGTCGAAGAAGCTCGTACTCAAGCGTCAGCTGAAGGTGAGCGTATTCGTCAACAAGCTAAAGAAGCTGTTGATACTGAAATCAATGCTGCTCGCGAAGAATTACGTCAACAAGTGGCTGCTCTTGCAGTTGCTGGTGCTGAGAAAATTCTTAGCCAGCAAGTTGACGCAGAAGCTCACAATGCCATGCTGACTCAGCTGGCTGCTAAACTTTAAGAGAGAGGCAGATTATGGCTGAACTCTTGACGTTGGCACGCCCATACGCTAAAGCAGCATTTGCTTACGCTTCTGAGCAAGGTGCAACTGACAATTGGTCAACAGCACTTAACTTGCTCAGTGCTGCGGTGCAAGACGAAGCATTTTCAGCTTACTTAAATCGCCCTGAGCTTACGCCTGCTGAGCAGGTGAGTATTTTTGCCAAAGTTTTAGGTGAAGACCAAACTGCAGCAGTGTCAAACTTTTTGACATTGCTTGCTGAAAACAACCGTTTGGCTTTGCTTCCTGAAATTCAAGCAGAATACGAACAGCTCAAATCACAGAATAACAATACTGTGGATGTTGTGATTGAATCAGCATTCCCATTGACTTCTGTACAAGAACAAATTCTTGCTCAAGCGTTAGAAAAACGTTTCGCTGCGGCAGTAAATGTTTCTGTAGAAGTGAACCCAGCGTTAATTGCGGGTGTGGTTATTCGTGCAGGCGACCAAGTGATAGATGATTCTGCGCTTAATAAGCTTGAAAAAATGCGTACTCGTCTTCTAGCTTAATTGCATATAAGAAGACTGAACTTTAAAAAGATTGAGGTATAGCGCAATGCAACAACTGAATCCATCCGAGATCAGTGCGCTCATTAAACAGCGTATCGGCGATCTGGACACCAGCGCGACCGCTAAAAACGAAGGTACCATTGTTATGGTATCCGACGGTATTGTGCGCATTCACGGCCTTGCTGATGCAATGTACGGTGAAATGATCGAATTCGACGGCGGCTTATACGGTATGGCACTGAACCTAGAACAGGATTCAGTGGGCGTCGTTGTTTTAGGTAACTACTTAAGCCTTCAAGAAGGTCAAAAAGCTCGTTGTACAGGTCGTGTATTAGAAGTTCCGGTTGGTCCTGAACTTCTTGGTCGTGTCGTAGACGCTTTGGGTAACCCGATTGATGGTAAAGGCCCTATTGATGCAAAACTTTCTGATGCTGTTGAAAAAGTAGCACCAGGCGTAATTTGGCGTCAATCAGTGGATCAACCTGTACAAACTGGTTATAAATCAGTAGATACAATGATCCCAGTAGGCCGTGGTCAACGTGAGTTGATCATTGGTGACCGTCAGACTGGTAAAACAGCTATGGCGATCGACGCGATCATCGCTCAGAAAAACTCTGGCATTAAATGTATCTACGTTGCAGTTGGTCAAAAACAATCAACTATTGCAAACGTAGTACGTAAGCTGGAAGAAACTGGCGCTATGGCGTATACAACTGTTGTAGCAGCAGCTGCAGCCGATCCAGCAGCAATGCTGTTCTTGGCTCCATACTCTGGCTGTACAATGGGTGAATACTTCCGTGACCGCGGTGAAGACGCTCTGATCATCTATGATGACTTGTCTAAACAAGCTGTTGCTTACCGTCAAATTTCATTGCTTCTTCGTCGTCCACCAGGTCGTGAAGCTTATCCAGGTGACGTGTTCTATCTACATTCACGTCTACTTGAACGTGCTTCTCGTGTATCTGCTGACTACGTTGAGAAATTCACTAACGGTGAAGTTAAAGGCCAAACTGGTTCATTAACTGCATTGCCGATTATTGAAACTCAAGCAGGTGACGTATCTGCATTCGTACCAACCAACGTAATTTCGATTACTGACGGTCAGATCTTCCTTGAAACATCATTGTTCAACGCGGGTATCCGTCCTGCTGTGAACGCGGGTATCTCTGTATCTCGTGTTGGTGGTTCTGCGCAGACTAAAGTCATCAAGAAATTGTCTGGTGGTATCCGTACTGCACTTGCACAGTACCGTGAATTGGCAGCGTTTGCTCAGTTCGCTTCTGACCTTGACGAAGCAACTCGTAAACAGCTTGAACACGGTCAACGCGTAACTGAGCTTATGAAGCAAAAACAATATGCTCCATACTCAATCGCTGACCAAGCTGTATCAGTTTATGCATCTAACGAAGGCTACATGGCTGACGTAGAAGTGAAGAAAATCGTAGACTTTGACGCTGCGTTAATTGCTTACTTCCGTTCAGAACACGCTGCGTTAATGCAAAAAATTGACGAGACTGGTGCTTGGGATAAAGATATCGAAGCTGAATTCAAAGCTGGTATTGAAAAATTCAAAGCGACTCAAACTTACTAATTTAGCAACTTGCTAGATTGGTGTTGGTTTGGTTCACGGAATCAACCTTCGAGGGCTCGTAAGGGCCTTCGAATACTAGGTTAAGCGTATGGCAAATTTAAAAGAAATTCGCGCCAAAGTAGCTAGTATCAAAAGCACGCAGAAAATTACTCGCGCGATGCAGATGGTAGCAGCTTCTAAGATGCGTCGTGCGCAAGAGCGCATGGCACAAGGCCGTCCGTATGCCGAAAATATGCACCGTGTAATTGCTCATTTGGTACAAGCGAATCCTGAATATAAACACCGTTATATGGTTGAACGTCCTGTTAAGCGCGTTGGCTATATCATTGTGTCTTCAGATCGTGGCCTTGCTGGTGGTTTGAACATTAACCTGTTCAAGAAAGTGGTAAAACACGTTCAACAGCAACAAGAGCAGTCAATTGAAGTTCAATTTGCTTTGATTGGTCAAAAAGCGGTTTCGTTTTTTAAAAACTACGGCGGTAAAGTGCTTGGTGCGACCACTCAAGTGGGCGACACTCCAAGTCTTGAACAGTTATCTGGTTCTGTACAGGTGATGTTAGACGCTTATGATAAAGGCGAATTAGATCGTATTTATCTGGTTTCTAACGGCTTTGTCAACGCCATGACTCAAAACCAAAAGATCGAACAGCTTGTTCCTTTGGCAGCTGCTGAAGAAGACAAGACGCTTAACCGTCAATACGGTTGGGATTACATCTACGAGCCTGAAGCTGAAGAGCTTTTAAATGGCTTGTTGGTTCGTTACATCGAGTCTGTGGTGTATCAAGGTGTGATCGAAAACATCGCGTGTGAGCAGTCTGCTCGTATGGTTGCAATGAAAGCTGCAACTGATAACGCGGGTGAATTGATCAAGAACCTACAACTTATTTATAACAAGCTGCGTCAAGCCGCGATTACTCAGGAGATTTCTGAGATCGTTGGTGGTGCCGCTGCCGTTTAACATATATTAGTTTGAATTGAGGAGACAGCAATGAGTAGCGGTCGTATCATTCAGATCATCGGCGCGGTTATCGACGTCGAGTTTGAACGTAACAGCGTTCCTAAGATCTATGACGCTCTCCAAGTTGACGGTACTGAAACTACATTAGAAGTTCAGCAACAACTTGGTGATGGCGTAGTTCGTACTATTGCAATGGGTTCTACTGAAGGCCTTAAGCGTGGTTTGAACGTAACTAACACTAACGCTCCGATCTCTGTACCAGTAGGTACAGCGACTCTTGGCCGTATCATGGACGTTCTTGGTCGCCCGATCGACGAAGCTGGTCCTGTTGCGACTGAAGAGCGTTTACCAATTCACCGTCAAGCGCCTTCTTATGCAGAACAAGCGGCTTCTACTGACCTTCTAGAAACTGGTATTAAAGTCATCGACTTACTATGCCCGTTCGCGAAAGGTGGTAAAGTTGGTCTGTTCGGTGGTGCCGGTGTTGGTAAAACTGTAAACATGATGGAGTTGATCAACAACATCGCGAAAGCGCACTCAGGTTTATCTGTGTTTGCTGGTGTTGGTGAACGTACTCGTGAAGGTAATGACTTCTATCACGAAATGAAAGACTCTAACGTTCTTGACAAAGTAGCAATGGTCTACGGTCAGATGAACGAGCCACCAGGTAACCGTTTACGCGTAGCGTTGACTGGTTTGACTATGGCTGAGTACTTCCGTGATCAAAAAGACGAAAACGGTAAAGGCCGTGACGTACTATTGTTCGTCGACAACATCTATCGTTATACACTAGCGGGTACTGAAGTATCAGCACTTCTAGGCCGTATGCCATCTGCAGTAGGTTACCAACCGACTCTTGCAGAAGAGATGGGTGTTCTTCAAGAACGTATTACATCTACTAAGTCTGGTTCTATTACGTCAATCCAAGCGGTATACGTACCTGCCGATGACTTAACAGATCCATCGCCTGCAACTACGTTCGCTCACTTGGACGCAACTGTTGTATTGAGCCGTGACATCGCTTCTCAAGGTATTTACCCTGCGATTGATCCACTTGACTCTACTTCACGTCAGCTAGATCCACTTGTAGTTGGTACTGAGCATTACGAAATCGCTCGTTCAGTTCAAAACGTTCTTCAACGTTATAAAGAATTGAAAGACATTATCGCAATTCTTGGTATGGACGAATTGTCAGAAGAAGACAAACTTACTGTATACCGTGCACGTAAGATCCAACGTTTCTTCTCTCAACCGTTCCACGTAGCTGAAGTGTTTACTGGTGCTCCTGGTAAACTTGTACCGCTTAAAGAAACGATTCGTGGCTTTAAAGGTCTTCTAGCTGGTGAATACGATCACATCCCAGAACAAGCGTTCTACATGGTTGGTGGTATTGACGAAGTGATTGCTAAAGCTGAGAAACTTTAATTAGTTCCCTAATTTAGGAGATTCTCATGGCGACTATGCAATGTGACGTTGTAAGTGTTCAAGAGTCTTTGTACTCAGGCACTGTAACTATGCTAATTGCTAAAGGTGCTGGCGGTGAGTTAGGTATTATGCCTGGTCACGCTCCGCTGGTAACTTTGCTCCAACCTGGCGCGATCCGCGTTATTTTGGAAAACGGTACAGAAGAATTAATCTATGTATCTGGTGGTGTTCTAGAAGTTCAACCGCATGTTGTTACGGTTCTTGCTGATACAGCAGTCCGTGCAGAAAACTTGGATGAAGCTGCAATTATTGAAGCGCGTAAACACGCTGAACAATTGCTAGCAAATCAAAAGAGCGATTTGGACTCTGCTGCTGCTTTGGCTGCTCTTGCAGAAACTGCTGCTCAGCTGGAAACGATCCGCAAAATCAAAAACCGTGCAATGTAATTGCTGGTTTAAGATTGAAAAAACCACCCGAAAGGGTGGTTTTTTTATATAAAAACTATTTTGAAAAAAGTTACCAGATTTTAGCCTTATGAATAATTATTTTAAGAAAACTATATAGCTCTAATTTGTACCACTCGATATAACTTTTACCTGCGCTGCGTAATCTTTTGAACCAATCTGTAAGCAAAGTCATAGTCAGAAAAAAACAATGCTAAGTTGATATGGCGTCTTTAAGTTTTTCAGATTTATTCAATAAAAAGTTTCACGGTTCTACTACCTCTGTCACGACGCAAATCACGTTGTTATCCATTTATAAAAATTGAATTGGCCAAGCAGGGATCTAATTATGAGTTATCAATCCATTAACCCCTTTAACAACCAGAAATTAAAAGATTATCCGTCACACACTGATCAAGATATCCAAAATGCCTTGGATACCGCAGAAAAAATCCTGAAGTCGGATTGGACTCAACAAGTAGATACCCGGATTGAGGTACTTCGCAAACTGGCAAGCAACATGCGGGAACGCAAGTCAGAACTGGCTAAAATCATGACGCTGGATATGGGTAAGCTGATCAAGCAGAGTGAAGGTGAGATTGAAAGTTGTGCACGTATTGCAGAATATTATGCAGATCATGCCAAAGAGTTTTTAGCGCCAGTTTCTTATGAAACGGAACTGGGAGAAGCTTGGGTAGAACACCATCCTTTAGGCATTATCATGGCGGTAGAACCTTGGAACTTCCCATTCTATCAATTGATGCGTGTTTTTGCCCCAAACTGTGCGATTGGCAACCCTGTGGTAGCCAAGCACGCCAGCATCGTTCCGCAATGTGCTGAAGCCTTTGAACAGTTGATTTTGGATGCAGGCGCACCGAAAGGTGTGTGGACTAATCTGTTTATCAGTAGCGATCAGGTCGCAGATATTATCGCGGATCCGCGTGTACAAGGCGTTGCTCTCACAGGTTCAGAAGGCGCAGGGCGTGCAGTAGCAGGGCAAGCTGGGAAACATGTCACCAAATCGACACTAGAATTAGGCGGTAATGATGTATTTATTGTGCTGGATGATGCTGATCTGGAAAAAGCGATCAAAATCGGCTGTCAGGCACGCGTCAATAACACGGGGCAAGTTTGTACAGCAGCTAAACGTTTTATCCTGCATGAGAAAATTGCGGAACAATTTAAATCGGGCATGATCAAGGTCTTTGAAGGCTTAAAAATTGGTGATCCGTTGGATTCTGAAACTACACTTGGCCCACTGTCCTCAGCAGATGCGTTGGAAAAACTGACCAAGCAGGTTGATAAGGCAGTAGAGAATGGCGCGAAAGTCGTGACTGGTGGTAAGCCTTATGAGCATGAAGGTAATTTCTATCAGCCAACTATTCTGGAAAATATCAGCCGTGATAATCCGGCCTGGTATGAAGAATTCTTTGGTCCTGTGGCACAGATCTATGTCGCAAAAGATGAAGATGAAATTGTATCGATTGCCAATGATTCTAATTATGGTCTCGGAGGCGTGATTCATTCACAAAATATTGAGCGGGCGAAAAAGCTGGCTTCACGTGTAGAAACTGGCATGATCTGGATCAACTGGTATACCGATACTGCGCCAGAGCTGCCATTTGGCGGGATCAAAAATTCAGGTTATGGTCATGAACTTTCAATTGATGGTTTCAAAGAATTTGTGCAGAAACGTCTGGTTGTCGTAAAAAGCCCAAAAAATAAGCCCAACACCAAACTAGAAAGCCACTGCTGAAGTGGCTTTCTTTTAATTAGTATTGATTAAATTCCTTTCGAATATGACTAATTATCACCTTATTATAAAGATACGGGCTTAAGAAGATGTAGTCTAAAATTTGAAGCTATCTTATTTGGATAAAAATATTATATCTGCTGATAGTGAATTTAATTAAATCATTATTATTCTTATATTTATGTGTAAATAAAAATATTTGTTTGGAGATAGTCGAGCATAATTTAAAAATAACAGCCAAAAAAATTTTAAGAATTTTTAAAGAATAGCGGAGAAATACAATTCTATAGTTGTTGCAGTTTTTCTATTGTCTATAATTAAGGAGATTATTCAAAAATAATCTGAAATTATAATAATAGAAGAGAGAATTAATATGCCAACAACAATGAAAGCAGCGGTCGTAACTGCATTTAACCAACCCTTAGAAATCCAAGAACTCAACATCCCTCAAGTTCGTCCAGGCAAAGTCCTGGTCAAGATCATTGCCACAGGTGTTTGTCATACCGATCTGCATGCCATGCATGGCGACTGGCCGGTGCAACCGAGCTTACCTTTTATTCCCGGGCATGAGGGAGTAGGAGAAGTGATTGAAATAGGTGAAGGCATTGACCATTTAAAAATAGGAGATATTGTCGGTATTCCATGGCTGTATTCGGCGTGTGGTCATTGTGAACATTGTTATGCGGGCTGGGAAACCCTGTGTAGAAAACAGCAAAATTCGGGGTATTCGGTCAACGGCAGCTTTGCTGAATATTGTCTGGCCGATGGAGATTATGTAGGAGTAATTCCGGAGGGAGTAGACTTACTTGAAATTGCACCTATTCTCTGTGCAGGCGTCACTGTCTATAAAGGTCTGAAAATGGCTGATGCCAAAACAGGAGACTGGATGGCAATTTCGGGCATTGGCGGTCTGGGTCATATTGCTGTTCAATATGCCAAAACCATGGGATTTAATGTTATTGCCATAGATGTGGATGACTCAAAACTGGAACTGGCCAAAAATCTGGGTGCTGATGTGGGCATAAATGCACTGAAATCCGATGTAAAAGAAGAAGTGATGAAAGCCACTGGAGAAGGTTGTCATGGGGTATTGGTAACAGCAGTCTCTCCCAAAGCTTTTGAACAGGCAGTCTCGATCGTGCGTCGGGGGGGAACTATGGTGCTAAATGGTTTACCACCAGGCAAGTTTGACTTGTCGATTTTTGATATGGTACTTGACGGCATTACGGTGCGCGGCTCGATAGTGGGTACACGACTGGATCTCAAGGAAGCATTGGATATTGCTGCCCGGGGTAAGGTTAAGGCACATATTAATGTTGAGCCGCTGCAAAATATCAATGATATTTTTCAGCGTATGGAACAAGGGAAAATTGATGGCCGGATCGTGATCGATATGCGACTTTAATTCCTCATTGAGGGAAAATAAAAGCCAATCTGGTTCTTGCCGGATTGGTTTTTTGATGAAAGGGATTGAATGAGTTTTAACCTTGTTTCTGCTCGGGATTCTGGATCAGCAAGCCGGCCAGTTTGATCATTTCGGCTTGAACATTGACCATCTGCGATTCAATCTTTTTCAAGTCCACTTGGCTAAAATCCACCTGACCATTCAAGAGGGGAGAAGCCAGCACTTGCTGGTTTGCAGACATCATATTATTACGAATCTGGTCAATTTCCTGACTTTTTAAGTTCAGGTTACCCAGCACCTGATTAAAACTGCTGAGTTGCTGTTGAAGCTGGGTCGCAGTGGATTGCAGCTGCTGGGTATCTTTGGCTTCGACCGCCGTTTGCAGTTCGGTCTGGGTCTGTTTTAACTGTTCCACATAACTGCCGGCCTTGAGCTGCAAGTCGGCGACATCCCGAACCATATAAAACATATTGCCAGATTTAAGTTCAGTTGGTGTTGCCGAGCCTTGTTGCTGAGAGGTTGGTTCCAGATCTGACGTTGTTGTATCTGCCTGTTCAGTGGGTGTTTCGACAGCCTGTTCGCAGCCCATCAGTAAAATTCCCGAGCTAAATAATGCGAAAGGAAGGACAGCATTGGCAAGAATTTTGGACATGGAATCAGGGTCTCGATACAGGTGATAGAATTTGGATAGTATTTAATATAAGGACAAACTATGGAGATAAAAAAGATTGTTGCAAACTCATAACAATTCTTCTGGATTTTAAATAATTAGCCAGACAGAAGTGAGAAAAATCTAATAAAAATGAATAAGTAAATATTTTATTTTAAGCGGGGCGGCTCGTTTGGCCGGCGATTAACTTGAAGACTTTATTGTGTGGAATTTCATTCGACTATTATTTTCCTGCGTCCTAAGCAATTGCTGATTGTGCACGGATTGGTTGAGTCTTTACAAATGTAGGTGAATATCAACTTAGTGAAATAAGAGTTTTAAATAGAAATAAGTACCCATTATGAAAACAGATACTTATTTTAATCTTAATGCTTATTGGGAGAGCAGAGCGTTATTTTGCCAGTTCTGCATTCACCGCATCTACAATGCGTGGATCATCTGCAGTAATGTCTGGTGCAAAACGTGCCACCACTTCGCCATTTTTATTGATCAGGAATTTTTCAAAGTTCCAGAGCACTTCCGGTGGCTGGTTAGGGGTCAGGCCATAATCGACCAGATCTTTCCACCAAGGACCTTCGCCAATACGTTCCGGTACAGCCTGTGTAAGAGTGGTATATAAAGGATGCTTGTCTTCGCCCGCCACAGAAATTTTTGCGAATAACGGAAAGTCGACTTTATAATTCACCGAACAGAATTCCTGAATCTCGGCTTCACTGCCTGGTTCCTGCTCCAGAAAGTTGTTGGCAGGAAAGCCCAGAATTTCCAGACCTTCAGCTTTTTTATCATCATACAGTTTTTGTAAGCCTTCATATTGCGGCGTCAGGCCACATTTAGAAGCGACGTTGACCACCAGCAAAACCTTACCCTGGTACTGGTTTAAAGTGGTTTCTGTTCCGTCAATGGTTTTGACTGGAATGTCATATACAGAGCGAGTCATTAGATTTCCTGTTTATTGCGACTGAATCGGTATTTGTTTTAACGGGTATTCAGATTTAGTACAAGTACAAACAGGTGAGCTGATTTACTCAAGGCAGTAAAATTGCTGCAATATTATGTGAAAAATCTATTATGCTAGGGTGCGAATAGGAATAGCTTAATACAAGACCAGCGACTCATGGATGACAGTATGATACAACAACAAAAAGCAGCCTGGTGGGCCATGGCCTTACCACTGGCCGCAGTTTTGATTTGGTCTCTGAATATGACGGTTACCCGTTATGTGGCAGATTATATTTCTCCCTTAAGTATCAGTTTTTATCGCTGGGTTCTGGCTCTGCTGATTTTAACGCCGTTAATGTGGCCTAAGGTTCGCAAAGCCTGGCCAGAAATTCGACCACATCTGGGGCATCTGGCTGTCTTAAGTGCATTGGGCATGGTGTTGTATCAAGGGCTGGCTTATACCTCAGCACATTATACCAGTGCCACCAATATGGGCCTGATTAATGCCTTTATTCCGATTTTTACTATTATTGTTGGGATCTTTGTTTTACATGTTCGCCCCACCTTAATGGCAGTGATTGGCAGTATTTTGTCTTTTATTGGTCTGATGTATGTGATGGGGCAGGGGCAATGGGCACATTTACTCGATGCAGGAGATCGTTATATTGGTGATCTGCTGATGCTGATTGCGGTATTTTTCTATGCTTGTTATGGCGTTTTGCTCAAAAAATGGCAGATCCAGATTCCGCTATTGGTTAGTCTGTATATGCAGATTTTTTTGGCCGTTCTCTATCACATTCCTTTAGTGTTGTACTCAGGTCTGGATGCTATTAATAGTAATAACGCAGCAAGTATTATTTATGCCGGAATTTTTCCTTCTATTGCTGCCCCATTCTTATGGATGATGGCTGTACAACAACTTGGTCCAAACCGCAGCAGTATCTTTATGAATCTGATGCCGGTCTTTACAGCATTAATCGCTTATTTATGGTTGTCTGAAGCCTGGACAATCTACCATAGCATTGGTGGTGCCATTATTCTGGCAGGTATTTTATTGGCGCAATACCCTGCTAAACCCAAGGTTTAAGCGATCAAATAAAGAGTTAAAGTTTTATTTGTTTAATATTTGAATAAATGATTACATTATTTTTACAGTATTATTCCTTAAATTTAGTGATTATGGATATAAAAATAAATTATTAAAAATTAACTTCATTTTAAAACTGAAACAAAAATAGCAAGATATTTTGAATTTTGATTAAATTTTAAATATTTTTAATAGAAAAAATGTATTAATAAATTGTTTTATTATATTTGCTGTTGTGACGAATTTCTCGCATAATGCCCGCATCGAGAATGATGAATCAGAAAAAACCTAGATTTATCAAACTCCCAGAGATTTACAGACCCTCTGGATGTGATAATACACATCCTTTTTTATGCTCAACCATCCCTATATGGTTGAGCTTTTTTTTTGTCTTAAAACTTTAGTCGGCTTGAAAAGAAAAATGACTGAGCAAAGGCTCAGTCACGAATAATTTCACCTGTTACAGCATCAATAATCCGGCTTGGTTTCTGGCTCAGTCCCAGATCGCCATTCAGATAATTCAGGTCCTGACCAAAATAACGCATGGCATCTTGCAGGGAACGTGCAGGTTCTAAGCCGGCAGGATTGGCACTGGTTGAAACAATAAAACCGCCAAAAGCCTGACACAAGGCTACACAAAGAGGATGAGTGGTCACGCGCACTGCCACTTTAGGGTGTTTGCCTTTAATCCAGCCTGGAATATCGTCATTGGCAGGGAGTAACCAGGTGGTTGCCCGGTCTGTAGGTCGATCATTACTCCAAGACTCAATTACTTTTTCACGCATTTCTTCACTTAGATCCTGAAGTAAATGTTCCACTTGTGAAATATGAGCTGCGAGTAAAATCACGCCTTTTTCAATCGGGCGCTGTTTTAAGGTTAAAATCTGGTGAAATGCCTGTTCATTGTAGGGGTCGCAACCTAAGCCCCAAACAGCCTCTGTAGGGTATGCCAAGACCTGTCCAGCTTTGAGACATTCAGCTGCTTCGGCAACAGAGGTGGTGATCATGTGTATACCTTATCAAAACAAGAAGTGTCTATTGTGAACCTTATTTATGTGGACGACAACGTAGATACATGCCGGCTTGCTGAGTACAAAAGCCAAGTAGCTCCAGTTCCATCAATTGACTGGTCAGAGAAGACACACCCAGTTGCAGATGATGACTGAGATGATCCAGATCCTGTCCGACCCAGTCTAACTGGTTATAAAGTCTGAGCAGATGAGGCGGTATGTGTGCAGGAAGTTCATCCGCCATGTCATGTTGTACTTCATTTTGTAAGGCTTGCCATTGGGTCGCCAAAGCCAGTTCTTCAATCACCTGTTGCGGGTGATCAATCAGAATCGCGCCTTCACGAATCAGCTGATGGCAACCCTTATGATATTCGCTATAAATATGTCCTGGAATGGCAAACACGGTTTTGCCTTGTTCGGCAGCCAGTTTGGCCGTAATCAGAGAGCCGCTTTTTAAGGTCGCTTCAGCCACAATGACTCCGAGACTTAAACCGCTGACAATCCGGTTACGCCGTGGAAAGTGATGCTGCAAGGGTGGAGTCTCTGGCAGAAACTCGGTAATGACCGCACCACCATGCGCAATAATCTCCTGGCGCAATTGTGCATGTTGAGAAGGGTAGGTCTGATCCAGTCCAGTCCCCATCACTGCAATGGTGCCCTGATATTTTAATCCTGCCCGATGTGCTGCTTCATCTATGCCTTGTGCTAATCCACTATTAATATAGAAACCCTGTTCACTCAAATAAAAGGAAAAATCATAAGCTACTTGCCGGCCGTGAGGACTCGGCTTGCGACTTCCTACAACCGCAATTTGAGCCTGAAGCAATGTATCCGGCTGACCTTGACCAAAAATAATTGGTGGTTTGTCTACATAGTGGCTGAGTTGCTGCGGATAGTGCAGATCATGATAGAGCAGGATGAAATCACTATCTCGTTGAACTTTTTCCAGACAGCGCTGAAATTTCTGTTGTGATTCTGGAAGCGAGAAGTCTTTCAAGCGTTGGATATGATTGGCATGAATGCCAAGCGCCTGCCAGGTGGGCACCTGATCAGGCTGTAGGGCTGTGGTCAGACTTGAATAATGCTGACTGATTTTATAGAAGCTCGAAAGAGAATGCTGAACCAGATACCATAACGTCAGTGTTTCCAGTTGCACGCGTGATAACGAGTTCAGCATATCGAGACCTATATGTGTGTCTTCTTATTCTTTCAGTTGTAAAGTTAGATCAATCTATTATTCATCTAACAATGGCGCTTGAATATTGGCACCCACCTTGATAGGTAACTCACTTTCCAGCACATAAGCATAGCTCAGTTGGTCAAAAGTTTTAAAGACCATCAGATTGCCAATGCGCTCACCTGGAAGCTGTACGCGCTCTTTGGTTTTCGGATCAGTCACGACTTCACCTTTCTGGTTTACGCTGAAGACATGACCAGTCTGAACCCCATGTGCCGTACCACGGTCAATCGTCACGACACTATGACGCGCAGCGGTACCAATTGAACCCAGTACACGCACAATCTGACCGCCAGCTACAGTATTCTCTGCATTCACTGGATAGAACAGGGTAGGCAACATCGGATCGTATTCTGGCAGGACACGGTCACCGCGACGCACTTCGGCATTGTAGCTATCTGTCAATTCCAGCGTGGTGACATCACCTTCGCCACGTACTGCAATTCCGGAAGCAACCTGTTGCAACTCTAGAGCAGCCGTGTATTTCTTGCCATTGGCATCGGTAAATACATAAGGGTCTGCTTCACGATATACCGCATAACGCTGGCCAACCACCAAACCATTGCCGCGGGCATAAACTTTCTGACCTTTACCTGCCAGTACGCGCTGGTCTGCAGTGCCGAGAATGTAAGGCGTACCCTGAACTGAATCCGCTGCCACAATGGTATAGCGTTCCAGCCATTGCTGGATGTGCGCTAATGGAATCACTGGAATCGTATTATTTAAAGATTCAACACGAACCTGTGGTTGTAATGAAGTACTACCGATATAACGACTGATGATACCTTCACAGCCATCACCTTCGTCTTTACCGATAATTGGACGACCTTGATAGTCACACATCAACAGGCGATCACCTGGAAAAATCCAATGTGGATTTTTCACGTGCTTGTTACTGGCCCAGATTTCTGGCCAACGCACCGGATTTTTTAAGAAACGTTTTGAAATATCCCACAATGTATCGCCTTTTTTGACCACGTAGACATTGGGCGCACTGGCTTTTAAAGCAGGTGGATTGACGTTACGGGCAGGAGCTGCCTCGGCTGAATACATTGTCCCCATACTCACTCCGACACAAACTGCCAGTGCGAGCATTTGATTTTTTAACCCCAAGGCACTAAAAAATGGCATGCCCTTCAAAACCTTTTTCATTATCATAATTCCTAAAATTATGTGCGTAGTTGCGTTATAATAACGATCTTACACACATTTTTTTGATGAAGCATTCCCTTCATTTGGTTTTTTGATCAATGGCATAATTGAGGACGCAGTATGGCCTTATTACCTATTTTAAGTTTCCCGGATCCCCGTCTTCGTACCATTGCACAACCAGTCGAAGAAGTTACTGATGAAATTCGTCAGCTCGCTGCAGATATGTTTGAAACCATGTATGAAGCGCCAGGCATCGGACTCGCCGCGACCCAAGTCGATCGTCATATTCAGCTGATTGTGATGGACCTGTCTGAAAACAAAGATCAACCCATGGTGTTCATTAACCCCAAAATCACACCATTGACTGAAGAAACACAGCCTTATGAAGAGGGCTGTCTATCAGTTCCTCAAATATACGATAAAGTTGAGCGTCCGTCACGCGTAAAAATCGAGGCAATTGGTCTGGATGGTCAACCCTTTGAACAAGAGGCTGATGGACTTCTCGCTGTGTGCATCCAACATGAAATGGATCACTTAAATGGTAAACTTTTTGTGGATTATCTGTCGCCATTGAAACGTCAGCGTGCCCGTGAAAAAGTAGAAAAACTGGTTCGCCAGCGCAATAAAGAAAAAGTTGCAGTTAAACGCTAGGACTCTTTTCCCAAGCAATTTTTATGCTTCAACAAGCCCAATTTCGATTGGGCTTTGTTATACTTAGCCCAGACAAATTCAAGGGTTTGCCTATGGTCCTGCGGGGAGGTCTGCTACTTTCCTTTGTGGCGGTATTTCTACAGATTGCTGTGTTCTTACAGCCTTTGCTGCCGAAGCAATATCAGGTTGCCCCGGTCTGTGAAACCATCACGCGCGCCCTTTTAGTTTCCTCTCATGTTCATTCTGAACATTCTGCCCATCATCACCTTGATCAGCATCCTATTTCCTCAGACTCCATGGCGCATGAACACGATGCCAGTCATCAGTGTCAGTACTGTACTGTCTATGGCAACCTGGTTTTGCCGCCTAAGCTTGAAGTGAAAGAAGTCCTGGATCGAATTCAGGTCAGACTCTTGGCTTTTGAACAAGCCTTTAAGCATGTCTGGTTTATCCTTCAGCGACTCTTTTTAATCCCGCAGGGACGGGCACCGCCACTGTTTGCATAAATCCACGTTGTTTTGCCTGGGTCTTGAATGACTCGGATTGTGTTTAATTTATGTATTCAGTGAGATTGAAAATGGCTCAGTCTAAATTCTTGTTACAGCCCCTTGCGGCTGCGATTTGTGTTGCCTGTTATTCATCAGTGGTTATGGCCAATGAAAGCATGCCTGTACAAACCATGGCGCCGATTGTGGTGACTTCAACTGCCGGTAATGATGCCAATGGTCTGATTGTTCGTGCTGATCCCAAACAGCCGATTCAGCCAGTGCCAGCAACCGATGGTGCAGATTATCTGCAAAGTATTGTAGGTTTTAGTTCAGTCAATAGTGGCGCAGGAACCAATGGGGATGTCACTTTCCGCGGTATGTTCGGTTCACGAATTAAAATTTTAACGGATGGCACGGAAAACCTGGGGGCCTGTCCAAGCCGGATGGATTCGCCCACCTCCTATATTTCCCCGGAAAGCTATGACCAGATTTCGGTCATTAAAGGTCCGCAGACGGTGCAATATGCCAATACCGGTTCAGCCGCAACCGTCATTTTTGAGCGTTCACCTGAACAGTTTGATGCAGACAATCACTATCGCGGTCAGGCCAGTGTCCTGCTGGGCTCCTTCGGACGTCTTGACCATAATGTTGAAGTTGCAGCAGGTGATGCACAGAAATATATTCGCCTGAATACCAGCCGCTCTGTTTCAGACAGTTATAAAGATGGTAATGGCACGACTGTTCCTTCCGATTGGGAGCGCTGGAATGCCGACATTGCATTAGGCTGGACACCGGATAGCGATACCTGGGTAGAGTTGACCGGGGGCAAGGCGGATGGTGAAGCTGTGTATGCCGGCCGTGCAATGGATGGCTCCAAGTTTGCCCGTGAAAGTCTGGGTTTGCGTGTTGAAAAGAGAAATGTCAGCGATGTGATCAAGAAAATTGAAGCACAGGTAAACTACAATTTTAATGACCATGTCATGGATAACTATAGTCTGCGCGAGTTCAAGCCTGGCGGTATGATGAGTATGCCTATGGCCACCAATGTAGCGCGTAAGACATTGAATGCGCGTATGGCCGTGACCAGTGAATGGGATAAATTACAGCTGATTACAGGTATCGACAGCCAGAATAATCAGCATAGCAAACGTAACGGAAATCTGATGACAGCGTATCAGAATAAGCCACGTATTAAAGATATGGAGTTCCAGTCGATCGGTGGTTTCGGTGAGCTCAGTTATGAGGTCAGTGATAATCATAAGTTGGTGAGTGGCCTGCGTCTGGATCAGGTCAAAGTAGAAGCAGTGGAGTCAAACCAGGAGCGTAAAAAAACTTTACCAAGCGCTTTTTTGCGTTTTGAGAATCAGCATCCAGACCATGATGATGGCAAGACTTATATGGGTATTGGCTATGTCGAACGTATGCCGGATTACTGGGAGCTGTTCAGTCCAAAATCAGGCAATGGTCATCCAAATACCTTTAAGAACATTGATACTGAAAAAACTTTACAGCTGGATATTGGCTACCAGCATGAACATGGTAATTTCAGTTCATGGGCATCGGCATATGCAGGTGTGATCAATGATTACATCCTCACGACTTACTTGCCAACAGGTAATATGGGAATGTTAGAAGCACATAGCCGAAATGTAGATGCAACAGTGGCAGGTGCAGAAGTCGGAATCGGATATCAGTTTACTGATGCGATTCAGGCTGATCTGAGTGCGATGTATGCTTGGGGTAAAAATACCAGTGACAATACGCCGTTGCCACAGATTTCACCTTTGGAAGCTCGGGTAAATTTACGTTATATCCAGGATAACTATACTTTGGGTGCCTACTGGCGCCTGGTCGATGGTCAGAACCGAATTAGTGAGCGTGAAGGCAATATTGTCGGCTATGATCTTAAGCAAAGTGCTGGTTTTGGTACTCTCTCTTTAAATGGTACATATCATGTAAATGACAACATGGATCTTTCTGTGGGTGTCGATAACGTACTGGACCGTACCTATGCCGAGCATTTGAACAAGATGGGCAGTTCCGGTTTTGGATTTGCTGCCAATGAGCAATTTAATAATATCGGACGGAATTACTGGGCAAGAATCAGTATGAAATTCTAATTTGAACTGAAAACAAACAAAAAGCAGGAGTTTTTTCCTGCTTTTTGTTTATGGTAGTAATTTAAATTCATGTTTATCAGTAAGTTAATATTGTTTTGTTTTGCATTAAATAATAACTCAAACTTTTATTAAAATAATTTTTATAAATAAAACAGTAACTTATGAATTTTATGGATTATAAAATAAACATGCGTTTGTAAAGTTTAAAAAATGGGGTTGCAAGCCCCCTGAAATACTGTAGAATGCACATCCATCGGCGGTGATGAAGATTAAAACTTCTGATAAAACAGTAACTTAGCATGAAATGGTTGAGTTAGGTTTTAGAAAGAAAGTTTAAAAATAATTTTCATTACTGGTTGACT
>NZ_VPAW01000029.1:0-39550 GCF_013419055.1 Acinetobacter sp. YH12108 | reverse complement strand
CTTTCAACTTTTGCCAGTGTTGATCTGTCAGCATGGTACGAGGCATAGCGAATAGTAAAATTGGGTTTGGCGATTTGATTTTACTACTTCGCTATTTTTTTAAGCTAAAAGTGTCAACACACCCTAATTAATAAAACATTAAAGGGTGTCATGATGAAAGCTATTCTAATGAAGAAGATGATTAACTGCGTTGCGATGAGTGGTGTATTGCTATTCACTGCTGGTCAAACAATGGCAATGAATCAGCAATCTTCAACTGCTGCTCAAGCAAATTCTAAAGCATCAAATGACAGCCGAATGAATTTAACTGAGAGTCAAGTGATTAAGGTTGTAAGTACGGTCAATAACGGTGAAATTAAACAGGCAAAAACAGCTTTGCCAAAACTTAAAACAGATGACGCACGTAAGTATGCGCAAATGATGATTAGCGAACATACAGCGAACGAGAAAAAAGGCCAGGCTCTGGCAGACCGTTTAAAATTAACTCCTCAAGCAAGCAGTCTCAGTACGGCATTGCAAAGCGATAGTGACAAGATTGTTACTGACCTGAGCAAGCCATCTGCAGCCGATAAAGACTATATGATGAGTCAGGTTGAAGTACATCGTAAAGCCCTGAACACTTTGGATACACAATTGATTCCAAGTGCGAAAAATGCGGAATTAAAAAGCATGTTGACGCACACCCGTACTGCGGTAGCGACACATCTGAAAAAAGCTGAACAAATCGTTGAAAAGATGAAATAAGTTAAGCATTCATCCAATAAAAAAACCGCCATTTTCGGCAGTTTTTTTTGATCATAATACTTTATATATTATGTGATATTTCTTACCAGCTTAACGCGCCACCAGTTTGATAATCTGTTACGCGAGTTTCGAAGAAGTTCTTCTCTTTACGTAGATCCATCATTTCTGACATCCACTGGAATGGATTGTTCACACCAGTAAACTGTTCAGGCAAGCCTAACTGGCTCAAGCGACGGTTACAGATAAATTTCAGGTATTCTTCCATCATACCGGCATTCATGCCCAATACACCGCGTGGCATCGTGTCACGTGCATATTCGATTTCAAGCATGGTGCCTTCAAGGATCATCTGAATCACTTCTTGCTGGAATTCAGCAGTCCACAGATGCGGGTTCTCGATCTTGATCTGGTTGATCATGTCGATACCGAAGTTCAGGTGCATAGATTCGTCACGCAGGATGTACTGGAATTGCTCAGCAACACCATTCATCTTGTTACGACGACCCATAGACAGAATTTGGGTGAAACCGCAGTAGAAGAAGATACCTTCAAGTACACAGTAGAATGCGATCAGGTTGCGAAGCAGGATCTGGTCGTTTTCTGGCGTGCCGGTTTTGAAAGTAGGATCACTTAGAGATTGTGTATATTTCAAGCCCCAAGCCGCTTTACGTGCAACTGATGGGACTTCGCGGTACATGTTGAAGACTTCACCTTCGTCCATACCTAAAGACTCGATACAGTACTGGTAAGCATGCGTATGAATCGCTTCTTCAAATGACTGACGCAGGATGTACTGACGGCATTCAGGGTTGGTGATGTGACGGTAGATCGCCAATACCAGATTGTTTGCTACTAGTGAATCCGCAGTAGAGAAGAAACCAAGTGAACGCATCACGATGGTACGTTCATCTTCAGTCAAGCCATTTTCAGACTTCCACAACGCGATGTCGTGGTTCATGTTGATTTCTTGAGGCATCCAGTGGTTCGCACAACCATCCAGATATTTCTGCCAAGCCCATTCGTATTTGAATGGCACTAACTGGTTCAAGTCAGCACGGCAGTTGATCATACGTTTATCATCAACCTGTACACGCTGTGCGCCCATCTCAAGTTCTTCAAGACCAGGCGCAACGTCCAGTTGGTCTAGGGAAGCAGATGCTCTTGCCAGTGAATCGGTTGAATTTGATCCTGCGCTTCGAGGGGCTGCAGCGGGTTGTGCAGCTGCCACATCCGACGATGTGTTGCTTGCATCAGATACCATCTGCGGATTAGCCGTTTTTTTCGGCTCGACGGGCGTAGGCTGCTGTTCAGGTGCAGCCGGTTTTTGCGAATCATCTTCGAAATCGTCCCAACTTAGGATAGACATATCAATTCTCTCTAGTTGCTTTATATCTTTTATTAGACATCCAGCAGTGCTGAGATGTCTTACTATACGCTCAATTTGTGTAAACAAAATTAAGTTTTGTCGATGAATGCTCTGAATTTGTTCAGAGATAAATCCCCACTACTTATTTTGTTTACGCTGTTGCTGGCGAACTTTAAACCAGAAATAAGCAATCGGTGCGTAAAAGGTAACGGCAAAGGAAAGGATCAATGCCACAAGTCCTAACATGTAATTGTGAGTCATATGGGGCATAGGTTTTCCTTTAATTTAAGTCGAGAGGCTTTTCAGCCTCCCATCTTTTTACCACAAGCTTAGTTGAGCTTGATTCGGATAACTCCGACAATGTGAGCGAACATACTCTAACCGATTAAATCGGATGCGAGTGTAGTTGCACACACTGACAGGCTTATCCAACGAGCACATAACTCTCATCAGCATCTCCTTTTTGTAAAAGACGCTTTCAGAGGATGACTCTTTACCTAAACTTTGCTAAAGTATTCTGCGTTAAGTCGTCGAAAATTTAACATCTAGAATACTCTAGCGATTCAGGGAAGTATTTCCTCTGAAAGCTTGGGTTTTCAAACCAATGGTCTGTCAGTTTTGGCAGGCCATTTTTATTGCCTAAAATTTTTCTTTATATCCGCACCTCCTTTGATTTTTCTCAGTTAGTTTGGAATCCCCCTAAATCCCCCTTTTGCAAAGGGGGACTTGCATCCCACCATTTGCTTCGAGAAATCTCCCTCCTTTGAAAAAGGAGGGTCGGGGTGGATTAGAAACCCGTCAGATTACTGACAAGCCTCACAATCAGGATTGTCAATTGAACATGCTTGTGGCACTGGCGCTGCTTGAGTGAAACCTTCTTCCTCTACAGGCGCTTCAGGTTTTTTCTCTTCAACCACTGGTGCTGCAACTACAGGAGCCGCAACAGTTGCAGGTTTAACTGCATTCAATGCACCAGTATTAATGGTTGATTTTTCAGCAGAAGTTGCACCTAATGCACGTAGGTAGTAAGTGGTTTTCAGACCACGTAACCAAGCCATCTTGTAAGTGATGTCCAGTTTCTTACCGTTTGCACCAGCGATGTACAGGTTCAGAGATTGTGCTTGGTCGATCCATTTTTGACGACGAGAAGCAGCATCAACAATCCAGCGTGGCTCAACTTCAAACGCAGTCGCAAAGATCGCTTTTAATTCTTCAGGAATACGAGAAATCTTCTGAACAGAACCTTCGAAATGTTTCAGGTCATTGACCATCACCGCATCCCAAAGACCACGTTCTTTCAACGCACGTACCAGGTACGGGTTGATCACTGTGAATTCACCAGACAGGTTAGATTTCACATACAGGTTCTGGAAAGTAGGTTCGATTGACTGAGATACACCACAAATGTTCGAAATAGTAGCAGTCGGAGCAATCGCCATTACGTTCGAGTTACGCATACCGTCTTTTTGAACTTTGGCACGTAAAGTGTCCCAGTCCAGACGTTGAGTGCGATCCACTTCAAACATGCGTTCTGGACGAGTTTTCGCAACCAGGTCAAGTGAGTCGATTGGCAGAATACCTTGATCCCACAATGAGCCTTTGAATGTTTCATACGTACCGCGTTCAACAGCAAGGTCACTTGAAGTTGAAATTGCGTAGTAAGAAATCACTTCCATTGATTCATCAGCAAACTCAACCGCAGCGTCAGAACCGTAAGCCATACCCATTTCGTAAAGCGCATCCTGGAAGCCCATGATACCCATACCGACTGGACGGTGTTTCAGGTTCGAGTTACGTGCTTGTGGAACTGCGTAGTAGTTGATGTCGATCACGTTATCGAGCATACGAACCGCAGTTTTTACTGTACGAGCCAGTTTTTCACGATCCAGCTTGCCGCCCTGAACGTGTTGTACCAGGTTGATTGAACCTAAGTTACATACTGCGATTTCTTCTTTGCTCGTGTTCAGGGTAATTTCTGTACA
Source organism: Acinetobacter sp. YH12108 (assembly GCF_013419055.1). Lineage (NCBI taxonomy): Bacteria > Pseudomonadati > Pseudomonadota > Gammaproteobacteria > Moraxellales > Moraxellaceae > Acinetobacter > Acinetobacter sp. YH12108. The sequence continues at coordinate 35,458 of NZ_VPAW01000029.1, read as the reverse complement.
CAGGTTAGAAGAGTGAACTACACCCACGTGTTGTTGTGGTGAACGCAGGTTACATACGTCTTTGAACGTGATCCATGGGTGGCCTGTTTCGAACAGCATAGACAGCATTTTGCGCCACAAATCTTTTGCACGGATTTTCTTGTGCAACATATTTGTTTCTTTGGCAATGCTTTCGTAATAAGCATAACGCTCAGCAAATTCTGCACCAGTCAGATCATGAAGATCAGGCGTTTCAGAAGGAGTGAACAGCGTCCATTCAGCATCTTCAAATACACGTTGCATGAACAGGTCAGGAACCCAGTTCGCAGTGTTCATGTCGTGAGTACGACGACGGTCATCACCCGTGTTCTTACGAAGCTCAAGGAATTCTTCGATATCCAGGTGCCAGGTTTCCAGGTATGCACATACTGCACCTTTACGTTTACCACCTTGGTTTACGGCAACAGCAGTATCGTTGGCAACTTTAAGGAATGGCACCACACCTTGAGACTTACCATTTGTACCTTTAATGTAAGAGTTCAGGGCACGAACTGGAGTCCAGTCATTACCTAAACCGCCTGCCCATTTAGACAGCATTGCGTTATCACGCATCGCGCCATAGATGTCAAACAGGTCATCATCAATCGTAGTCAAGTAGCAGCTAGATAACTGTGGACGTAACGTACCTGAGTTGAACAGGGTAGGTGTAGACGCCATATAGTCGAAGCTAGACAATAAGTTATAGAACTCGATTGCACGATCTTCGCGATTGTCTTCGTTCAGGGCAAGACCCATAGACACACGCATGAAGAATAATTGCGGCAATTCGAAACGCACGCCATCTGAGTGGATGAAGTAACGGTCAAATAATGTTTGCAGACCTAGGTAGGTGAACTGGTTTGAACGTTCTGGTTGAATCGCTGCAGCCAGCTTAGCCAGGTCAAAGTTTAACAATTCAGGTGAAAGAAGCTCTAACTCAATCCCTTTTTTCAGGAAAGTTTCAAGCGCATCGCCTTCATTGGTATCAGTTGATAGACCCAAGAACTCTAAACCGGTAGCCACCAGGTCATCACGCAACAGACGTGCAGTCACATAAGTATAGTTAGGTTCTTGCTCAATACGGGTACGAGTCGCCATCATCATTGTGGTAGAGATGTCAGACTCTTTTACACCGTTATAAAGGTTTTTTACGGTCTCATCGACAATCGCCTGTACGTCGATCCCTTCAAGGCCTTCAGCAGCACGAGTCACAGTCGCAGTCAATTCGCTTAAGTCAAGCGGCTTTAACTTACCTTCTGCATCAGTGACTTGCAGTGTAGGGTGATGGTTGGCACCTAACTGTTTGCGCGCTTCAGAACGTTGTTCACGGTAGATGACATAGGCACGTGCAACTTTCTGTTCGCCAGTACGCATCAGCGCAAGTTCAACCTGATCCTGAATTTCTTCGATATGGATCGTGCCACCCGATGGTAAACGGCGTTTGAATGTATTCAGAACCATTTCCGTTAATTGTTCGATACGGTCGTGTATACGGCTCGAATCTGCACTTTGCTGGCCTTCTACTGCCAAAAATGCTTTTCCAATTGCAACAGAAATTTTTTCTGCATCAAAAGCGGCAACATCACCGGTGCGTTTAATCACCTGAAGTTGACCCGGAGTGGACGTGATTACGCTCATGTTAGCATAGCTCCATTGTCATCTATTTTTATGTTTATGGACCGTTTGAACTGGGCAAAAATCGTGCCACAGTGTTCGAGGAATAAACACAAGACCTAGTGGTTATAAAATTAATTGAACACAAGATACGGGAAAATTTAGGGTAGATCAATATTGACATTTTGCTAAATATTTTTCTGAAGTTTTATCTTAATCTTTTGCAAAAAGATCCCAATTTTTATTGATTCTTGCATAAGCCTTATCCGGCAAGGCATAGCATATCAAAGCTGGCAAAAAGTGCTTATAGATAACATTGTGGATAACTAAAAAGGCCTGAATCAACTAGTCACATTTTGTCCAGATTCAGCTTTGATCAATGCAAATAAGCCGACAAACGGTAGTTAAATGCACATTCGAGTGAAATGTGCACGATAAAATATTACAAAATGCTACTTTGATGTATTGGTTTGGTGAACGCTATCTTGTTTACAATGTAAACGTGTGTATATTGCAAGCATATTAAAAACGTATCTATTGGATTTCAAAAGGATACGTCCGTAGCATGCGTCCATCAAATAAAGGGGCAACACATGAGCCAAGAAGAAAAGTTACCTAAAATTCTAATTGTTGAAGATGATGAGCGTCTTGCTCGTTTAACACAAGAATACCTCATCCGTAATGGTCTTGAGGTTGGGGTAGAGCCGGATGGCAACCGTGCTATTCGTCGTATTATTGCTGAGCAACCAGACATGGTGGTTCTAGATGTCATGTTGCCAGGTGCTGATGGTTTGACCATCTGCCGTGAAGTTCGTCCACATTATCATCAACCGATTTTAATGCTAACTGCACGTACTGAAGATATGGATCAGGTGTTGGGTCTGGAAATGGGTGCAGACGACTATGTCGCTAAACCGGTTCAGCCGCGTGTCCTGCTGGCTCGTATCCGTGCTTTATTGCGTCGTACTGACAAAGTGCCTGAGGATGAAGTGGCTCAGCGCATCGAGTTTGATGACCTGGTGATCGACAATGGCGGTCGTTCAGTGACCTTAAATGGTGAGCTGGTTGACTTTACCAGTGCAGAATATGACCTGTTGTGGCTGCTGGCTTCAAATGCGGGCCGCATCCTGTCACGTGAAGATATCTTTGAGCGTTTACGCGGCATCGAATATGACGGTCAAGACCGTTCAATTGATGTGCGTATCTCGCGCATTCGTCCAAAAATTGGTGACGATCCTGAAAATCCAAAACGTATTAAAACAGTACGTAGTAAAGGTTATCTATTCGTCAAAGAAACTAACGGTATCTAATCGGTGCCTTTAGCCGCCTGAATAAACAGGATAATTAATAGGTGTTTAAACACAGTATATTTTTGCGGATATACGCAGGCCTGGTCATGCTTGTGGTCCTGGTGGCAGTATTCAGCTATCTGCTGGTACAGATCATCAACTACCAGCGTGCGCAGGAGTATCGTGAATCCCTGACTAATGGTATGGCATATATCATCAGTGAGGGGGTTGCGAGACAGCCTAATCTGCAGCAAAAGATGGATTGGGTTTCAGATGCGTCTGATCTGTTGGAATTGCCGATCTACTATGTCGAAGCCAGTAAAGTGGATATTACCCGAGCGGAAGGTCGACGTCTGGCTGACCGTAAGGCAGTCGTGCGTTGGGATGCCAAAACCGGGGTAGCTTATATTGTCATCGGGCTACGTGATGATCCAAGTCATTATCTTTATATTAAGGCGGATAATATTACTGAACGTCAGATGAAGGCTTTACCGGTCTTTATTCTGGATTATCTGGTGTACTACCCAGGTCAGGAAAAAGAATACCTGAAGCGAATTCAGGATTATTTCTCTTATCCAATCTCGATCGAAAATGTCCAAAGCCTGCCACTAGATTCCGAGCAGATCGGACGTTTGCGTCTGGATCACAGCATTATTTTATATCGTGATAGTGCCTCAATTCGCGGCACTACAATTTCGATCATTTCTCCTATTCCTAGCTCGACGTCTGAAGTGCTGGTGATGGGGCCAGTGCCGTTATTTAACTGGATGCCATTCCAGTTAGCTGCCGGAATTACCTTATTGAGCCTGTTTGTCTTAAGTCTGGGGATTTATGGTCTGCTGGTGCCAATGCAACGTAAACTGCGTGAAGTGAGCTATGCCCTGAACAAGATGAAAACCGGGAACATGTCATTGCGTCTTCCGGTGGAGGGCAGTGATGAGATGGCGACGCTGGCTTCCAGCTATAACAATATGTCGGACCATATTCAGCGCCTGATTGAAGCGCAGCGTGAATTGATGCGTGCTGTATCGCATGAGCTGCGTACACCGGTTGCCCGTATCCGTTTTGCTGTGGAAATGATGGCAGATGAAGACGACTATGATTATCGCTTGCAGCAGGTTGAGCAGATCGATAAGGATATTGAAGCCTTAAATACCTTGATCGATGAAATCATGACCTATGCCAAACTGGAACAGGGCATGCCTTCAATTGAATTTGAAGATATTGATCTGTTTGAAGTGCTGGAGCAGGTGGCCGTCGAAACAGATGCTCTAAAAACTGGCAAAGAAGTTGAAGTGCTGCCAATGCCAGTACCTGTAACCGTAGAAGCTGAACGACGTTACCTGCATCGTGTGGTGCAAAATCTGGTGGGTAATGCAGTACGCTATTGTGAGCAGAAAATCCTGATCAGCGGCGGACTAGATGCTAAGGGCATGGCGTATATCTGTGTAGAAGATGATGGTCCGGGGATTCCAGAAGCTGACCGCGCCCGTATCTTTGAAGCTTTTGCCCGACTGGATGATAGTCGTACCCGTGCTTCAGGGGGGTATGGTTTGGGCTTGTCTATTGTCAGCCGGATTGCTTACTGGTTTGGTGGAGAGATTCAGGTCGATCAAAGTCCGACACTGGGTGGTGCACGCTTTATCATGATTTGGCCAGCCAGCCGTTACGGTAAAAAAATCAAGCAAAAACCGATCGAAAAGCTGGAAAAAGCTGAAGTGTCAGATCAGTCAGAATAAGAGTTTAGGTGAGAAAAAACGATACATAGGTATCGTTTTTTTATGGCTATTTAAAGGGGATTATTCATGGATGGTAGCATCCGGTTCAATCAGTGGCTTGCCTTCTTTCAGGCTGTTTAAGGCATCAGAATTGAAGTTGATCAGTAGCTTGTTATTTTTAACATCTACCTGATAGCTTTGGATTAGCTTCTGGTCACCAGATAAGGTTTCAAGCTTGTACTCATCGGCAATATTCATAATACCGTCCAGGTTAATGCTGGAAGAGGCATAGTCTGTCTGGAAAAGTTTATGAATATCCCCTAAGTCAAAGATTGCATTGCTGGCATCCTGATGTTTTTGGATATAGCTTTCTACATGTCGCATCAATAATTGAGCAAAGAAAAAATAATCAGGTTTATGGGTAAATCGTAGAGACATGCATGGACTCCTTATTGTTACTTTATAAATGTCATAGTGTATTTAAAAATAGAAATATCATAATCTGAATCAAACTGTTGGACGTGTTGCAAAAATACACAATTGCTCTTTTTAGGTTTACCGAGAGCGGGTAGAAAAGGGGGCTTCTAATTGAATGACAACATTCATGTTAAACATCTTTTAAAAACACACTTATTTTCCGGAGCATGATGCAAAGGTGAAATGTTTTTAATTGATTCTTTATAAGTTTCGGTTCATTGGGTGGGTAGCCAGCCACTGTAAAAGGAGTGAGGCTTAATTAAGCATAGCTTTAAAAGTCTATCTGGGTTTAGAAAAAAATAATGGAAATTTAAACTTTAATTTAAAAAAACGATCGGTTGAGATTCTATGAGCTTAAAGCCAGAATAAAATAAGGAATGTCTAAAAAATCATCCAAAAGACTAAGGCTTATAAACTAGCAAGTGAAATCCAAAATCAGGTACAATTGGCGGGATTAATTTTGTGTTTGGTGTATTTGAAGGCCAATACATACATTCTTTGTTAATAAATCGGCCTGCCAGGAGTTATCCCCGCATGAGTGCCATTACTCCATACGAATGGGCAATTATTGCCTTCGTGATCGGCGTTACATTTTTATGCGTCTTTATGCTCACTGTCCCATTACTCCTCGGGGGTAAATCATGGGGCCGTGCCAAGCAGGAGCAGTTTGAGTCAGGCGTAGTCAGCGCAGGTGGAGCTCGTATCCGCTTGTCTGCGAAATTCTATTTAGTTGCAATTTTCTTTGTAGTCTTCGACCTCGAAGCACTTTACCTGTATGCATGGGCATCTTCTGTTCGTGAAGTAGGTTGGATTGGTTTTGCAACTGCAGCTATCTTTATTTTGGTTTTACTTGTTGGTTTGGTTTACGAATTATCGACAGGTGCACTGAACTGGGCACCTTCAGACAGACGTAAAGCAGCAGGATACAAAGCTAAAATTGGTTCGCCAAATATGGATCTTGCAGAAATTACGCGCTTCAACTCTGTTGAAGAATTGGTTATGGATCCAACTGGTCAAATCCCAGCTCAATCATCTGGTCTTGTGAAAAAATCACAAGTTCAACCCTCTGATAAGGAGTAACTCGGGATGAAATATACATTAACCCGTGCGAATCCGAATGCTGATGAATATCCACTTCAAGAGCGTATCGTTGTAGAAGATCCGCTTCTAGAAGAAGAAGTGAATAAAAATGTGTTCATGACTCGCCTAGAGGATGTAATGCACACAGCAGTGAACTGGGGTCGTAAGAACTCAGTTTGGCCATTTAACTTTGGTACATCTTGCTGCTACGTTGAATATGCAACGACTTTGACCGGTGTACATGACTTGTCACGTTTTGGTGCCGAAGTTATCCGTGCTTCACCGCGTCAGGCAGACTTGATGATTGTAGCAGGTACATGCTTCGTGAAAATGGCTCCGGTAATTCAACGTCTGTATGAACAGATGCTTGAACCGAAATGGGTGATTTCAATGGGTGCATGTGCAAACTCAGGTGGTATGTACGATATTTATTCAGTCGTACAAGGTGTGGACAAGATTATTCCGGTAGATGTATACGTTCCGGGCTGCCCACCACGTCCTGAAGCATTGATCCAGGCATTAATGCTGTTACAAGACCAAATTCAATTAGAGCGTCGTCCGCTGTCTGCGGTAATCGGTGATGATCTTAAGCCAGTGTATAAGCCAAAGATGATGCCGGAACGTGACCGTAAGAAAGACCAGCGTGTGGCTGTGAAGAACTTACGCTCTATGGATGAAATTAAATAATTTAAACGACCGGTTTTTTGTTGTGCACCCGCTATGGGTGTAGTTGTCGTTTAGGTTGACTGAATTTGTATTAAATAGGAAGCCAAGCCAATGGCTGAAACTGACATTGCTATGCCAGAATCAACAGCAGTTGATTCACGCCCAGCATTTGCCATCATTGAAGAGCTCAAAACCAAGTTTGGTGAGAACTTCTTTGTGCAAACAACTTTCGAGGATTTCCCGACAGTTTGGGTTGAGCGCGCACGTGTACAAGAAGTATTGATGTTCTTGCGTACCGTGCCACGTCCATACGTGATGCTATTCGACTTGTCTGCAGTAGATGAGCGTTTACGTACGCACCGTGACGGTTTGCCTGCGTCAGAATTCACAGTGTTCTATCATTTATTATCTTTAGAGCGTAACTGTGACATTCGTATTAAAGTTGCATTAAGCGACAGCGATCTGAATATTCCGACCGCAACGAATATCTGGCCAAATGCGAACTGGTATGAGCGTGAAGCTTATGACATGTTCGGCATCAATTTCGAAGGGCATCCAATGCTCCGTCGTATCTTGTTGCCAACCTACTGGGAAGGTCATCCGCTACGTAAAGAATATTCTGCACGTGCGACTGAATATACTCCGTATATTCAAGACAAAGCCAAGCAGGACTTTGAACAGGAACATCTACGTTTCGTGCCAGAAGACTGGGGTCTGAAGCGCGGTAATGCAGATGAAGATTTCATGTTCCTGAATTTGGGTCCTAACCACCCGTCTGCGCACGGTGCGTTCCGTGTAATTTTGCAGTTGGATGGTGAAGAAGTGAAAGACTGTGTGCCAGATATCGGCTATCACCACCGTGGTGTGGAAAAGATGGCTGAACGTCAAACTTGGCATTCATTCATTCCGTATACTGACCGTGTGGACTATTTGGGTGGTTGTGCTCAAAACATGCCGTATGTGATGGGTGTGGAACAATTGGCAGGCATTACTGTGCCAGACCGCGCACAATGTATCCGTGTCATGATGTCGGAATTGTTCCGTATCAATAACCACTTGCTGTACATCGGTACTGCGATTCAGGATGCCGGCGGTATGACCCCAGTATTCTATATGTTCGCTGACCGTCAGAAAGTGTATGACATCGTGGAAGCGATCACCGGTTACCGTATGCATCCAGCATGGTTCCGTATCGGTGGTACTGCACATGACTTGCCAAATGGTTGGGAAAAACTGGTTCGAGACTTACTCGACTGGATGCCTAAGCGTTTGAATGAATACTACACTGCAGCACTGAAAAACTCTGTATTTGTGGGTCGTACCCGTAATGTGGCTCAGTACGATGCGAAATCTGCATTGGCATGGGGCGTAACAGGTACTGGTCTGCGTGCTACAGGTATCGACTTTGACGTACGTAAATACCGTCCATATAGCGGTTATGAAAATTACGACTTCGAAGTACCGGTTGAGTACGAAGGCGATGCATATGCTCGTGTGATTGTTCACTTCCGTGAAATCGAACAGTCACTGAAAATCATTAAGCAGTGTCTAGAGAATATGCCATCTGGTGCGTACAAAGCGGACCATCCGCTGGCTGTTCCACCACCAAAAGACAAAACATTACAAGATATTGAAACCTTGATTACGCACTTCTTGAGCGTTTCTTGGGGTCCTGTAATGCCTGCAGGTGAATCATCTGTGATGGCAGAAGTGGTGAAAGGTGCGTCGACTTATTATCTGACTTCAGACAAGTCAACCATGAGTTACCGTACCCGTATTCGTACACCAACTTTCACGCATTTACAGCAAATGCCTTCTGTGATTAACGGCAGTCTTGTATCTGACTTAATCATTTATTTAGCGACAATCGACGTCGTAATGGCTGACGTGGATCGCTAAGGGGTAAACGCATTATGATGATTTTGACTGATAAAAAGCCACGTGTGAATGTTGAAGGGATTTTAACTTCGGAAGAAATCCACGAAATTGAACATCACATTGGGCATTACCCTTACCCACGTGCAGCGTGTCTTGATGCGCTGAAGTGTGTACAACGCCGTAATGGCTGGGTAGACGATGCTCAAATGAATGCCATCGCGCAAATGCTTAGCATGAGCCTTGCCGATTTGGAAGGGGTTGCAACGTTCTATAACCGTATTTACCGTCAGCCAGTGGGTCGTCACGTAATTTTACTGTGTGACTCAATTGCGTGTTTCTTGATGGGTGCGGAGACTTTAGCAGAAGCATTCCAGCGTGAATTGGGTATCCAGTTCGGCCAAACCACAGCGGATGGCCGTTTTACCTTGCTTCCAATTTGCTGCCTAGGTAACTGTGACAAAGGTCCAACCCTCATGATTGATGAAGACACTCACGGTCTAGTGGAAGTGACATCAATTAAACAGTTATTGGAGAAGTATGTATGAATACCGAACCAAAACCAATTTATGGCGACGGTAACCCGGAAACGCATCCACTGACTTGGCGTCTAAGCAAACAAGCAAATGTCCGTCACGTTGATGACTACGAAGCGCTTGAAGGCTATGCAGGCTTTAAAAAAGCCCTGTCTATGACACCGAAAGAAGTGCTGGAAGTTATAAAGGCTGCAACCGTAAAAGGTCGTGGTGGTGCAGGCTTCCCGGCAGGGATCAAATGGTCGCTGATGGCGCCAAATGACAATTCAGGTCCACGTTACCTGATTTGTAATGCCGATGAGATGGAACCAGGTACCTTCAAAGACCGTCTGTTGATGGAAGATCTTCCGCATCAGCTGATCGAAGGTATGCTGATTGCAGCTTATACCCTTGAAGCAACTCAAGGTTATATCTTCATCCGTGGTGAATACATCGAAGCGGCGAAGTACCTGAACGAAGCACTTGAGCAGGTTCGTGCCAAAGGTTACTTGGGTGACAACATCCTGGATTCTGGCTGGAGCTTCGAGTTACACGTGCATACCGGTGCGGGTCGTTATATCTGTGGTGAAGAAACTGCATTGATTAACTCGCTTGAAGGTCGCCGTGCAAACCCGCGTACCAAACCGCCATTCCCGCAGGTTGCAGGTGCTTGGGGTCGTCCTACGATCGTGAACAACGTAGAGACCTACAACAACTTGCCAGCCATCATGTTGCGTGGTCCAGAATGGTACATCGGTCTGTCTGCAGGCAAATCGAAAGATCCAGGCACAAAAATCTACGGTGCATCAGGTAAAGTAAAATTCCCAGGTCTATGGGAACTGCCATTCGGTACAACTGCACGTGAAGTGATTGAAGAACATGCCGGTGGTATGCGTGACGGCTTGAAGCTGAAAGCATGGTTACCCGGTGGTGCATCAACTGACTTCCTGGCTGCCGAGCATATCGATCTTCCGATGGATGCGGAAAGCATCATGAAAGCAGGTTCACGTTTAGGTACCTGTCTATTGATGGTGGTTGATGAAACTCAATGTATGGTTTCAGCGACTCGTAACCTCGAAGAATTCTTTGCGCGTGAATCATGTGGCTGGTGTACACCTTGCCGTGATGGCTTACCTTGGGCGGTGAAAGCGCTTAAAGCACTTGAAGATGGTACTGGCAAGAAAGAAGATATCGATCACTTACAAGAACTGACTCGTAAGCTTTGGATTGGTAAAACTTTCTGTGCTCACGCACCAGGTGCTATGGAACCGTTAATGGGCGCACTCAAACATTTCCGTGGCGAATTTGAAGCGAAAGTCGTAAATGCTGCCGCTCAAACCCGCAACGTAGAACAAGCTTAAGGAATTCGACTATGGCTACAATTCATGTCGATGGAAAATCGTATGAAGTCAACGGCTCGGAAAACTTGCTGCAAGCATGTTTGAGTCTTGGCATCGACATCCCATACTTTTGTTGGCATCCATCCTTAGGTTCTGTCGGTTCTTGCCGTCAATGTGCTGTGACTCAATACGCGAATCCAGAAGATACGCGTGGTCGTTTGGTCATGTCATGTATGACACCGGCTGCTGACAATACCTACATCTCGATTGAAGACAAAGAAGCAAAAGATTTCCGTGCTTCTGTTGTTGAATTCTTGATGACCAATCACCCGCACGACTGTCCAGTCTGTGAAGAGGGTGGCCACTGTCACCTGCAAGATATGACCGTGATGACACAACATGACCGTCGTCGTTACCGGTTCACCAAGCGTACGCATTACAACCAAGAACTTGGTTCGTTCATTGCGCACGAGATGAACCGTTGTATCGCATGTTACCGTTGTGTTCGTTATTACAAAGACTATGCGGGCGGTACGGATTTCGGCGTATATGCAAACGCTTCTCGCGTTTATTTCGGTCGTCCGGAATCAGGTACTTTGGAATCTGAATTCTCAGGTAACCTGACTGAAGTTTGTCCGACTGGTGTATTCACCGATAAGACTCACTCAGAACGCTATAACCGTAAATGGGACATGCAGTACGCACCAAGCGTATGTCATGGCTGTTCTTCAGGTTGTAACATCTCTCCAGGTGAGCGTTATGGTGAGCTTCGTCGCGTTGAAAACCGTTTCAACGGTGAAGTTAACCAATACTTCCTGTGCGATAAAGGCCGTTTCGGTACCGGTTATGTAAACCGTAAAGACCGTCCGCGTCAGCCGCAGTTCCGTACTGGCACGAATGTAGAAACTGTTTCTGTTGATACAGCATTGGATACCGTAATTGCGAAAATCCAAGGCAAAAAAGTACTGGGGATCGGTTCACCACGTGCATCGCTTGAAGCTAACTTCGCACTACGTGAGTTAGTTGGTCAAGACAATTACTCAACCGGTATGGCTCAAAAAGAGCAAAATTTGGTTGAGCTGGCTGCATCGATCATGCAAACCGAAGGTGTTTATAACCCGAACATGCGTGAAATCGAAAGCTATGATGCGGTACTCATTCTGGGTGAAGATCTGACTCAAACTGCGCCACGTATGGCTTTATCTGTTCGCCAAGCTGCGAAAAATAAAGGCAAGGAAATGGCTGCAGAGCGCCGTACCCAAGAATGGCTGGCTGAACCTGTACAACGTATTGCCCAAGATGCGAAATCTCCGATTTACATTCTGGCTGCAACACAAACACGTTTGTCTGACGTTGCGGAAGGTGAAGTGGTTGCTTCTCCAAATGACATCGCACGTTTAGGCTTCGCGATTGCTGCGGGTGTGAAAGGTGAAGTCATCACTGGTCTTGATGACGATGCGAAAGCATTTGCACAAACCATTGCAGATACGCTGAAAGCTGCCAAGAAACCACTGATCATCTCTGGTACAAGTCTACAAGACGCAACCATCATGGAAGCTGCTGCACAAGTAGCACAAAACCTGGGTAATGCGGGCTTGACCTTGACTGTTCCTGAAGTGAACTCAATGGGGCTGGCAATCTTCGGTGGTCAAAGCCTTGAGCAAGCATTTGCACAAGACTATGACACTGTCCTAATTGTAGAAAACGATCTTTACCGTCGTTTACCAGCGGCTCAGGTTGATGCTGCGCTTGCAGGCAAACAGGTGATCGTATTGGATCACTCTGAAACTGCGACTGTGAAGAAAGCGAACATCGTATTGTCTGCTGCCTCATTTGCTGAAGGTGATGGTACTGTCGTTTCTCAAGAAGGCCGTGCACAACGTTTCTATCAAGTGTATGACCCTAACTACTACAACCCGGAACTGGCAATCAAAGAATCTTGGCGCTGGTTACACGCACTGGAAACAGGCGTACAAGGCAAAGCGATTTCTTGGACTTTGCTGGATGACGTGATCGAGTCAGTGGCAAAAAACATTCCAGCGCTGGAAGGCATTCTGGATGTTGCACCTGATGCGGGCTTCCGTGTACATGGTCTGAAAGTGGCACGTGAACCACGTCGTTACTCAGGCCGTACTTCGATGCGTGCGCCATTGTCTGTCCACGAGCCGAAACAGCCAACCGATATCGATTCTGCATTAACATTCTCTATGGAAGGTTATGTGGGTAATGAAACACCATCTCCACTGATTCCATTTGCCTGGTCTGCAGGCTGGAACTCACCACAAGCCTGGAACAAATACCAGGATGAAGTGGGCGGTCACTTAAAAGGCGGTGATTCAGGCGTTCGTTTATTCGACCGTTTACCAAAACGTCCAGCGCGTAGCTTCGTTGCACCAGCACCTGTGCTTGTAAATGCTGAAAGCTTCCGTCTGGTACCAATGCATCACATTTTTGCATCTGGTGAGTTCACGATCAAAACTCCGGCAATGGAATCACGTATTCCTGACGCAGTATTTGCAGTGGGCGAACAGGATGCTACACGCTTGAACCTGCAAGACGGTCAGAAGATCACTGTGAAAGCAGGCGAGACTTCAATCGTTCTTCCTGTACAAGTGATTGAATACTTACCAACAGGTTATATTGGCTACCCAATTGGTCTTGCACCAACGGTATCTCTTGCAGAGCCTGTTTCAGTCGCGGTAGGAGCGTAATTCATGGAACAAGAATTAATCCGTCAAACGCCGCTGTGGGCTGAAAACTGGCCAATCGCCTATTCAGTACTTCAAGCGATCGTGATCTTACTGGTTGTAGTACTGATCGCTGCGTTGATGTCTTTTATTGAACGTCGTTTACTCGGCTTGTGGCAAGACCGTTACGGTCCGAACCGTGTAGGTCCGGGCGGTATGTTCCAGATTGTTGCCGACATGCTGAAAATCATGTTCAAGGAAGACTGGACACCAAAATTTGCCGATAAATTGACTTTCCGTATGGCTCCAGCAGTTGCGATGGCAACTGCGGTGCTGTCGTTCATGGTTATTCCTGTGTCACCTTATCTAGGTGTTGCAGACATGAGTATCGGTCTGTTGTTCTTCATGGCAATGGCAGGTATTGCGGTATATGCAGTACTATTTGGTGGTTGGTCTTCTAACAACAAATACGCATTGCTTGGTGGTCTACGTTCAGCAGCGCAAACTATTTCTTATGAAGTGTTCCTGGGTATTTCACTGATGGGTGTAGTGGCAATTGCCGGTTCATTCAACATGCGTGAAATCGTAGAAGCACAGAAAGATGTCTGGTTTATCATTCCTCAGTTCTTAGGCTTCCTGATCTTCGTGGTTGCAGGTGTTGCGGTAACTCACCGTCACCCATTTGACCAACCAGAAGCGGAACAGGAACTGGCGGAAGGTTACCACGTAGAATATGGCGGTATGAAATGGGGTATGTTCTTCGTTGCGGAATACGTAAACGTAGTACTGATCTCTGCATTGATCGTAACCCTGTTCTTCGGTGGCTGGTTAGCACCATTTGGTCTTGATTTCCTTCCACCCGCATTCTGGTTCATTATTAAAACAGCATTCTTCGTAATGATGTTTGTATTGGCGCGTGGTTCTTTAATGCGTCCACGTTATGACCAGGTGATGAACTTTGGTTGGAAAATTTGCTTGCCATTGGCGTTGGTTAACCTTTTGGTGACTGGTGCTGTGATTCTGTTGAATCAGGCCTAAGACAGCAGGGAGAACAAAATGTTTAAATTTCTAGCTGGATTCGGGTCAATCGTTCGTACGTTGTTCATGGTCTTTACCCATGCAACGCGCAAACGTGACACCATTTTATATCCGGAAGTGCCAGCCGAAGAAATCGTGCCACCACGTTTCCGTGGTCGTATCGTATTAACGCGTGACCCAGATGGCGAAGAGCGTTGTGTGGCATGTAACCTGTGTGCGGTTGCATGTCCGGTAGGCTGTATTTCACTACAAAAAGCAGAACGTGAAGATGGTCGTTGGTATCCGGAATTTTTCCGTATCAACTTCTCTCGCTGTATTTTCTGCGGTATGTGTGAAGAAGCATGTCCTACGACTGCGATTCAAATGACACCAGATTTCGAATTGGGCGAATATGTTCGTCAAGACTTAGTCTACGAAAAAGAGCACTTGCTGATTTCTGGTCCTGGTAAATATCCTGACTATAACTTCTACCGTGTAACTGGTATGGCAGTTGCTGGTAAGGACAAAGGTCAGGCACAGCGTGAAAGTGCGCCTGTTGATGTACGGAGTCTATTACCATGATGTGGCCATTTTATTTAATGGCCCTTGTGGCCATCGTCTCTACGGTTCGTGTGGTGACTAACACGAACCCGGTACATGCTTTATTAAGCCTGATCGTTTCACTCCTTGCTGTAGCAGGGCTGTTCCTGATCGTGGGTGCACCATTTGCGGGTGCGCTTGAAGTCATCGTTTATGCTGGCGCGATCATGGTGTTATTCGTGTTCGTGGTAATGATGCTGAACTTGGGCGAACAGACTGTCGCTCAGGAACGCAAATGGTTGACTTCATCAGCGTGGGCTTATCCGGCATTGATGAGCTTCCTGATTGGTCTGATCCTGGTTTGGGTACTTAAATCAGATTACGTACAGCCTTCAATGGTGATGGGCACTGAAATGGTCGGTCCTAAAGCGGTAGGTCAATCACTCTTTACGCAATACTTATTGTTGGTAGAAGTTGCCGCGATGTTATTGCTTGCATCACTTGTTGCAGCATTCCATTTGGGTAAACGTGAACCAGGTGCAGAAGAGGAACAACAATAATGGGCAACATCCCTTTAGAGCATGGTTTGATCGTTGCATCCATTCTTTTTGCACTGGGTTTTTACGGTGTAATGGTGCGACGCAACCTGCTATTCATTTTAATGAGCCTTGAAATCATGATGAATGCTGCTGCTTTGGCATTCGTCCTGGCGGGCAGTGCATGGGCACAGCCTGATGGTCAAATCATGTTTATTCTGATTCTGACCCTTGCTGCGGCAGAGGCGTGTATCGGTCTTGCGATCGTCCTTCAGTTCTATCATCGCTTCCATCATCTGGATGTGGATGCTGCTAGTGAGATGCGCGGATGAGTTATTTATATCTAACAATTTTATTCCCGCTCATTGGCTTCGTCCTTTTAGCGGCAGGGCGTCATAAGCTTCCTGAAACAGTTGCAGCCATTATTGGTGTAGGGGCTGTGGGGTTATCGGCATTGTTCGCACTCATTGCGGGTATGGACTTTGTCAACAATGGTTCTACCGCGGTGGTGCAACCTCTTTGGACCTGGTTCAATGTCGGTGGTTTTGCACCGGGCATCAGCCTGCACCTGGACGGTTTGTCTCTGTTGATGCTGGGCATGGTGACAGGCGTTGGTTTCCTGATCCATATCTTTGCATCATGGTACATGCGCGGTGAACAAGACTTCGCACGTTTCTTCTCTTACTTCAACCTGTTCGTTGCAAGCATGTTATTGCTGGTACTGGGTGACAACCTGGCGTTGTTATTCCTGGGTTGGGAAGGTGTAGGTCTGTGTTCTTATCTGCTGATTGGTTATTACTACCAAAATCCTGCAAACGGTGTGGCAGCGATCAAGGCATTTACCGTTACCCGTATTGGTGACGTATTCCTGCTGATTGCCATGTTCTTGCTGTTCCAGCAATTCGGTACGCTAAATACTCAGTACATCGTAGAAAATGCTGCGACTGTGATGACTCAAAGCTCATCATTGACCATCTGGACTGCGTTAATGCTGTTCTTGGGTGCTGCTGGTAAATCTGCACAGATCCCGTTACAAACCTGGTTGGCAGATGCGATGGCAGGTCCGACACCTGTTTCTGCATTGATCCACGCTGCAACAATGGTAACAGCAGGTGTTTACCTGTGCTGCCGTCTGTTCACAGTATTTGAACTTGCACCTGAAGTGATGATGTTCATCTCAATTACTGGTGCGGTGACATTGCTGGTGGCTGGTTTTGCTGCATTGGTACAAACAGACATCAAACGTATTCTGGCTTACTCAACTATGAGTCAGTTGGGCTATATGTTTATGGCTGTAGGTGCTGAAGCATACCAGGCGGGTCTGTTCCATATGCTGACTCACGCATTCTTCAAGGCATTATTATTCTTGTCTTCTGGTGCAGTGATTCTGGCTTACCACCACGAACAAAATATCTTCAAGATGGGCGGTCTGTTCTACAAGAACAAATTCCTGTTTGCATGTTTCGCCATTGGTGGCGGTGCATTGGCTGCAATTCCATTCATCACTGTGGGCTTCTTCTCAAAAGATGCAATCCTGGGTGCGGTTTGGGTACAAGGCCAATCAATCGCAGTTTACAGCACACTTTACTGGGTGGGTGTAATCGGTGCGTTCCTGACTTCGATCTATACATTCCGTCTGATCTGGGTGGTATTCTTCGGTAAAGAAAACACACCTTACCATGCAATCAAGGGTGTAACTTACTGGGGTCCATTGGCAATTCTTGCAGTACTTTCAACTTTCGTGGGTGCAGCATTAAAAGCGCCTGTGGAAAGTATTTTGAATGCGGCTAAACTTCCTGCATTTGAAATTCCGGAAGCACTTGAACATGGCATGCATACTGCAGAATACACAGCAGTAGGTATTGCACTGGTAGGTCTTGCAATTGGCGTAGTGTTGTTTGCTTTTGCTTACAACGCTGTGAAATCTTTTGCGAAAACTTCTCTGGGTGCGGGCCTTGCAAACATCTGCCGTAATGCACTTGGTTTTGACAAGCTGTATGACATCGTTTTTGTGAAGCCTTATTTGTTCTTCGCGAAACTGTTCGGTCGTGATCCGATTGATGGCTTCTGGCTAGTGCTGCCTGCACTGGTTAAAGGTGGTCATAGCTTTACTAGTTCACGTCAAACAGGTTCACTGCGTGAATATGCATCTAGTATGGGGCTCGGTGTCGTTGTCCTACTGATGATCTTGCTCGTGATTCAGGTAGTGGGGAAATAAAATGGAAGCTCCAAACAATATTATTTTGCCGGCTCTGATCCTCATTCCGTTCATTGCAGGTTTTATTTGCTGGTTGGTCGATAAACTCGACCAACACCTTCCGCGTTATATCGCGCTGATTGGTATGTTAGTGACGCTGGTCTTGACCATCGTCCTTTGGCAGTCGGGTACTTATAACTATGAACTTGGCGGTGCGGCTCCTACGTGGGCAGCCGAGTTCAAATTGCCTTGGATTCAAACCCTGGGCATTAACATTCACCTTGCGGTGGATGGTTTGTCTTTACTGATGGTTGGCTTGACTGCACTCCTTGGTGTGCTGGCAGTAGGCTGTTCATGGGGTGAGATTCAGAAAAACGTGGGTTTCTTCCACTTGAATCTTTTATGGTCTCTGGGTGGTGTAATCGGTGTATTCCTGGCGATTGACCTGTTCCTGTTCTTCTTCTTCTGGGAGATGATGCTGGTGCCGATCTACTTCCTGATCGCACTTTGGGGTCATAAAGGGGCAGAAGGCAAGTCACGTGTATATGCCGCAACCAAGTTCTTCATTTACACACAGGTAGCTGGTTTAGTCATGCTGATTGGTATCCTTGGTCTGGTGACTGTAGGCTACACCATGACTGGTCAAATCCGTTTCGACTACAACTACCTGATGGGTGTAGCGAACATGCTGGATACACAAGCACCAGCAGTTGCTTATGCATTCATGATCTGTCTATTTATCGGTTTTGCGGTAAAACTTCCAGTTTTCCCATTACACGGCTGGTTACCAGATGCGCATGCACAAGCACCAACAGCCGGTTCTGTTGACCTTGCAGGTATCTTGATTAAGACAGCTGCTTATGGTCTGATCCGTTTCGTGATTCCATTCTTCCCGGCGGCTTCTGCACAGTTTGCAGACATCGCGATCATTTTCGGTTTAATCGGTATCTTCTACGGTGCTTGGTGTGCTTTCCAGCAAACCGATATGAAACGTTTATTGGCGTATACGTCTATTTCACACATGGGCTTCGTTTTACTTGCAATTTATGCAGGTAACATCCTGACCTTCCAAGGTCTGATGATCATGATGCTGGCTCACGGTCTGTCATCTGCAGCGCTGTTCATTATGTGTGGTCAGGTGTACGAACGTGTTCATACACGTGATATGCGTTTGATGGGTGGTATTCGTGGTCAGTTCCCATACCTTGCATTCTTCCTGATGTTCTTCATCGCGGCGCTTGTCGGTATTCCAGGTCTAGGTAACTTCATTGGTGAGTTCCTGATCCTGATGGGTTCATTCGGTAAATTTCCTGCATTCACAATCCTCGCTGCAATCAGCCTGGTATTTGCGGGTCTGTACGGTTTGATTCTGATCCATAAAGCGTTGTTTGGTGTTCCAAACGAAGAGCAAAAACAGCACTACACAAATCCGTTAAAAGATTTAAATGCACGTGAAGTGGTAATTTTGCTGATCTGTGCATTTGGTCTAGCATGGCTTGGTCTATACCCACAAAGCTTCCTTGACGTTTCTAACTCAAGCATGGCGTGGTTAGCGAATAGCTACATTCCTGTGTCTGAAGCAGCTGATGCTGTGCAGCAAGCTGCCGTTTCAGCTGAAAATGTGGAGATCCAATAAGCCATGAACTTCACAATGTCTTTTTCTGAGCTTATGCCTCTAGCACCTGTGATGATCGTGTCATTGACTGCGATCGTCGTGATGTTGCTTACTGCAATTAAGCGTAACCATAACTTAGTTGCGACTACGACAGTCATTGGTCTAAACCTGGCGGCGTTGTACATTCTGTTCGTTCTGTTAGCGGGTCAATTTGCACCTGCCAATGTAATGAATCTGTTCCTCGTAGATCCGTTTACGATGCTGTATCAGTTTGTGATTATTGTGGCTGCACTGGCGTGCAGTACCTTGTCACATGCTTATATTGAAACCTATAAAGATAACCGTGAAGAACTATACATCCTGATGCTGACCTCCGTTGCCGGTGCGATGCTGATGGTGGCAAGTTCTCACTATGCATCTTTCTTCATTAGCCTTGAGCTCATGTCGATCCCTGTATACGGCTTATTGGCGTATACACATCAGCGTTCTCAATCGCTTGAAGCAGGTGTGAAATATCTGGTGCTTTCAGCAACTGCATCTGCAATGTTGTTGATGGGTATGGCATATGTTTATGCATATACAGGTTCTCTAAGCTTTGTCGCTGAACCAGGCAAACTGTTAACTGCATTCAGTCAACCTGCTGTAGTAATTGGTCTGGCACTGATCGTATTCGCTGTGGGCTTTAAACTGTCACTGGCTCCATTCCACAAATGGACACCAGACGTATACGCAGGTGCTCCAGCACCAGTTGCAACTTTCCTTGCAACTGTGTCTAAAGTGGCAATGCTGGGTCTGTTCGTACGTTATGTATTGTCTTCTGGCTTAATCCTGTCAGATAGCTTCGTAACTATCATCAGCGTGATTGCAGTACTTTCCATCATTGTAGGTAACTTGCTTGCAGTGAAACAGGTGAACTTGAAACGTATCTTGGCATACTCTTCAATTGCTCACTTCGGTTATGTACTGGTTGCGATCGTATCTGCACGTAATACTGACTTTTTACAGGTTCAAGGTTTCGCGACTTTTGAAAGTGTAAACGTCTATATCATCACGTATGTATTGACTACGATTGGTGCTTTCGGTGTGGTAACGCTGATGTCTAGTCCGTATAACAATACAGATGAAGCAGGTAGCCTGGCGGAGTACCGTGGTCTGTTCTGGCGCCGTCCAGTATTGACTGCTGTATTAACTGTGATGATGCTGTCTCTAGCAGGTATTCCATTAACAGCGGGCTTCATCGGTAAGTTCCTGGTAGTGAAAACTGCGGTAGCAGGTGAGTCTTGGTTCCTTGCTGCGATGGTCATCCTGGGTTCAGGTATTGGTCTGTACTACTACCTGCGTGTGATGGTTGTCATGTATATGACTCCACCAGAAACACCACGTCTTGATGCTGTAAATCACTGGGGACAAAAAGTCGGCGGTATCATGGTATTGCTTGTCGCATTACTGGTACTGGTGATCGGTGTTTATCCAGATCCGATCATTGCGCTGTCTCGCTATGCATTCTTCGCAATGTCGCCTGAATTACAACAGTTTATTTTCACTTTGGTTCAAAGTGGTTTTAACTAATTCAGCGCAAGTTTGAAGTTATTACAAAAAAGCCTCCACGATTGGGGGCTTTTTTAGTTAAACAAATCCGGAAAAGTCTTTATAATAGCGGAAATTTATCTTTAACCTTCTAGGTGTTCTCCCGTGGCAATCCATGAAATCCGTCATCCATTAATTCGACATAAACTCGGTTTACTGCGTCGTGCTGACATTAGTACCAAGAACTTCCGTGAGCTAGCTCAGGAAGTGACTATGCTTTTGACTTATGAAGCGACCAAGGATCTTCCTGTCGTTGAGCATGAGATTGACGGCTGGAACGGACCGGTAACTGTAGATCGTATTGCAGGTAAGAAAATTACTGTTGTGCCAATTCTACGTGCGGGCATTGGTATGCTGGATGGTTTCCTGAATCTGATTCCAAGTGCCAAAGTCTCTGTACTGGGTCTGGAACGTGATGAAGAAACCCTACAGGCACGTACTTACTATAAAAAACTGGTTCCAGACGTACAAAACCGTCTTGCGATGATCATTGATCCAATGCTGGCGACTGGTTCTTCTCTGGTTGCTGCGATTGACGTATTGAAAGCCAGCGGCTGTAAAGATATTCGTGTGATGGTATTGGTCGCAGCCCCTGAAGGCATTAAACGTGTTGAAGAAGCTCATCCAGATGTGGTGATTTTCACTGCGGCGATTGACCATGGCTTGAATGAAAATGGTTACATCGTTCCAGGTTTGGGCGATGCGGGTGACAAGATTTTTGGTTCAGTTCAAAAAGACTAATATTTTTGAAAGTGAACAGAAAAGGGGCTTTTACAGCCTCTTTTTTATATACTGAATACTGACAGATACAGAGAAGGGGACGTTTATGACTTCCGAGCAATACCAAGGAAAAGTAAAACAGTACAATCCAGAAAAAGGATTTGGTTTTATTTCTTCACCTGAAGGTGAGGTATTTTTTCATATCTCGGATTTCCCCGCCGATTTAGGTGAGCCGAAGCGCAATGACCGAGTAAAATTCAATGTGGTTCAGAATGGTGATCGCTATAAAGCCATTAAAATTGAACGTGTAGAAGATAAATCGAAGAAAGCCAAAAAAGCCAAAGCGGTAGCAGTCAATACTTCGATTACTTCAGCCCTATTGTCGAATTTAAAGCGTTAATATTTGCCTGGAAAATACATTTAAAAGGAGGCTTTAAAGCCTCTTTTTTATTCGAGTTATAAGTTTATGTAAGTTATAGGAATCTTGTGTAATTTAAAGCTTATAGAATGTTGCTAAAATAATAAAATACCCACCAAAGCTCAACAATATCTTTTAATCCCTTCCATATAAACTACGCATCTGTTGAATGATCTAGGGACACATATCATGTTTACAGATGGAAGAATTAAAACCTATGATGCTGTACGTGGGATTGGGAGTATTGAACTAAAAAATAATGCACAGGAGCTTAATTTTCAGTTAGATCAACTACCTTCACCTGAAATCGCGCCTCAAGTCGGAGAACGACTTAAATTTAGAATAATTGAAGAGCAAAATGCGATTCAACTGGACAATATGGTACGTCTGGATATCAAGCATCAGGAAGAGTTCGTTTCTGAAGTAGTTGTATTACCATCTCTAGCTTCTACTTCTGCAATAGTCAATCCGGCACGCAATACTATTTTCTTTAGTCCCACACTCTGGTTGATTCTGGTAACAGCGATTGGATTTATAATTTTTGGAGAAATTTAAGTTAGGTTCTCATTTATTAAGATATTTGTCTCATCCTTCAAATAAAAAAAGCATCTTACGGTGCTTTTTTATTTTTAGAATTTAAAACGCTTTTTGAATACAATAGTTAAAAATATCAAACAATAGAGTGAATTATGTTTTTAGAGGGGAAGACCAAGACCTATAACGAAGAACGAGGTTTTGGTTTTATTGAGATAGCGGGTGAGTCAAAAGATTTATTCTTCCATATTAAAGACTTTCCAAATAAGAATGTGCCACCAAAAGTTGGGGAAAGGTTAAAGTTTCTCAAAGTACAGGATGCAGGCAAGTTTAAAGCAGACAATATTGTGCGTTTGGATCTCAAAACGGAAACCCCTCGACATACGCCTCAGTCACGAGCATTAGAAAATAAGCCTCGTATTACTCAACGAAAACAATCTCAAGAGAAGAAAAGTAGCTTTAGCACTTACATTGGACTTCTGATTATGATTGGCTTAGCCTATGCGGTTTATAACAAATATCAGGATTGGCAAAGCAGCAGAATACAGCCAGTAGAAGTGCAACGTATAGTTGAAGAACCACAAGTACAGCAGAATTTTAGCTGTGATGGACGACAGCATTGTAGTCAAATGAGTTCATATGAAGAAGCTTTATACTTTTTAAGAAATTGTCCAAATACCAAAATGGATGGTGATGGCGATGGGATCCCATGTGAAAGCCAATTTGGACATCGGTAAATAAAAAAAAGCGCCAAAAGGCGCTTTTTTTTATTGAAAGTGAAATTTATGCTTCACAGAATTTCATAAAGGCTTTAAGACCTGGTCCTTGATATTTTTGGCGGTGTACCAGCATAAATAAAGGACGGGTGAGTGACCAGAATGGAGTATTCAGAATGACCAGTTGACCTTTTTCCTGCAAAGGTTCAATCGCCAGCTTGGAAATACAGGACATCCCTAAACCACCTGCCACAATCTTCAGAATCGCTTCATTATGACCTAGAGTCAGACGAATATTGGCATCAGGTACATCTTTTAAAATGGCATTATCAAAGACTTCACGAGTTCCTGAACCTTCTTCACGTAAAATCCATTCAACCGATTTAAAATCTTCAGCAGTGAGCGGACGGTTTAGCTGAGCTAGAGGATGATCCGGCGCACAGCATACTGCCAGTTCATCATCGCGCCAATGAATACATTGCAGTTGTGGTAAATGGCAAGAACCTTCAATCAGGGCCAAATCTAGCTGGAACTGATTTACGGCTTCGATCATTTGACGGGTATTGCCGACCTGCAGTTGCAAGTGAGCCTGTGGCTGGATTTTCAGGAAATCCGCCATCAGATCTGGCATCAGATAGTCGGAAATGGTCAGCGTCGCACCGAGACGAAGGTCAATGCTTTGCAGTTCACCTTTGGCTGCCTGCTCGAAAGCTTCACAGCGGCCAAGGATTTCAAGAGCTTGCGGGAGAAGAAAACGACCTAAGTCATTGAGCTGTAAACGCTTACCAAGACGGTCGAATAAAGGCGCGCCAAGACCATCTTCTAAATCTGCTAAAGCCATACTCGCCGCACTTTGGGTGAGTTTGACTGCATCACTGGCTTTGGTGACGGTGCCTTCTTGAGCAACTGCTACAAAAACAGCCAACTGGCGTAAAGTCATGCGCATGAATAGAGCCTTAACATTTAAAAAATATTAATAAATTATGCTGTCATGCTACCATGAGCATAGTCTTTGATGCCACGTTTGAATCATGTCTATTGAAAAATTTAGCTTAGAAAAGGTTTTATCTGTACACCGTTGGACCAATACGCTGTTTAGTTTCACCATGACCAGACCTGCGCATTTCAAGTTTACGGCAGGACAGTTTGCGCGTATTGGCTTAAAAGTGGGGGATGAACTGGTCGTTCGGGCATATTCAGTTGTGTCATCGCCTTTTGATGAAACGCTGGAATTTTTTTCGATTGTGGTTCCCGAAGGAAAATTTACTTCGAATTTACAACATCTTAAAGTCGACGATGAACTTTACCTTGAGAAGATTCCTTATGGTTATCTGACGCTTGCACGTTATCAATTGCCATTGCCACAAGATTTATGGCTGCTTGGTACTGGTACGGGTCTGGCACCATTTTTATCCATGCTGCAAGACTTTGAGACCTGGAATAAATATAAACATATTAACCTGGTTTATAGCGTCCGTACGCAAGACGAACTGGCTTATGTCGACCGTATTCAGGAAATTGCCGAGAGCTTTGGTGAAGGTCATACAGGTTTTAAATTTATTCCAATCATTACCCGTGATCCTGAAGCAGCACTTCACCATCGTTTACCGATCTTGATTGAAAATGGGGAACTTGAACGGGCAGCAGGACTCCAGCTTAATCCTGAAACCAGTCATGTGATGCTCTGTGGTAACCCCGAAATGGTGGAAGATACCAAAGAAGCGCTAAAAGCACGTGGTCTGACCATGAACCGCCGTGGTGAAGGAAATATTGCGGTAGAGAATTATTGGTAATTTCTTTAGAGTTTCTCCCTTTCTTAAAGGTGAGCAGCATTGCTTCATAAAGGTAAGAGTCTTAAATAATTTACCTCTCCCTGACCCTCTCCTAAGAGGAGAGGGAATAAATCCTTTCCTTTAATAAAGGGAAGAATTTTAGGCACAAAAAAAACCTCCATACGGAGGTTTTTTGCTATTTAGGAATTAATGTACAAACATATCCATAAAGTCACGGATTTCCTGAATGGCAGTATCTGTATCGGTCGTTAACCAGGTCGGCTCAAAGAAACCGGCATAATGCTCGATCCGATCCGCAGGCACAACTAGACGTACCGGACAATCTTCTTCCAGTAGGCGCCATGGAATAATCGGAACGTCATTATCTAGCCAAGCTGCAACATTCCTTACATCAATGACCATGGCATTAATGCAGTCCGGAAAAGGCATCACCGACATTTCTTCAGTACGGCGGCGGAAATATTCCAGATCCTGCCAGCGTAGCATAAAGCTCGGTTTGCTAAATTCAATGATTCCAATCAGATGCTGATCACGAGTGTAGTGCAAAGCACATTGATGTGTGACGTCAGTGTCAAGATCAAGCGATACACTCTGTTGACGATACGCCATAAAACTCGGGTGCATGAAAAATAAGGTGGATAATTATAACGTATTTTGCACAAAGTAGCAGGTATATTGAAAAATGGTATTTTTACAGCATGTTTTAGCCCACTTAGAATGTGTTTAAAATTTAATAAAATCATAGTGGTATATTGTTTGTTTTATAGACAATTCAACTCCTGATAAATCAGCTAAAAACCGGCAGTATCAACTGTCTGGGAAGAGAGTTTCTAACCATAAGACCATAGTATGTTCACGCTAGAAAGTGCCTCTTTTTGAAACTAATACCAAGTTCATCAGACTCATACATATAACTTACATCCATTCACTATCTCACCATCTTTTGTCACAGAAGCTGTGATAACTGCTTGTTATGATAAAAATCTACTTATGAATAAGAAAGAGTGAGAATGGTCATGGTTGATGATTTTAATAAAAAACCACCTTTGCATGATCAGGCAGCAATTACGCAGAAGAAGCGCATTCCTGTGTATATCCTGATTTTGGTCGGTATCTTTTTACTGGCAGTCCTGTTCTATATGTTTGCAGATGTGAAGCCAGATGCGCCTGCGACTCAGCCTAATACATCAGTACCAGCGACTGAAGCCCCTGCCAATAATGCTAGTCCGGCGGCTACTCCAGGCGGTGAAAGCAATGAAGCAATCGCTACTGCAGATGATGCGATGACAGAAGCAACAGCCACTGTAGGCGAAATGTCACAAGATACAGCAGAAGCTACTGCAACTGATGCTCAACAGGCCACCCAATAATTGGAATTATTAAAAAAAGCTCTGGTTCATGACTAGGGCTTTTTTGCAATAGGTGGTGATGTTTTTCAAAGTTCTGTATCTCCAGGCAAGCTAAGCACAGGAAGTTCAAGCTTTATAAGCAATCGGAAAGAGCTGAAGATTTCAAAAATAAGCTCGTGAATTCAGACAAATAGCGTAATAACAAAGAGGGCAGAAAACATGAATGATTATATGAGAGGCCCACGTGGTGGCTATGATGCCATGTACTACTGGGATCAGTTTCATCCAATTCTTAGTGCAATTGCCATATTAGTCCTAGGTTGGATTATTGCATTACTCGTCTCGGCAGGTGTTAAAAAAATCTTGCAAAAACTAGGGACCAATACACACTTAAATGCAGCGACAGGACATCGCTCTAATGTCGAGAGTATTATCGCTCGTGTTGTGTTCTGGATTATTCTGATTATTGCGGTCATCGGTGCGCTTAACGTGTTGAATCTGACAGCAGTGAGCGGACCGTTCAGTAATATGATCCAGCAGTTCCTGCTCTTTATTCCACAATTGCTGGCGGCTGTTGCTGTGGCCTTTGTTGGGTGGATTGTGGCAAATCTGGTCAAAGTCGGCTTGCAAAAAATGCTTGATCGCACCCAGCTGGATGAAAAGCTGAGTGCCGAAGTCGGTGTCAGCCCAATTAGCCAAAATATCAGTGAAATTGTTTACTGGCTGATTTTACTGCTGTTCTTGCCAATCGTCTTGTCGATTCTAGGTCTACATGGTTTATTACTGCCAGTGCAGAACATGCTGACTGATGTTGTAAGTTATCTGCCTAATATCTTCATTGCTGCAGTTATTGTATTTGTCGGATACATTCTGGCAAAAATTGTTCGCGGTATAGTTGAAGGTTTGCTCAACAGCCTGAATATTCAACATCAAGCTGAAAAAGTCGGCATTTTCAAAAACTCGAATGTCGCTCAACTGATTGGTTCATTCATCTTCGCAGTCGTAATTATTACGTCATTAATCATTGCGTTTGAAGCATTGGGTATTGAAGCAATTTCTCAACCAGCAACTGCAATGCTGTATGAGATCATGAATGCCATTCCAAATATCATTGCTGCTGCACTGATTCTGATTCTGGCTTATGTGGTGTCTAGACTGGTAGCACGTCTGGTGACTGAAGTCGTTGCCGGAACAGGCGTGGACGAAGTTCCAGCCAAACTGGATCTACAACGTTTCCTGGGCAAAACCAAACTATCAAGTCTGGTGGGTTATCTGATTGTACTGTTCACTATGCTATTTGCGGTTTCTGAAGCAGCCGACCGTTTAGGCTTTGAACAGGTGAGTGGCCTGATCGCGATGTTCATCTACTTCGGTGCAAACATCCTGCTAGGTGCTGTGATCCTGGTGATTGGCTTCTGGCTGGCCAATGTAGTTGCCAATATTGTGCAACGTGGTGAATACAACAGTTCACGCTGGTTAGCGAACCTGGTTCGTGTACTGATCATGGGTCTGGTCATTGCGATGGGTCTACGTGCCATGGGCATTGCTGACTCGATCGTGAATCTGGCCTTCGGTTTAACTCTGGGTGCTGTTGCTGTGGCATTTGCCTTGGCCTTTGGTCTCGGTGGCCGTCAACCAGCAGAACGTGTACTGACTGATTTGATTGATAAAGCTAAACGAGAAGCTAAAGAACCGAATCCTTTGAAAAATGAAACTAATATCATGACTTCAGGCTTAGGTGCTGATGTCAGTGGTACTACAGGTGCAGGCAGTTCAACTACAGGAGAAAATATTGTGCCGAAGCAAGATCAATCACAAGATGACAATGCGCCAATGCGTACCAATTTATCCAATAGTACGCCAGCGACCTTAACTACTGCACCACAGGATGATGAAGCTTCAGGTGTAGATCAGGTGACACCAGATGTAGATCAGGCTGTGCCGGATTCGCTTCAAGTTGATCCAACTCATCCACCAGCGAATAATCCATTTGGTTCTACAGGTGAAGAAGAACCGGATGTCGATAGTCATCCAAAAAAAGATGACCCGAATTAACCTGTTTTATTTAAACAAAATCGGCCACGCTTGAGTGGTCGATTTTTTTAATCCTGAGGAAATCTGAATGAATGCCAAGAAACCGAATAATCTGTTAGCACCCTTAGTGATAGCAGGCATAACCATTGGCTTTTTCACGGCTGCTTATCGATTTGTCTTTGTGAAAAGCAAACAGGATGAGCAGGCTGAAAAAGAGCTGGATAAGAAAATACCTGATCCAGACGAATTTAACTAAGTCGAAATACTGCCTAGTCACTATACATAGAATTTCTTTTTTAAAAAATATAGAATATTCAAGTGAATACTAAAATGATTTTGGTATTTTTCTTGCATTAAAAATATAAAGAAAAAGGAGATCAATAAGATGTGGAAAACATTTCAGCATAAATTCATGGCACCTATGGCAGATCAAGTACCCTTACATCTGCAGGAAGCGGCTCAGAAAATGCAACTGACGATTGACCGTTTAGAAAATACGGCCAATCTCAGCCTGTTTAAAACGGATTATCTGGAATAAGCGAAGTATTTTCTCTTCCCAGATCATCTTTGTATTAAACATATTCCGATGCGGCATGTGCTGATGACCATGCCCATTGGAAGTTAAAACCTCCCAAATGACCAGTCACATCCAGTATTTCGCCCACAAAATACAAGCCTTTCTGCTTTTTGCTTTCCATGGTTTTAGATGAAACTTCGGTTGTATCTACGCCGCCCAAAGTCACTTCAGCTGTCCGGTAACCTTCAGTTCCAGAAGGCTTCAGTTCAAAGCCACTTAAACGTTTGGCAATCTGTTCCAGCTTGTCATCACTAATATTGCCAATGGGTGTTTCAGCTACTTCAGTCCAGATCAGATTCTGTAATTCTAGTACTACACTTTTCGGTAAATATTCGGTCAATAGAGTGCGTAGCAGAACTTTAGGCTGACTCTGTTTTTTAGATTTAAAGAAATCAAACAGGTCGACACTTGGTAAGAAATCGACCTTAAAGCTTTGGCCAACATCCCAGTAATTTGACAGCTGTAGGGAGCTAGGGCCACTTAGGCCACGATGGGTAAACAGTAAAGCTTCAGTAAAACTGTTTAGATCATTAGACAGCGTGGCTTCGACTGCATTACCGCTCAGACGGGTGGTGATTTCCTTGAAACTATCCGAGAAAGTAAAGGGCACCAGACCGGCACGGGTTGGATAGACATGATGTCCAAACTGTTTGGCAATCTCATAGCCGATGCCTGAACCACCTAAGGTTGGAATAGACAGGCCACCTGAAGCAACCACAACCGATTCTACTTCAAAATATCCTAAAGAAGTGGCTACCTGAAATCCTTGATCGTCCACAGTATTGACAGCTTTCACTTCGCAGTTGGTTTTGATCTCGACCAGACCAGTTTTGTCACATTCGGACAGCAGCATCGCCAGAATTTCTTTGGCACCATTTAAGGTGAATAGCTGTCCGTGTTTACGTTCTTCATACTCGATGCCATATTCACAGACCATGCCAATAAAATCCCAATTGGTATAGCGGGTCAGTGCTGAAATCACGAAATGCGGATTGTGCGAGATGAAATTTTCAGGTTCGACATAGAGGTTGGTGAAATTACATTTGCCACCACCGGACATCAGGATTTTCTTACCCACCTTATTGGCTTTTTCAACGACTACGACTTTACGACCACGTTGTGCTGCCATATAGGCCGTCATTAAACCTGATGCACCTGCACCTATGACCAAAACATCGTATTGCTGAACAGACATGACACACTCAAGGGAGAAGAAAGGGGAGCATTATAGACAATTTTATTTCAGCTTTCTCTATTCCTGAAGGGCGCTGCCCGAATTACAACGTATTAGCGAATATTTATCATAAATAATTTGAAGCAGCTGGCGGATTCATGCATAGTTTTGTCATGCCTAAAAAATAATCACAATGAAAGGAATAATTTATGACGGATACGGCAGCATACAAACAATATAATCTGATCAGCTATATTCTTCATCTACTGGGTTTTTTCTTGGGAATAACCCCATTAATCGCAATTATCATGAATTATATCAAACGTGATGAAATGCGAGGCACCTGGCTGGAAAGTCATGTGGACTGGCAGATTAAAACCTTCTGGTTCAGCTTGCTGGGTTATATTCTAGGTGGGCTGCTCACCGTGATTCTAATCGGTTTTGTGATTATTTTTCTTGTCTTTGTCTGGCACGTCTATCGACTGGTAAAAGGGCTGATTGCCTTAAACGGAAATAATCCGATAGGCATTTAAGTTTCGATCAGAACTCTAAGCGAGTTAAATATTTCGACCTTGTAGTCCACCAGTATGCAGGATCAGCAGTTTTGTTTCTGGTGGAAAGCAGCCTTTTTCAATCAGATTTGAAATTCCCAACAGCATTTTTCCAGTATAAATTTGCTCTAAGGGAATATCATATTCAGCTTCAAAGTGCTGTATAAACTGGATCAGTTCAGGAGTGGTTTTGGCATAACCACTGCAACAATAATCATCGAGAATGGACCAGTTTCTTTTCTTGGTCAGTTTAGCCACCTCCTTATTCAGGAAATCGCCTTTTAAGGCAGAAAATCCTACTACCTGTTGATGAGGCTGGCTGGCTTCAATCAAACCTGTAATCGTGCCACCAGTGCCTACAGCACAGCAGATCACGTCAAATTGTGCATCGCCGTCCTTTAGAATCTCCTGACATCCCCGAATCGCCAATGCATTAGTACCGCCTTCAGGAATGATGTAATGTGCAGGAAACTTTTGTGCTAACGCTTCTAGATAATTAGCGTCCTGTTTACGTCGATATTCTTCACGACTCACAAAATGTAACTGCATGCCAAATTGTTGTGCCAACGCTAAAGTAGGATTTAAAGGCTGATGGGCCAGTTCCTCACCCCGAATAATGCCGACACTCTCAAAGCCAAACTGCCGTGTTGCAAACGCCGTTGCGGCAATATGATTGGAATAAGCGCCACCAAAAGTAAGCAGCTTTTTAAAGCCAAGTTGCTGTGCTTCCAGAAAGTTGTATTTCAGTTTAAAAAACTTGTTGCCTGATATTTGCGGATGCACCAGATCCAGACGGCGTATGGTTACAAACCTGTCTTTCAGCCAAATGCGCTGGTCTGGAATATGCTGGGCAATTTTTTCAAACATGGTATTTTCATAAGCTAAGAATGAGCAAATTATAGCGAAATAGAATCAGCAGGATGGCAGAATCATGTATTCCTGATACTGAGAATAAAGGTTTGTAGATTGTCACAATTCATATGCTGAAAATTTAAACAAATTTGCTAATCTGAATCTTATAGGGAACTTAGAGGAGGATAGAATAATGAAAATACTATCCTATACGATTTTAAGTATATTGCTCTTAGGCTTATCTGGCTGTGATGATCCGCTGAATAAACCTAAAACTGATACACGAAGCATGATCATTGGCGGAGTACCGGTGCATGACCATGATTATAAGATGCTTGATTCATCTCTCACCGCACAAGACCAACTGAAGAAATAGCCGGATTTCGCACAAATATTGCATCATTTGTGTAGAAATATTAAAGCAAAATAAATTATTTTTACTTAAAATAAGCCATTCATTTTAAGTTTGGATGGTCACGTGGAATCATTTTGGATTTTAGGTTCAATTGCCTTTGCACTCATGTTAGGTGCAATGAGCCCAGGACCGACTTCTATTTATGTAGCGAAAAATTCAATTGCGATCTCACGTAAGCATGGCCTATTTACAGCTTTAGGTACTGGAACAGGGGCGGCTATTTTTGGCCTACTTGCAGTCCTAGGTTTACAGGCATTCTTGCTGGCTGTGCCATCTGCTTATCTGGCGCTTAAAATTTGTGGTGGTTTATATCTGCTTTGGTTGGCTTTTAAAATTATCAAGCATGCCAAAGAACCGATCGATGCAGGCGATGACAGTCAAACTCAAATGTCCTTACGTCGTGCTTATATGACAGGTTTGATTACTCAATTATCTAACCCAAAAATTGCCATTGTATTGGCCAGTATTTTTACTGCGCTTTTGCCAAAAGAAATTCCAACTTACTTTTATTTTGTATTACCGGTTTTATGTTTCTTTATTGATGCAGGCTGGTGCTCGCTGGTGGCCGTTGCACTTTCTGCTGAAAAGCCACGTCGAGTATATTTGAAGTTTAAAGCCGGTTTTGACCGTGCAGCAGGGGCGGTCATGACCGTGCTGGGATTAAAGCTGATCTTTGGGATGAAGTAATTTTCCAATTATCGCAGACCATAAAAAAAGCCCCAATGATTCGGGGCTTTTTTAATTTGGTTCTTAAAAAATATTTTCTTCCGAATTTGCCGAGATCCGGTGAATAGATAAATCCGCACCGGTAAATTCTTCTTCCTGACTCAGACGAATACCGATCAACACTTTCAGCAGACCATAAACCAGGAATCCACCTGCCAGAGCCACTACAATCGCCAGTACGGTACCGAATAATTGTGAAATGATAGAAACACCGCCCATACCTCCTAGCCATTGCTGACCGAATACACCGACAGCAATTCCACCGAAAGCACCACATACGCCATGCAAAGGCCAGACCCCTAATACATCATCAACTTTGAGTTTATTTTGGGTATAGGTAAAGAGTTTCACAAAAATTACGCCTGCGCTGATTCCGATAAATAATGCACCCAGTGGATGTACCACATCAGAACCTGCACAGATGGCAACTAGTCCGGCTAATGGACCATTATGCAAGAAGCCCGGGTCATCTTTACCCGCTACTTTTGCCGCAATAGTTCCACCGACCATCGCCATTAAAGAGTTAATTGCAACCAGTCCGGAAATGGCATCCAGGCGCTGTGCACTCATCACATTAAAGCCAAACCAGCCGACAATCAGAATCCATGAGCCTAAAGCAAGGAAAGGGATAGATGAAGGGGGATGTGCAGTAATCCGGCCATCATTTTTATAGCGTCCATTACGTGCACCAAGTAAAACGACCGCAGCCAGAGCAATCCAGCCTCCCATGCCATGCACGACCACAGAGCCGGCGAAATCATGGAAGCTGGCACCAAAGGTATCTGCCAACCAGTCCTGAAAACCAAAGTTTCCATTCCAGATCATCCCTTCAAAAAATGGATAAATCAGAGCCACCAGAAATAAAGTCGCTAAAGCCTGCGAACGCATTTTGGCACGTTCTGCAATTCCTCCAGAGATAATCGCAGGAATAGCTGCGGCAAAGGTTAGCAGGAAGAAACAGCGCATCAGGTTATAACCATGATCGGCTGCTAGAGTAGAAGCATCGTGGAAAAAATGCTGACCATAGGCAATATAGTAGCCCACCAGAAAGTAAGCGATGGCGGAGAGGGAAAAGTCAGTGAGAATTTTACTTAAGGCATTGACCTGATTCTTATGGCGAACTGTCCCTAGTTCTAAAAACGCAAATCCTGCATGCATGGCAAGCACTAGAACTGCACCGAGAAGGAGAAATAATAAGTCTATATTTTGCATTGTGCGTTCCAATTTAGTGCATAGAATCACAAAAGAAATCCAGTATATAGAGGCAAAATGATTCGAAAAGAGTTACTAACAAGGGAAATTTTGATAAAGAATTTCTTGAAACTGACAAGACTCGATATAAAGCACAATAGAATTTTATGCACCAAACTAAGACATCATAAGAAAAGATAAAATTTAAATTTATATTTTGTTTTTTAGATATTTAGCTTTATCAGGGAAAATGGTGTGTTAAAAATGTGTGTTAAAGGTGCACATGAAAAGTAAAAGGATTTTTAAGAAAAAATTTAAAAAAATAAGTGAAAGATGATTTTGAATTGCAAAAGTACATCATGGTTTTAAATTTTAGAAGTCATATAGGCTATTGATTAGCTATATTTCCAATAAATAAAACCATAACAAATTAGGGTTTCATCCGGAGCTAAAATCTGAAGTATTCAATTAATCTTTAAAATGTACGGGAATCCACTGATAGCTCTTTCCATCTTTCGAGTAAATATGACCGATCCCCGGAAATGGTAAATGTGGCGCTGCAATGGTCTGACCTTGCTTGGCGTATTCAGCAAAATGCTTTAAACGGGTTTGCACCGCAGTTTTAGGATCGACATCGAATTCTATGGCTGTTTCAGGTTTGTCGAATTGCAAGGTATGTGAATGGACGATGTCACCCACAAAAACCACTTCTTGACCATCTGCTTTGAGTTTAAAGCTGTAATGCCCTGGGGTATGACCAAAGGATGGCTTAAACTCGACACCACCAAAGGCTAAAGATTTATCAGAAAAGACTTTTACTTTTTTAGCTTTTTCATAGGGTGCAAGGGCTGCTTTAATTTTCTCTACGGTGCCTAAGAAACTTTCCTGCTGGTCTTTCGGTAGTTTTTTGACGGTATTTGGACTCAGCCAGTAGTCATATTCGGTTTTAGAAATATGTAAGGTGGCATTTGGATAATTTGCTGCGCCGTTATTTGAAATGCCACAAACATGGTCAGGGTGGAGATGAGTCAGGAAAATACTACTCACTTGCGCAGGTTGATAACCTGATGCCTTGAGGTTGTTATAAATTGACCCTAAGTGTGCACCAAAGCAGCTTGCAGCACCGCTATCCACCATGAGCAGTTGATTGCCTGTATTAATCAGGAAAGCATTGACTGAAGTCTGTATGCCTTTGGCTTGATCGGCATGATATTTCTTCAAAATCTCAGTTTTTTCTGCATC
The DNA here is from genome assembly GCF_013419055.1 of Acinetobacter sp. YH12108. Taxonomy (NCBI): domain Bacteria; kingdom Pseudomonadati; phylum Pseudomonadota; class Gammaproteobacteria; order Moraxellales; family Moraxellaceae; genus Acinetobacter; species Acinetobacter sp. YH12108. The sequence continues at coordinate 395 of NZ_VPAW01000029.1, read as the reverse complement.
ATTTAGGCCTTTAAACATCGATGGATTTAAGTAGTTTGTGCCATCCAGCAGGGCAGTAATCTGAGTATTACCAATTTGGTGATGATAGTAGCCGGCGACTTGTTTTTGTAAAGCAATTGTTGCAGGTTCAGCAGCCTGACTCACACTTACACCCAAAACAGAAAATGAAAGTAGAGAGGTGAGGAGGGAGGTCTTTAAAATATTCATGGCAATTCTTATGGTTGTGAAGTTTATGCTATGTATTAGCATGTAAAGCATGAAAATAGAATATAAGAGACCTTTGCACGAAACAGCCCCTTTGCTCGAGGCATACCACCAAACCGAAAAAAAACAAAGAATGGCAATGAAATAAGCAAAACAATGGCTAAATCATGGATAAAATCTCCAAATGGTTG
>NZ_VPAW01000028.1:0-45399 GCF_013419055.1 Acinetobacter sp. YH12108 | reverse complement strand
GATGAGCACGTACATGAGAGCCATCAATAAAAATCCACTCCATATCGGGGCATGAGGCTAGTAATTTGAATAATCTAAGTAACTTACCGCTGCTTGACCAACGATTAAAACGTTTGAAAATAGAGTTGGAATGACCAAAACAAGAAGGAATATCTCGCCACGGACAGCCTGTTCTAATTCTATAGAGAATAGCTTCAATAAAATTGCGTAAATTTGAGTTGTGGTGAATGGATAAATTACGCAGAATAACTTTCAACTTTTGCCAGGGTTGATCTGTCAGCATGGTACGAGGCATAGCGAATAGTAAAATTGGGTTTGGCGATTTGATTTTACTACTTCGCTATTTTTTTAAACTAAAAGTGTCAACACACCCTAAGCATATTCAAGCGTAAAAAACCTTTAGCACCAGCTACATTAGAGCGAATTGTGAGGGGGATTTTAAAATATATCGTTCACAACCCAAAACCTTACATCGTGGACAATGTGGCGCCAATTCTTACTGAGTGTGCCAATGGTTCAAGTCGTAGATCCATGCCAATAAATGAGCCATTACGTACAATTACAGCAGAAACAAAAGGCGGTACACATGCGCTATACGTGTGTCACCTATCTAAAATGAAAAAGGGGTGCACTGGCCAAGAGCTATCAGAACCATTTCACACGTTAACGACCGTGAATCAGTTTGCGGAAGTACGTGCGCTACTTTTGAAATTTACCGGGCAATTCAACTTTAAGAATGACTTGTTTGAACGTTTCGGCTTAATCGAAATCAATAATGAACATTATTATATTGAAGACATTGGTTTTAGGATGATTCAACCATTTGAGTTGTATAAGGCTCAGGGCTTTCCAAGCAATTACATCTTTACTCATGGTGTAGATGAAAATAACCAAAAAATTAAGCTGACGAAAACTGAGCAATACAGAATGGTAGGTAACTCAGTACCTCCAGATCTATCCCATGCACTTGTCAAAGCAAACTTTAAACATGAAATGAAATATCAAATTGCATCGTAAAAAAAACCTAGCATTGATTGGTCAATGCTAGGTGGGTATAAGACTTTTCAGGGGCTCTTATATTGCAAATGCTAACTGTGCTACTGGTGGCTTTAACATGCCCATTGATGTTAATACATCAGTGTATGTACGTACAGACCAGGTATTCGTTGATATATCAAAATAGATACAACTAAAAATAGTTTTGTACTCAGCGTACAGGGTAATCAAGTCAAAGCTATCGATATTGGCATTTTCAACCCGTTCGCTATATGTTGTACTGTAAGAGACACGCGTTAGATCTTCAGGTGCAAAATAGACAATACGTGCTTTGTCGCCGTGTCGTTCGTGGTTGTATTTGATCGTATTACACTTTGATAATCTCTCAATGTAACGGTCAAAAGATGCAGAATTTTGAACCTCTTTGTAGAGTATTTCCGCTGCATGGTAAATAAAGCAGTTGCTTAACCCAATGCCGTGCGAACTAAGGACTTTTTCTCCATCTGTTTTAAACATCGTGTAGCGTAGATACATCTTGAATACTCCAGGTTTTAAGCAATGAGCTTGATGTATTCATTTTAAAGACTGTTTGGGCTTTAAAATTTTTTCAAAAAAAAACCTAGCTAGGCTAGGTCAAAAGGGTAGAAGTTAATTAAATAACCTGAAGATCCAAAGTCCTAATGCTAAAAATGCTTCTTCCAGCACTTCAATCTTGGTTGTGTATTCAAGTGAATATAGATGTCCAACTTCAGTAACACTCAGTTTCATACGATTAGATAGGTCCAAGTCACTCACATTTAATTTGATCAGTGCATTAAACAAATAAATTAACGAAAAAAAGTTTTTTGATAAAGTTTTTGTGGCTAATAGATTTAATATAATTATCTAATTGGTTAGGTTATAAAAGGTAAAAATTTTGTCTAAATCTGATAATGACAACCCGTGTAAAACCAAAGAGAAACCGTTTTGGAACCATGTCAATACAGATGACTACGAAGAAGAAAACGAATATAAACACCAAGCGCCATCGTTCTTTAAGTATTTATTCAATATGTGCAGAAGCTGGCTAATAGTCATTATCGAAGTGCATATTCTTATTGGTTTTATTCTACTGGTTTTGTACATGTGGAAAGGCGTTTTAGTTTTTAATTAATAACGCTGTTTTTGAACAAACCCAATTCATGAATCTGAAAGCAGTTTGCCGTAGATATTTAACATTCAACGCTATTAAATGCTCAATCTGTTTATGCGATGAATTCCCTCTAAACCATCTGCATATACAAGTGAGTCGGTTCCTGATCTCTGGCCATGGTCTGACCAGGCCTGGAAACCAAAATCACCGCGTCAAAATTTAGTACGCGCAACAGCCTTATATCACTTGAGTTTTTCTAAGATCTAAGTCAATTTTGAACTTCCAATACGACCAGTAGGCAAGTGGCATGCCTACTGGTTTTTATTTTTTGATTGATCATCAGACATGCAAGAAATAGAATTGGTATATATATTCTTTCACCGGTCTTGAGATGTCAGAAAAATCAGAAATACCGCTTAAAGCTGGTGATTTAGTTGAAATTGAAGCTCTTGCTCCTGGTGCACCTAAACGCATTCCAGTGGCGTTAGAGCTGCTGTCGGCTGGATTTGCATCACCAGCACAAGATTTTATTGAAAAGTCGGTCGATCTCAACGAAATGCTGATCACCAATGAGTACTCTACGTTTATTGGTAAAGTAGGCTCTCGTTCCATGCTAAATGCCGGTATAGATATTAACGATAAGCTCATAATCGATAGAAGCTTAGACGCCAAGCATCTAGATATTATTGTTGCTCAGCTAGAAACAGACTTTACCGTTAAGCGGTTGATGATCACCAAGCAAATGTCAGCTGGTGAAATTAATGAAATTTTTGGTCCAGATGCAAAATCTATCCCTCCAGTTTGGCTTAAAGCAGAAAACCAAGAGCACTCACATATTTTTCTAAAACCTGAACAGGAATTGATTGTGTGGGGCGTAGTGACTTACATCATTAAAGACGCACGAAAATGACAAACCGGGTATTTATTCATGTTGATATAAATTCGGCATATTGTTCGATGGAAGCATTTTGGAACCCTAAGTTAAAGGGTAAACCATGCGTTGTCTTAAGCTCTAATGATGGAACAATCATCGCGAGAAGCGCTGAAGCTAAACTCTTAAAAATCCCGATGGGTGCGCCACTCTTTAAGGTCCAAGACATCATCAATAAACATAACGTTCATGTGCTATCGAGCAATTTTGCGCTATATGGCGAAATGTCACGCCGTTTTCATGGAATATTATCTGGTTTTGTAGATCCAAGCTGTTACAGCATTTACAGCATTGATGAAGGCTTTATAGAATTTACTCAATTTACTAAAAACTTTGATGCTACTGAAATGGCACGGGAGATTCGGCATCAAGTATATAAGTTTATTGGCTTAACAACGTGCGTGGGTGTTGGTAGAACACTGACTGAAAGTAAAATGGCCAACAACCTTGCCAAAAAGAATCCAGAATTAAATGGAATCTGTAATTTAGTGACAATGAGCCTGGTAGATGTCGAAAGCTACTATCAAAGCATGCCAGTTGATGAAATATGGGGTGTAGGGCGAAAGTACGCTAAAAAGCTTAATGACATGGGGATTTTAAGTGTGCTGGATCTTGCAACATCCAACCCGAATCGAATGCGTGAACTCTTCAATGTGAATATGCAAAGTACGATTTTAGAATTGCTTGGCCAGCCATGCTTTGAATTTGAAAGTTCACCTAAGGCGAAACAACAGATTGTCTCGAGCAAATCTTTCGGCCAGAAAATTACTGAGCTCTCAATTCTTCAAGAAGCCGTCAGCAAATATACCCATAATGCATTCAATCGGCTTGTTGCTGAACACCAGCTATGCGGATCTCTGATTGTTTTCTTGCAATCCAACCCATTTGACCAGTCAAAACCGTATTACAGCAAGTCGTTAACATACACGTTTACCCAACCTACAAACAATTTGATGCAACTGGTTAAAGCTGCCACATCACTGATTGATAAATTGTACAAAGAGGGGATAGAGTTTAAGAAATGTGGCGTGATGTTGTGTGAATTGATAAAAGAAGAACATCGCACGATCGGCCTACTAACTGACGTAGAGCAGCTTGAAAAAGAGCAAGCGTTAATGACGGCGTTTCAAAACATTCAAAGTAAGTTTGGCAAGGCTAAAATTGCTGCTGGATCATGTAATCTGAAAAATAGAGATTGGGAACCTAAGTCAGAACGTCAAAGCCGTAACTATTTTAGTGAGGCTGGTATGATTGTCTTCAATTGATTCATTTGAGGGAATTTGTTGGCAATGACGGGGATGGTCAGACTCGAACTGGCATTCAAGGAATCAAACCTTTGCCTTAAAGAGATTGATCAAATCTCAAAATCAATTGGCTACACCCTCGGAAATATAAGAAATTAAGATTGCTGATAGCTTCTTGGTGATTCAGCTGGTGTACCATCATCATATCGCCAAAATAAGAAGCTTCCACTCCATTCGACTTCACCTGAAGCATAGTCACGGATCTTATCGCTCCAGCGGATAGGTTTAATTTCATGGTCTAAGAATTCATCCCACACAATAAACGCCGTGCCATCTTTGTTTGGGATTTGGTCCTCTATGAAGAACCAGGGTGACTTCACATCAACAGAACAGCGTTTTGTCATTTTGTCTCTCTCACTCTTTTGAGTCGTATGCATATTCATATAAGCCTCAAATCAATTGAAAAGATCCTGGAAACTGTTTTGAACGTCAGATCGTGCGATCGGCGCTGTTTCTTGTTGCACAACTTCATCAATCAAATAAGCAACAGGACTTACAGATTGGCTTTTTGTGAAAGTCGGTGCACCAGCTTCAGCGATAAACTTCTCGCTAATCGGTTTTTTGATTTCTAAGCGATACACACGGCGCAGCTTGTTTAAGCAATCAGACATTGAGCCATCGCCAATACCGTGACGGGCTTTCTTGTTATCACGAGTCTTAAACGTGAAGTATGGAAAATGTTTGGCCATGACTGCAGTAATGTCTTTACCAACCAAGTAAATGTGGCTGTGTGTTTCGTAGAAGTGGGTAAATGACGTCTCTACGTGATAAGCAGCCAACAAGCTTTTTGCTTGAGGGTCAGTGATAACCGATTTAACTTGGTTAATCATTTTTTTGGCAATTGTTTTGTTATTCATGATGAACACCCTATAAATTTGATTAATTAGATTGAGTTAATGCAAGTTGCGTAAAAATACGTTTTAGGCACACTTTACATGTAACAAGGTGCGGTACCGTGTCCACGGTAACTTCACCTACTTTCATTTTGAATTCTTTCTTTGCTTCATCTGCAGGGAATAAGCCTCCAGCTGAGCACAAGTACTGGTTTTTCTCACGAACCAATTTAGATCCTGAGTAGTCTTCATCAAAAACCAAGTGAGTCACTGTATTTGATTTTTCACCATCGCCCCATGATCCAGCTGACAAGCCTGACATTACAATTTTTACACCAGTGAACCATTTGAACGGTAAAGCACTGAAGTTTTTCTTCTGATCGATAGCATCAAAGATCGGTTTAGCTTGTTGCAGCGCATTGAATAATTCAAACAATGCAGTAATTTTTTTCTTAGCATCCTGTTCAGCCTGGTTCCACTTGGTTTGCGCCTCATACTCAGCACGGGTATACCAGACCACTTGCCCATTTTTTGCATATAGCCAAAGTTTTTTACCAGTCATGAGATGGTTCACCATCGCATCGGGCATATCAAACATGAGGTTGTTAAATGACATAACTTTGTCATTCAGGTTGATAAAAGACTTTTTATCTTCAGGTAGTAGCACCGGCACTAACGTAGAGCGTACTAATGCTTCGTAGTTGTCAGTAGACATGCTAGAACGTGGGAAACTATGACCTGTAAACACTGGCTTAAGATAAGGGTTGTATGGCAACTCAGTTGCTAAAACCTTGGTGGACCATTCTTCCCACAAATTGAACTTTTTAGCTTGTTCAACCATATGGTGCAGATCTGCAGTAGAAATTCTAACTGATGGCATTGAAGGGTTATTTACGGATTCTGGCGCACGAGTTACACGAACAAGTTCTATAACTTCATGCGCTTCAATTGGACCATATTTGCGATCAAGGTTTTTGTTCAGTAATTCATTAATAGAAACCATTTCAACTCCAAGTTTTAAGCTTTCTGCTTCAATATGTTTATTTTAAGATAGAACCTAACCCAAAAACTTTTTTAAAATTATTTATTATTGTTTTACTGGTCCTTGCTGCGACTTTTAACAGATAGCAGCTAAAAATAGTAATGAGGATGCTATTAGAATGATGGAAGCAATTAACGAACCATACAAATAAGCATTGATCCTGGTGCGCCAGATCTAGCGCTGGCCACAACCAAATTTCTAAACCTTTTTTTAATCAACTAAAAAAACATCGAATGCGGTTTTCAACTGCCAAAAAGTGAAGCAATAGACATGCTTCACTGGTTGTTGTTATTAAGCTTCAGTCAATTCATTAATATCTAGGATATGAACGCCGTTTGATGTCAGTAGCCAACATGGGAGGGTATGTGCTTCAGTGACTTGAAGTATGAGGCTGTTAAGAGTGTCACTAGATTTTTTGCAGTAAAGGCAATCAGGTTCAGGATTGCTACCATCATCATCAATCAATGGCGTGTCAGCAATTAAGCGGTATGAAGCATACTTAATGATGTCAATATCATCGGCATTGATTGGCTCTTTTGAGCTTAGGAGTACTTGCTCTAAGCTGAATGCTTCAGGTTCAATCCATTTAACCTTGCTGGTGTTTTCAATCTGGTAACTTAACTGAGTGCCATCAGCAAAAAACACGACAAATTGACCATCTTCAATGTGCTGTACTTTAAAATTGCATGGAATGGTGAATGTGTTGTAGTAATTCATGGGGTTTCTCCAAGTTGTAGGCGTTGAGCCTAAGTTGATTAATCGTTTAAAACAGATTCGATAAAAGAGAGTATTTCAGCTTTAAGAGATGCTGAAATGGTTGCAGTATTTAACTGGCTTAAATACATATCAGCTTTGTCTTTTATTTCTTTTGACGTTGCGGTTTTACGAATTAAAACTAATGTATTCCACATATTAAAAGCCCTTAAGGATAGTGATTAAATCTATATTCATTATACAAAGCGCAATAGCTGTTTAATTTTTCTTAAAATTTAAAATTTAAAAATTCAAAACCTTTTTAATCAATTAAAAAACATCGAATGCGTTTTAAAAAATGCCCAAAAGAAAAGGGATAAGGGTTTACGCTTATCCCTGTTTGGGTTTTAGATATGGCAATCAACAATCGTGATTATATAGTCGCTTGGAAAGCTCTTCAGCAATGCTTGGTTTTTGGATTCCCAATTTTCCTCTTTGTATAAGTCTTCTCCAAACAATCCACATTCTGAACCTGTCCAATCTCCGATTTCTGCATCAGTGGTAGCATCTAAGAAACAGTACGTACCGAATGGGTTTGCTGATTTTTTAGCTAGGAATTCTTCACGGCTCACCAAAAATTCATCAAATTCATGTCCGAATATGCCAAACAGGTTATCCGTATCACTGGCTTTCATTAATAAGATTGCATCTTGGTTATGATAGAAATTACGCTTATCGTTCACTGATTCGATTGATTCATCAGACCAAACATCAGCCCATGACCGCCAAGTACGTGAAGCATCACCGATACACTTCTCAAAATAGTCATAAACACGGTTAGCTTCGGTTTTTAAGCGGTTGATTTCGGTTTCAAAATCTAGCTCACCAATCGGACAGCTATCCACTTTTCGTCCATCAAGACGCAACAGCATGTTTTTCCAACGTCCTCCGATTTCATACCAATCGTATTTCGGATTCGGGTTGGTGGTGGTGAAGTAATCGACCACTTTACCGTCAGCATCAAGCTCTATCCATTCTGTCCAACTTTCATCAGGTTTTTCACCTGTCAAAACAGTCGGCGTAACTTTTTCGTTATACCAGTTAATGAACTGTTGAAGCTCAAACACTTCAGTACATGGCACATCTTTTTGATGCCATTGAATGAACATGCCTAAATCACGAATGCGACTTGAGTACGTACCATCATCGTTTTTGACCTGTACCACTGATAAATGTTTACCGCCGTTCGGGAAGTCAGCAAAAATATCACCTTTGTTGTTTTTGATGGCATCAAGCTCGAAGTCTGTTGCATCACGCACGAAACGAGGGTCGTCAAGAAACGCATAGCGTTCTTCACCATCATCTATGATAGGCTTTGAGTTTTTCATCAAAGTGATTTCTGTCGATTCGTATTGGTCTTTAATTTCGTCCAATGATGATTCTGAAATGCAATATTTGTTTTTAATGCCTGAGCATTCAAATTCGTAAAATGGTTCTAGGGCATCTACAACATCACCATCAGGGGTGGTAACTACTGCAACTGTGAAATGTGACATTTTAAAATCTCCAAGTTTTGAGCCGTGTGCTCTACATCTGAGATTCCATAATAGTTATTAAGTGGCGTTTATAATTTTTTCCTTAAAATATTAATGAAGCTGAATTTAACAACGGTAGTGGTTCAGTAATTAAAATATTTTAATCAATTAAAATCACCGTATACGTTGAATAAAACTAATATCAATTATTTATATTTAATTAAATAAAATAAGGCTCACATATTAAAATAACCTGATTACATAGATCTATATCAAAAAAAGATGGCAATAATTAATAGTTGCCATGGCAGAGTAAAACTTGAAGTGCGACATAAACCACCTAATTAATTTAAAGGGTTTATGGAGTATATAAAATTGTCATACCATCATCTTAACTTTGAAGATCGTACTGCATTAATGCTTGAGTCAAGAAAAGAAGGCTTTTCAGCCAGAAAATTTGCTGAACTTATTAAAAGACATCCTAGTACGATCTATCGTGAGCTTAAAAGAAATAGCATCAATGACGTTTATCAAGCTCAATATGCTTCTGATAACACTTTTGCTAGACGTAGACGTGGTCACAGAAAACTCAAAATCGATTCAATCCTCTGGAAATTTATTGTTGAAGCGATCCGTTGTTTATGGTCTCCTCAGCAAATAGCAAAGCGTTTAAAGACATTTCCTGATTTGGATCAAACAATGAATGTAAGCCATACAACGATTTATTCAACGATACGAGCATTACCCAAGGGTGAGTTGAAAAAAGACTTATTATCCTGTCTACGTCATGAAAATAAAAAGCGAAAAGCTAACGGTGAACCTAAAAAAGATTCTATATTACAGGATATTAAAACTATTCATGAGCGCCCAGCCGAAGTTCAAGAAAGAAAAATACCGGGTCATTGGGAAGCTGATTTAATTAAAGGTAAAGACAATAAAAGTTCGATAGCAACACTTATTGAACGAAATACACGGCTCTGTATCTTGGCAACATTACCTGATGCAAAGGCAGAATCAGTGCGCAAGGCTTTAACTGAAGCTCTGAAATATTTACCTGCAGAACTGCGTAAAACGTTGACCTATGACCGTGGACGTGAGATGTCAGAACATAAAATACTCGAAGAAGATTTAGGCATAGATGTATATTTCTGTGACCCACATTCACCCTGGCAAAAAGGCACATGCGAAAATATGAATGGTTTAATTAGGCAATATTTACCTAAAGGGATTGATTTAAATCAGGCAGATCAGCATTATTTAAATCAAGTTGCCATGTCACTGAATACTCGTCCTAGAAAGGCGTTAGATTGGCTTACACCATTAGAGAAATTTGCTCAGCTTGTTGATTATCATATGGCTTTTGAAACTGTCGCACCTCATGTTTGAATTCGCCCCATATTTTTGCTACAGTGAACCAAATTAAGATCATCTATTTACTAGGCCTCGCATTTGCGGGGTTTTTAATGCTGAATAAAAGGAAAACTTGATGGAATTGCCCAATATTATTCAACAATTTATCGGAAACAGCGTTTTAGAGCCAAATAAAATTGGTCAGTCGCCATCGGATGTTTATTCTTTTAATCGAAATAATGAAACTTTTTTTCTTAAGCGATCTAGCACTTTATATACAGAGACCACATACAGTGTCTCTCGTGAAGCGAAAATGTTGAGTTGGCTCTCTGAGAAATTAAAGGTGCCTGAACTCATCATGACTTTTCAGGATGAGCAGTTTGAATTCATGATCACTAAAGCGATCAATGCAAAACCAATTTCAGCGCTTTTTTTAACAGACCAAGAATTGCTTGCTATCTATAAGGAGGCACTCAATCTGTTAAATTCAATTGCTATTATTGATTGTCCATTTATTTCAAACATTGATCATCGGTTAAAAGAGTCAAAATTTTTTATTGATAACCAACTCCTTGACGATATAGATCAAGATGATTTTGACACTGAATTATGGGGAGACCATAAAACTTACCTAAGTCTATGGAATGAGTTAACCGAGACTCGTGTTGAAGAAAGATTGGTTTTTTCTCATGGCGATATCACGGATAGTAATATTTTTATAGATAAATTCAATGAAATTTATTTTTTAGATCTTGGTCGTGCTGGGTTAGCAGATGAATTTGTAGATATATCCTTTGTTGAACGTTGCCTAAGAGAGGATGCATCGGAGGAAACTGCGAAAATATTTTTAAAGCATTTAAAAAATGATAGACCTGACAAAAGGAATTATTTTTTAAAACTTGATGAATTGAATTGATTCCAAGCATTATCTAAAAATACTTTTTGAGTTCTAGTTAATGATTAAATATATTCTTCAACCGTACTGGTCATACGTTTTTTCATTTTGTAAGGCTTGTAATGAGGAACATAACAAGGCTTGCAAACTGCTTCATAGGTTTTGGTATCAGAATGATAATAAAAGCGATCCAGTGGTTCATAGCCATTGCAATGATGGCAATAACGCTCAAAACCCAATGAAGTGAAGATCATCTTCTGCACAAATGCTTGTTTTTTATGTTTTGCTTTAAGTGTAGGTGAGTTTTTGACTTCACAAGAACAGATATAATCTTGGTAGTTATCGAACTCTGGTGCTTCTTGGTGTATGTGAACAAACCGATTTATAACTTTTGGATCAAAAATATTCCATTGTTGGTCATGTTCTGAAAATAGGAAATATCCATCTGCACCTGATGGCATTTCTTTACTGTATTTCGAGTAATGGATAACATGTTTTTCCGTTGGCTCAAAGTCATTCAGGAACATTCTCAAGGTATTGAGGTTCGGGAATTGGACTTTCATTAACTGTGCTTGAGTCACCAGATTGGATCTTGATTCGTAGTTCACCAGAACCATAATTTTACGGCTTTTGTCGATTCTGCCGATGATGTAATTATAGATATGATCAGACATTGTATTTTCTCCTATTCTATAGAGATCCATGTTAAGAACATGGATCATTCCCAAAAAATGCAATGAGATCGTTGCTCTGGTAGCTAAACTGCAATTCGGTGTAGTCCATTTTCAGTGTGCTATCTAAGTACGGTGTAATGTCGAGTTGCACGAATGAATCAATAAATTCACTTTCTGCGCCATACGCATCTATTGAGCCTTTGAACAGCTCCAGTACATTGCATGTTACATAGTCGCCAATTTCTGATTTATGTGTCTTACATGATGGTAGTAGTGCCAAGTCATTCAGGATCACTTGAACATGAGTGCCATCATATGAGCCTTGATATAGGCTGTAATATTTTTCAGGATTCAAGATACATTCAAGAACTAAATCAAAGTTGTTGCTGTAAGAGTTACGCGTAGCGACATATACACTTTCTGCTACTGGCTTTTCGACTTTGGTGAGTGTGATTGAGTCTGAATGCTCATGAGCGAACAAAATAGGGTCGTCTACGTCTTGTTCTTCATCTGGCTCAATGTCCATTAACGCCAAGCGTCTATCTTTGGTTTCTTGGTCGAGAATTTCCCAACCATCGATAGATAAAGTACCGCCGTCAGCAAGTTGAATGAGAACAGGGGTTTCTTTGTCCTGATCTGTATTGTCCAGAATGGTGAAGATCCCTAGTAATCGAACCCATGAAGTGATTAACTGGCAAATGGGTAGGTTTTCATTAATTTCATGGCGATTCTTGCAAGACTCGCTAAACATCGCCAGATTTTCAGGGTGATTAATATCAATATAGACATTGTGCAAAACAGCATCAGCACTGGTGTTGAGAGGTGCTTCGTAGCTCAATTCAATCAATAAGTATTTTTTAGACATGATCAATATTCCTTAGTACAAAACTTCAGTGCCAACAACGCAATCCAAAAACTTACCTTGCAGATCAAATACTAAAAATTGTTGCAGTTCTTTTTGTGTCGAGTGGATGTTAAAAACAGGCACAATCAAGCTGTCTTTTTCAAATAGGTTATGGTTGTTAATGACGAAATCATGAGCTGAATAGCAATGACCTTGCAGATATACACCGCAACGCATCAGCTTATCTAAATCAAAAGATTGAGAGATGTAGTGAACATCTTCTGGTGCATATTCACTGGCAATATCTCGGCTATATGCAAGATTGACTTGCTTGACCAAGCTTTGTTGAAAAAAGTCGCTGTCATGCACTTCTGAACGTGCGATGTCAGTAACAACTAAAATGGGTTGTGTTTCCCAAAAAATGCTGAGTAATTGATTAAAATCAAGATGTTCAGGGAATTGAACTTTTGAAGTAATCACGCCCCAATCATCAAGGGTTAAAGATAGAAAGTTTCCGTAATGATCACGCGGAATAACCGTTAATACATTAAGGTCTTGATGCAATTCTTCGTTATACGAAAAATCAGCAAGGGAATGACCTGTATTTAATTCAGGATTCACAATAATGTTTAATGTTTTAGAACGGTTTGTAAAAAAATCAAGTACGCTTTTCATATCTTCAACTCCAAGTTTTAAGCAATTGCTTAGGTATGAATTAATTATATCTGTGAAATATCCCTTAAAAACTTTTCTCAAATTACTTATGGAACTGGCAATGAAAAATTTCAATATTTTTTTAATCAATTAAAAAACATCGTATACGTCATTAAATCTAATGGCATAAAAAAAGAGGGTAGACCTTTATTGGATCTCCCTCTATTTGTTTAATGGTTTCTTATGACAGGTTGTTTTTAAAGTACTCAATCAGTCTTAAATAAACAGTGTTCGCCATAAAATGTGAGCTATGCAGCGCATTAAAATCTGCGACATCTTCAAAACATTCAGTCAGTAATGCACTGGCGAAACCTTTATTCCATGTATTGAACTTTTCCAGTTCTGCATCTGACAGCAAATCATATTGAATCATGTCATTAATGGCTTGGTGTTGTAAATTTATCGCCACATCCATGACTTCGCCCTCAATCAATGCATGAGAATCATCAGGACTGAATCTAAATGATTCGTGAGCGTCTGCGATGGCTTGAACCTGTAACGGTGCATTGACTTCAATGCAGTAGGCTTGTGACTTATGTTGGTGAAATAAAACGACATCCAGTTCAATGTTAAAAATAAACTGCGGATCTGCTTTGGTTGCTAAGCCAATCACATTGATGACGCAACTTGGTAAACCGTCATACGCTTGGGTGAAGCTTTGTAGCAAGTGGCGCACATTAGCAGTACCAGTATTAAATTTTTGTAGTTGCATTGTCGTATCTCCAAGTTTTAAGCAATGAGCTTTGATGTATTCATTATATCGGTGCATGTGGCCTGTATAACTTTTCAGTAAAAGTATTTCGGCTGATAGGCTCATGATTTCAAGTTATTTTTAATCAATTAAAAACACCGTTTACGGCCATCATCTTATGAAAGGAATAAGCTATGGGTGCTTATTCCTGGTGGGTGTGATTAGTGCGGTTCTACGTCATACGTGTTTTCATTTTCTTTAAGTCTGGCTTTTTCACGCTTCAGTCTTAAACGCTCTTGATGTTCCCTGTACAGGTTGGTGAGTTGACCGACTGGCAAATGTAGAAACTTTAGATCAATGTTTCTTACCCAGCTATTAACAGCAAACTTTTTGCTTTTTTTAACGTCTGGTATTTCGTAATGATCACCCTTGATTGGCCTTTTACGGCATTTAACACGAGATCCGCGGTAGCTTCATTCCAGCACTTGAATAATTTAATGCCTTTAAACGCCTTATATTTAGCTGGTACTTTTTCACTGTACTTAAACAGCTCTCCAGTAGATGTCACGGCGATAAACCAGTCACAACGGACAAGCTTCATCGTTTCTATACGTTTTAATTCGTTTTTTTCTCTTTGTTGTTCTATTGCTTGCATATTTGCAAAGCCGAATAGGTCAAGGTTGTCAATTTTCATAGTAGCCATTTGCATTTTTAATACCTCTCAATGAACGTTCGGATCTCAAAAAACCTAGCATTGGTTGGTCAATGCTAGGTGTTGTGTTTATTGGTCTTCAGGCATCATAAAAGTAATGATAGGCTCACCATTCACGCCAGGCCCAACCGTAGCAATATTGGTGATTAAGGTGTCAGAAAAGGTATGCGGTGTATCTTGTAGAGCATATTTAAACTTAACGCTTTGGTCATTAAGTGCAACTGAACCACGAACGCTCATGTTCAACATATCAAAGATGGTATATCCCATTAAATCATTGATTTTTTCAGCATCAGCTTCCGTACCATTCGGAAAAATTGCTTTTGCAGCTGTCAGGTGCTTGTTATACAAGTTGCTTGTAATATAAACAGGGAACTTATAGAACTGTTTGCAATCTTTGGCATGTTCTTCTTTATCGCTAAGGCAAAGAATCACGCCCTCTTCTAAAGCGTCTTGTAAAGAAAAAACAGTGATGACTTCAGCACCAGCGAAAAAATTATTCATAATAGCTACTCCAAGTTTTAAGCAATTGCTTTTGATGTTTTAATTATAATAAATCCATAAACCTTAAAACTTTTTTTTAAAAAAAAGATAGTATTTATTCAGGTTTAATAATTATAATTAATATAGCTTTTAATATATATTTGAGGTTTTAGGTGGTACTAACAGGAACAATTAAAAATTATAATATTGAGCGTGGTTTTGGTTTTATATCCACGAGTAATTTTGGTGATGTATTTTTCCATATTAAGGATTTTCAGAAAGGTGAACAGCCAATACCAGGTCGAGAGGTTTATTTCGAGGTAGTTAAAAAAGAAAATAAAAATAGGGCAATCCATGTTTACTATTCCGACCATGAACAAACGCAAGACAAGCAAAAACCATTGCCAATATATCTATGGATAATTTTTATTAGCATAGCTATTGGGGTGGCATATCCAGGTAGCATTCAATTAAAGAAATATCTATATAAAGATAATCAAACTACAAATGCTATATATCAAAAGCCAGTAGCCTATAAATGCGATGGTCGTAAGCATTGCTCTCAAATGCGATCTAAAGAAGAAGCTGATTGGTTTGTGAAAAACTGCCCAGATACCATGATGGATGGTGACGGCGATGGCGATGCCTGTGAAAATGATTCAAGGTGGTAGTTGTATAGTTTCAGACAATAAAAAATGAGCTATTAATACTTAATTAATAACTCATTCCTTAGGTTGATTTTAGATTTCTGCCAGTGTTTTACCGTCTTGTAATTCATTAATCTGCGCCAGTGTGACAGCTTGAGCGTCATATTCTTCTGTCACATACGATACAATTTCTTCTATTGAGCATTCACCAACTACACCCCAAAGCGTAAAATTGGTATGGGTTTTTTCATTCCAGATCTGCTCAACTTGTTCTAGATCCAGATGTCCAATACTCACCAAAAGGTCATAAGCCAATGCCCAATTTTCGTAACGGCTGACAGATTCATCAATGATAGGATCATCAGACATTAAATAGGTCATCATTGCCTTAGCTTTACAGAACTTTTGCATTGTTTCGTTTAAAGTTGTCATAAACATCATCTCATATTGATTGGTTTAAAATCATTTTATGCTGACAGGTGGTGTCAAAAACTTATTCAAAAACAAAATTATTCCAAACCATTTTTAATCAATTAAAAAACATCGCTTGCGGTTTTCATCCTAAAAAGGTGCCAAATGGCACCCTAATTTACAGCGATCCACAACCCTCCTTGTTGAATGCGCCTGGTGGAACCGTCCAGTTATCCGTGAACACTGGTAGGTAATAACTTTCAATTTTGGACTGTACCAGTGCTTCCATATCCTGAATGTCGAATGGCTCAATGCGATTGCTCAGACTGACGACATCGATCTTTGAGCGACTGATCGTACAGTCAAACTTTTGTTCATAACCAGCGATCAGCTGAGCGCGTTCAGGGTAGTAGGTGCTGATGGTTGACCAGATTTTAGGACTGTTGAAGATACAGGTCATGCATGAGCTACGGCCCCAACCTAAGCGATATGGCACTGGTGGCGTAACCTTGTACTTCTCCAGTAACGCCCATACTTGCTCTTCAGTGAAGTGAAGCACGTTCTTCCACCAGTCAACGCGTCTTGCTTTCTTACCGCTTCTACGGTCGCATGGGTGCGGTTCTAGCTGGTTGTACTTACTGCGGTTTGGTGACTCTTCACGGCGTTCACCAGTGATAAAACAAATGTTCTTGCCGTCAAAACGTTCTTGGTTGTTCAATGCTCTGCGTCCGACATCGATCTTTAACGCTGAAGAACACCAGCGCGTCATGAGGCTGGCTGCTTGTTGTGGGAACTTCAAGCGTGTGCCTGGTTTACTGCGGTTGTTATCGCGTTCAAGCTTAATTAAGCCCTCTGGTGTTTCTACGAAGTGGGGTTTTGAGTAGCTGTTTTCTTTGAGCATTTCGCCAAGGAAACCGCCCTCGAGCCAACTGAAGTACAATGGTGTGTCGAATGCCTGAGCGAATGCTTTGGTATAGTTTTCCATGAACACCCAATCCATGAACGGCTGGTTTTCTTCATCAATTTTGTGGTGCCAAAGCTCAATTTTGCTTTTATCTACTCCAGCATCCAGTAAGCGTAAATACGCTGCAATCGAATCCTTACCGCCACTTAAGCAGACAATAAAAATGTCATAGATACTTAGATCGATGTCTGGTGCTTCATGAAAAACATGCTCAGCCAGTTCTTTGTTTAGATCGGTACCAGACAGCAACTCCAGTTGCCCGGCTATTGTGGGGATGATGACTTGATCATCGTACTTATGCGCTGTATTCATTCGACTTACTCCAGATTTAAGGCTTTGTGCCTTGCTTGCTATGGATTAAGTATAGAGGGGTGTACCAGGGGAAAACTTTTCTCAAAATTTAAAAATATCGAGATATTTTAATCAAATAAAATCCATCGTAAGCGGTTATAACGCCTAGCAAAACGGCATTGCGCCGTTTCGGTGGTTACTTATATTTTTGGATGATGCGTTCAATAAATCGAATCATTGTGTCCTTATCAATTTTGGCCTGGTCGTAATTGTCATAGCTAAACATCACCAAAGCATCTTCCTGAGTGATGCCAAAAAACTCACGTACTGCTTTCCACTGGTAAACGACTGGTACAGTGACAACAGGCGCATCTTTTAGCTCTTCATTGCTGAGTATTTTTTCATACATGAAGATTGGCCCAACAGAACCATGAAAATTGAAACCTAGATTTTGGAAATACTCGACAGACGTAGCCCAACCAATCAGGCATCCTACAATATTTTTATCTAACAATTCTTCAGTGGTGAAACCTGAAAAGAAATCGGTGTGTTGTTCTGTATGGCTTGCGTCATAATCACGCCAAATGTCGAAATCAAAGCTTTCATCAGGAATGACCTCGATCACTAGCTCAATCAGCTTTTCTAAACGCTCAACGGTCGTTGCTTTGTTCATATCTGCTCCAAGTTTTAGGCGGTGTGCCAAAAGGGGTAGCGGTACATACTGGCGCACGTACCGCTGTTGGACTTACAAATCCAGTTGAATTAAGAACAGTGGTAAAGGTGCATCACTGTCTTGTGTAATGAGCATAGGCAAGAAGAAACTAAATCCCTCAAAAAACACGCCCATGTCGTAATCATCTTGAAAAGAAAAGGGCTGTGAAGTGATACTGACATTCTCAATAGCACTAATTAGTGCCTCGATGTTGGTATGTTTTGCTGTATCGATCACATACACACGAAAACCGGCTTCTGTGGTGTTCGGTATCTGTTGTACTTGCTGTGGCAAGTAAAAGCCAAGTTCGTTGATGGCACTGACGAGTTGCGGATTTTCAATTGTCATGGGTAGGTTTCCTTATTGAACTACTTTTGCGCTATTTAAATTTTGCAATGCGATATGCGTTAAACGTTGATTAATGATTTCGTCATACGGCGAAATGAAATCCTCTTGCCAGTTATGCATGAGATGTTCGATCGGGTATGTTTCCAGATATTCTTCTAATGCTTCATTCGGCTTAGGAACGAAAGCTAATGGCTCTTTAATGTTGTAATTGCTGGCGATGTATTCCAGTGGATCACAATCACCTGGTACGTTGACCGTAGCAACAAACTCAAGATAAGCACCATCGGGGAAAAACTTATTGAAGCAATCAACCACAACAGATATTTCACGGACTTCATCATCATTTAAAGTGAACTCACGGACTTCTTTATCCAGTGCAACAATTGAGCTAGATAACAAATGGTCAAGGTCTTGTGGACGGATGTTTACACGATCAATAACATGGTTGATATGATCAATAATCTCGTCTTTGATTGGGTCTTCAAAAGCGTAATTGCTCTCAAAAATAATATGATCGACATCTTCATAATTGAGTCCAAAAAACTCACGTACTGCTTCAGAACCGCGATAAACAACATTTGTTTTGAGTTCTTCATAAGTGAATGGCTCACCAGTATTCGCACGGAATGGTGCATAAAGGGGAACGCCGTCTAACATCATGAAGTTAAGTCTTTTAAATGTTTCATCAGCTGTCGCCCAACCTATAACGCAACAATTAGCATCACTATTTATAAGTTGAGCAAAAGTCATATTGTCGGTACCAGGTATCGTGCGCCATAAATCCAGATCAAAACGTTCATGTGGTACTTGCTTGATGATATTTTTTAAATGATTTAGCTTATCTAGTTGATGCATTAGAGGACTCCAAGTTTTAAGCAATTGCTTTCGATAGAGTCATTTTATTTAAAAAATACTAATGAATAACTTTATTGGAATTAATTAACCGACCTAAAACACGTAAAGGATATTTAAAATATTTTAATCAATTAAAATCATCGTATACGTTTTAAGCCATGCTTAGACAGCGTATATACCGGTCTATTTTTCTAATGCAAAAAAAAGAGTACTTAAGTTCGGACTTAAATACTCTTAATGAGTTGGGGCATTATTCCCGATTGGCTAAGTTGAAAAATAGTGAATACATTGCATTCTTAAATAACCAAAAGGTGAGGGGATTATCCGCTTCATCTTTAGACTGGTGGCGAATGATATTCCAGTTGAAATACTTTTCTGAATAGCCCATGTGAGTGACATAAGCAAAATTACGAACGTCATTTTCTGAAACGTATTGGAATGCTTGTTTAAGCTCATTTTGGGTGTTTTGTTCGCCGTCATGGTCAAAAGCATCAGCTTCTAAGATAAGTTCGCGCATGCCGACCATAGCAAGGTATATGACTGCTTCAAAGTCATAGTTCATCATGCGTAGGAAGTGTTTTTTCAAAAAGGCTTCGTCAATGTGTTCAACTTCTTTGTAATTTTTAAGTGCGCTTAGACCATGCACACCAAAGATATATTTAAGTACACGAAATTGAGCGCATAACGGCAAGTTTTCACCCTCCACATGTGAGCAAAGGGCGGTGTAGCGGTTCATGTCGATGACTGAGCTTAGAGATTGTTTTAAAGCGCCTAATAGCATTGTTATATCCTTTTTCGGGTTTTGTTTATTGTATGGTGTACGTTTAAGCAAGAAATGTGTTAACTAAATGAGTTGTGTCATGGTGTTGAGATAACTTTTCGGCATCCATGTCGTTATGTTCTTCATAGATAGTTTTTAAGGTTTTGATGGTTTCATGCATCAAGGTTTCATGATGCTCAGTATTGAATTTGAACTTGTGGCACTCTTTAGCAAGGGATACACGAACTTTGAATTTTTCTAAAAATTCGATGGTTTTATTGGTGGTGTCACTTTCACATCCAAAGTAACAAACATTATCAATATGCAATGCGGTTGTTTTCAGCATTAATGGATTTTTATCAAACACAAAATAAGCAAAAATGCAGCTTTCTCGACTGTTGTAAGTAATGTAAGACTTCTCAACATTAATTGCGTCCACTGATTTAAACCAAACAACGCCATCGTCATAGGTTTCAGCATGGCTTGAGAAAAGCATATAAATTAAGGTGTCGATAATTTCTGCGGTGCTGTTGCCGATAATTAAATGATTCAGACTTGAATCACTTCCGTTTGTAAATTGGTATTGAGCGACCACTTTATTTGCAAATTGATGTGCTGCGTTATTCATTATTCATCTCCAAGTTTCGGACAATATTTTCCTAAGGTTTTATTTTAATCTGAGTCACTTCATTATAAATTTTTCTCAAAAAAAAGATTCTTTTTTCAAGAATCTTTTAATCAATTAAAAGCTATCGTATACAGATTAATCTAATTATCCGTAACTCGGTGAATCATCATCATTTGATTTATCCTGGTCATTTTCCTGTTCTTGCTCTTGTTCTTCAGTATTTTCAAGCTTCAGGACTAGATCGTATGGTTCAATGATATTGTCCATGACTTTTAAAAGGTAAGAGAGGTCTTGTTCCATCGGTTCTAGGTTTTCATAGTTTTCACCGACATAAAGCTCTTGATCTGTCAGTGAACGTTTAAACGCATAGTTCCAATCTGATACGGCGACCTTGCTATATACCATGGTGTAACCAGCATCATTCGCCAGCTGGTTCATCATCAGTTTAGCAGCGCGACCGTTACCCTCTTCAAAAGGGTGAGCTTCATTTAACTTGGCATAAAGCTGAGTGAACTCTTGCACAAACTGGTCTTTGTCCAAACCTTTCAGGTGGTCTTTTTCTTTAACCGCCTGTGAGAACTTATTCAGTTCATCAGGGATCAGGTTTTTATCTAGGAAATGACCGATTTCATAATTACCGTTCGGGTCGATCGCACGTTTAGAAATGTCGTCCAGACGCACTTCTCCAGCCCAATCGTAAATATGCTCAAAGATTTTTTCATGGATTTTAGAGAGGTGGTCGAGATCGTAATTGCCACGTAACGGCGAAATTTCCATTTTCGCTATTCGATGTTCCGTGATTTCTTTTTCCAGTGCCTTTTTATAGTCGCCTTGCGCTTGGCAACTGGTAGGTTGAGATAAGATGTCTTTCGCATCTAAATAAAACTCAAGTTTATCGTCCATATTGTTCTACTTATGAGTGATTGGGTTTGGTAATCCGCTGTAAGCTAGATTAGGTTGTATTCGCGATCATTAGGCTTTGTTTTTAAGTGCATTCCATTTCTTCATCAATGCAGCTTCTTCCTCGTCAAATGTTGTTTGACCAGTTGCTAAGCGCTCCATACGTGCGTTTGATGATGCTTCACATGCTTTAACAATGTGAGGGGAGAACTCTTGAGCTACATTGCCTTGAGCAGAACGGTATGCAGCACGTACACGGTCTTCGTATTTTACTTCTTCAGACATATCGGTTTCCTGTATCAACAATCTGTAAATTACAATAATTGTAACCCCAAACAAGGGGGCGATTCTTGCTAAATTGCGTATAAACAATCTTATTGGTATATACCGATTAACAAAATCAAATAAGATTAAAATTCCAAAAAAATCAAATATCGTATATTAAGTATATAATTTAAGTATATACAGGAAAGTCGTTAAACATGAACGTATTCAAAACACTAAAACTATTTGCAGTTGCAATAATCTCAGTGTCTATGTCGTGCGCTGTTTTAGCTAATAGTTCTTTAAATAACCTGAATACAAACAGCTTAAAATCTGCTGTTGCGCTTTCTCCTACTGCTGAAAACAAACGTAAAGTTGAGCGTTTACTTAACACTAAAACACCGTACCAGATTGAAACTGGTGCGGTACTTAAAAAAGTGAAGTATTCAAAACACTTTAATATGAACGTTCAGATGTCTAGCAAAACTGCAGATAAATACTCTTCTGATGAAACTGACTCTTTAAACCGCTTTGTGAATGAAAAGATTCATCCGTTTTATTGCTCTGTATTCGCCAATGCTCCAGTTAAACCAGATCTGTATGTAGACATCGTGGACAATCAGGGTAAATCATTCTTTGGAAGTGCTGAGCGTTATTCAGATACTTGCCAATAGTTTTAAGGGCTAAATATTACATAGATCTGTTAACGCCGTTTTAGGCAAAAACAAATAGACCGCTTAATTGCGGTCTATTTGTTTTTATACTGACACCTAAAACCTTATGGAAAGGTCTTAGGTAGCACCGCTGTATAGCCTACGATCTTGCGTATTTTGATCTGCATATCAAGATGCAACGGCTGTACTGTCAAACGATTGAAGTAAGACTTAATCTCGCGCATCCACGCATGGAAACGATCATCGCAATGACGCATAAGCTTCTTAAGGTGATTGCGGTCAGCTTCTTGTAAGAAACTGAGTTCGCTGTCGATTGACCAAAGATCAATATCCTGATCATTTATACATAACAAGTACTGCGTATCAACGACCAATGAAGATACCAACTTGCCTTGGTCTTGCTTGTAGATCAGCTCAAAATCAACTAGTGCATCTAAAGCGCCGTTGATATTTTCGATTTGAATGTCACGGCGTAAACGTACTGGTAGCTCCAGCAGTACAGTATTCTTATTTGACTGGTAATAATCAGCACGGACTTGGCTATCCCATGCAATATTTTCAAACATAAAATTTTGAAAAGAGGTGAGAGAATCTTCTTGTAGACCAACAACTTTTGTTTTAGATAAGATTTTAAAGTTCATATAATTTCTCCAAATGGTGAGCATTGAGCCCATACATTCATTATATTTCACTGTACCTTTTCAAAACTTTTTTCAAAAAATATAGATTGTTTTAATGCTGTCCACGTTTACATTACATAGACAATGGCAAGAAATCTAATTAAACTGACCTTGAATAAGAAATGCGTTCAAGTGATTTGTGTTTTTTTATTCACCTTTCAATTTTAAAGAGCCAGGCGTTTTGCGTCTGGTTCTTTGCTTTCTGGTATATACCAAGCACATTTTTTTAATGTGCATTGACCAATCTCAATAATAAAGTTTCAGTTTTAAAGCTTATTTATCGCTACGATTAAGCTAGTTGCTAGATGGGCTTTAAGATATGAATGCATCAAGTACAATAGCTTTAATGGCGGTATCTATTGGTTTTCCAGTGGTATTAAACTTTGACTTTGCTTTTACTTATTTAATTGTTTTTGCCTTATTCCTCTGCACGATCGCTTTAATGTTTATGATAGTTTTTATTGTTCATAACGGTACTGTGACGGAAAAGATTAGCGCAATAATTAAAAGGATGTTCTTTTTTGCTGGTTATTGCGCTTGTGTATTAGGTGCGGTTTTGTTTACAAGATGCCTAGTCTAGTACGTTAATATTTAATGCATATTTGCTAAATAAGTAATACCCAATCATACAGATCGCTAAAGTAACTACCGTCACTTTACGCGTTGAGTTCACAACTTCAGCACTATCTTTCTTGCTATTAAAAATACCAACTTTGACTAACTTAAACACTGAGTCAAAAAGGGTGATGGCAAACCACGTTCCTAAAAAGTAAATCGCCATGGTCAAATATTCCTGTTTGTGCAACACATACTTATATAAATAGACCAGTGTAGTGACCACAATTAATGAAAATGAAGCGCCATAGTGCAAGGTTTTGACGGCATTGCGATGTTGTTTTTCATTGTTGATGTTAATCGCTGCGTTGATAAAACAAAAAATTGCCAATTGTCCAATGATGACGACAATCCCCATTGCAAATAATTGGATGTTAAGACCATAAGCCTCTTCCACTAAAATTACGGCGCTTGCAAACGCAAGGAACATTAAATATATGAGATATGGCATGATTCTCTTGGTATGAAGCGATGATATTGGATGATTCTAGGCTAAGGTTCAAAAAAAAAGAAGTATGCTGGTCGCAACATACTTCCGATCTGATCAGGCTTCTACGTTCTGATTGATATAGTTTTTGTAGGCTAATTTCACTTCACTTAAAAGGGCTTCTTTCAAAACACCTTTGTCTTTTATCGTTGGATTGTGCAAACCAAGTGACGCACGGCGCTGTTTAGTGGTGTTTTTATTGGCATCTGTTACCCAAACTGAGTCGATATAATCATCAACTAAAGCATGCAATTCGTTTGGTTTTACTGCATTATCTAAATTGGAAAGTATAGCCTTATTGTTTACGATCGCTAAACTTTCATCATATTCTCGATAGCTTGTACGTAAAGTATTCTTAAAATGAAGCAATTGATCTTCAATTTTTAATTTACCGCCATCAAGCTCGATGTCGATTACAAATGTCGTGATTTTAGATGATAGACCTAAAACACCAACTGATTTAACGCGAACAATAGTATCCATAACAACTCCAAGGTTTTGAGCAATTAGCTCAGGTAAAACGGTTAAACTTTTGTGAGATCTGCTTCAATATCTATCAGCAATTCTTTTACTGCTTTCATGTGTGGCAATAAAGTATAGGTGTTTATTTCGCTATTAAATGCACCAGCTTCAAGTTGTACACCAGCAATAAACGGCTCATTGATTAAGTTGTTGCCAATGAGATGACTTAAGCAAGCCTGTACCAGTTCGTTATTTTCTTCAGACTTAACCAGTAGGGGATACAAAACCACGAGTATTGGTAAATCACAAAACTCCATGTTGTTTGCATCAAGTAGCTGTTTAAGTGCATCCTTAATATCTTCGTTGAGAACCAACAGTTCTAAACCTTTTTTCATGTCTTTATAGGCGTTATCAATGGCCACTTCGGAAAAGTAAAACCAATCGCGCTGGTCATCGAGCATGAAGCTATCTAATGCAGCGATTTTCTGTAAGATCTGCAATTGTTCAGGGTTGAACGTGCGAATCGCTGTTCCATTGATTTTATGCTGTAACAACAGCTTTAACGCCTTTTGCGCTTGATCGTTTAACTGCTGTACTTCTTGATTGAAGAAACTGCATAACTGATTCGACAGATCTACAAAGATAGAATTGTCATAGCAATCAGGTACCACGTTTTGAGTGGATAGCAACATAAAGCCATTTTCTGACAGCTCAGGATTCATATAGATACAAAGATTATGATCTTCGGTCAGCTCTGCAAAACCTTTTAAAGTGGTATATGCAATTTCATGATTAGGCAATTCAATGCCAGCATGGATATTAATGTGAAAGCTTGGGCTTTGGTCGCCGTGGTCTTGATCTGCAGTACTGATCATAGATAACAGGGTTTCCAAAAGCGCCGTATTCTTACGAATAGGCGCCATAGCTTCATTAATTAAGATAAAGCTACTATTCATTAAAGTGCCTCCAAGAATAGTGAGCCCACAATATCAGTATTGAGTGGGTTAATTTCAATGAATTCGACTAGCTCCAGCGCTTTATCAAGTGTGAGTTCCTTAGCGCGGAAATCAAAAAGTGTATCCACGCCAACGCCATCAATCACACCATATGAAGACATCAACTCTTCCAATTCAGGGATATTTTGATAATTTTCTTCAGCCAAGTTTTCCAAGGTCAAAAGGGCATTATCTACATGTGATTTGAACATGTGAGCAAGGAAGAAAGCTAAACGGTGCTCATGAGGTGCTCGAATGAAGAAATACTCACTATGCTCGTCATCGTTAGAATCCTGGCGTGACGCTTTAACCAAGAACAAAGGTAAATTGTCAGTACTGCCGTAAACTTCGTTAAAATCGATCGGGCAAAAATTAGGGTTTAAATTCATGAGCTTTCTCCAAGTTTTAAGCTATTTGCTTGATTTGGTTTCATTATATTAAGAATATGAACGGATAAAGTTTTTTTAAAAAATACTTATTTAAGCATCCAGAAAGAATTAATAATGACGAGCGCCATTGCAGCGCTAAAAATTCAAAACCTTTTTTAATCAATTAAAAAAACATCGTTTACGTTTTTAAGCGCAACTTTAAGAGATTTCTCTCTTAAAGGCTTGGTTTATTCAAAAGTGTTGGTGTATAAGTCGGTCTTAATAAGATTAAACACATACTCGCATTCAACAACGAGATTTGCATATTCATCATCAAAACATTGTTCATCTTCAAGCATAATTTCAAGATTTAAAGGCTCAATCACTGAATAAGGGTTTTTGACGCCAGTTTCTTTGTAATTTGAAATAATGACCTGAATAGCTCCAGATGCGAAGTCACCCTCAAGCGTATGGCTAAAGTAGAAACGGTTTCTTGTATCGCTGTGAGTGCTGTCGATAGGTTCTAAAGCTGTACCAAACTTGTAGGTAGTCAGCAACTCTATAACGTCTTGAGCAAATGTCGAGTTTAAAGGGGCATCACTTTTTAGGTTGAATGCAATGTCTTTAAACTGCTTCAAGATTTCTTGCTCTTTAGACTCGTTAAAGTTTTTGAAATATTCGTCAAACTTATGCTCACCATGATTCGACAAAAGTTTATGGTGGTAGTTGTATTCGTCTACCACAGTCAACAGGTCAAGTTTTTGCAATAATTCAAACTCGTCTTTTGTAATTTCTTTAAAACCTAAAACGTAAAAAGAATCACCGCTGATTTCCCAAGAGTCATAGCGAGTTTTAAAATCATGTTCTTCTAATAAGGTTTCAATGTCTTCAAGTTCTTCACTCTCATAGCTTGAATACTTAAACAGGGTGTAATTAACCAATGCCATTAAAGCTGGCACTTCTGAAATTTTCTTAGAGGCATATAAGCCGATATTAAAATCACAAATACGGATACCAATTGGTAGTGCTGATGTTTCGTTAATCGCAAGATTCATCATGAGATACTTGTGCATATTAATTTACCTAACAGGTTGAATGTATTTTTAGATTAATGGATTTAAAGTGGGAATAACTTATGCTTAAAAATTAGAATAGCCATGGAATAAGTCGAATATTTTAATCAATTAAAAGTACCGTATGCGGTTGTAAACAAAACGCACTGGTGTATATTTGATATATCCAAATTTTCGAGATTAGTTATGGAAGTTGAAAACCTAAGTAAAGACCAGTTAGAAGACCTAATTAAAAAGGCACAAAACCAAATTGTTGTAGTAGAGAATAAGAAACTTGATGACGGTTATCTCAAAATGTTTGAGATCGCAAAAGAATTAGGCTTAACTATTCTTGAATTAAATGAGCACGGCGAAAATCGTAAATTAAATAAAAAGCCAGTGGTTAAAGCAGATCCTAAATATCGCAACCCGAATAACCACAAAGAAGTGTGGGCCGGTCGTGGTAAACGTCCATCCTGGTTAAATCGTGAGATTGAATCTGGTAAAACATTAGAAAGTTTTCTTATCGTATAAATATTAAAAGGGCTTAAATGATTTAAGCCCTTTTTTTAAATGCCATTGTCAGTGTTGTTTAGAGCAGGTGCGCGATTACTTAACAAAGTTCAGCTTTGATGTGTTCTAACACATCATCTTCAACACCCTCATTAGAAAATGCTTCAATGAATTCATTCAGGTTTTCATTGCTTAATGGCAAACTTCCGTATTGATCTACTGCAATCATTTGTGAGTTATGCACCAGATATTCAATACTGCAGTCAACAGAACAAAAGGTTTCTTGAATTACATCATTCACCTGATGGCCAGACTTTTTATCGTTAGTATCAATATCACTATTACAGTGAGGGCAAGTAAATAATCCCATTACGCAACTCCTTTCTCAATTAAGCTAATTACACCGTGTTCTAATTGATCATCAAACCAGTGCCAGATAATGAAGCGGTCTGTACCTTTGCCCCATAGATGAAAGTCTTCTTCGATTTCATCATCATTGTTTATCGGGGTGTTGCCAAACTCTTCCCATAATGTTTTATGGGTTTTGCCTTGCAAGCTTAATACGCCATTTTCAGAATTTGCTTCAAACCAATCTAGGATCTGATAGCGATATGTACCTTTATTCCAGATATGGAATTCGCATGGTAAGGAATTAGATTCATCAAATTGAATCTGCTGTAATTCACTCCATAACTGGTCTATTGATTTAGCCATGCTTTATAACTCCTTGCTTAATAATTCAATTTTAATAAATAAAAGCGCTCAAAAACTTTTCTTAAAAAACATATAAAATCTGCTAATAATTCCTTTTGGAAAAATACTATCTAAGCAAAACTATTGTTATTATCGAGTGAGCTTATTAAGAGGTTTAAGCATGAATCTAGATAAATACGTTAAAACAGATATAGACGATGGCAATGGTCACATTTGGCTTAAATTTACGAATGATTCAGGTAATGATACTTTTGCTTGTAGTCAATGTGGCTATTTGAGACGGGTAGATAGTAATAATCGCCCACTAAACAAAAAGTGTGTTGGTAAAGTGAAAATCACGCTGCGTTAAAATTGAGATTTACAAAAACAAAATAAGAGCCAACATAGGGCTCTTTCTTATTTCATGGGGCTTTTACTGGCTTTACGGAATCAGTGTTGGAATCCAATATTTTTTAGACTACCCAACCATTGCGTAATTAATAACTTATTCCTTAGAGCCCTTTTTCTTTAGGCACACCGCCAACAATCTGAAATGGTATCCAATGGTTAACCCATTTTTCTTTGGTACCACGTTTGCCCAACCAGTAAAAGTTCCAGTGAGGAACCCGTGGATGTGGTTTTTTGGTACCTTTGTAGTTGCCAGACTTTAGATCTTCATCGCGCTTTAGGATCGCTTCATTGATCTTTTTATTTGTTTCGGTACCAACAATAGTCGGCTTGTACTTATTGGCCTCAAATAAACGCAATTCACGCTTAATCAGCTCTAATTTAGGCCTGGCTTGTGTTGTTTCTGGTGTTAATGGTCTGAGATCTGGTTCTTTTTGGCTGAACCATAGAATCAAATTGATTAGCTTCTTCTGCAGTTCCATGAACGTGTTAATTTCTTGTTCATCTGGCAAGTTCTTTTCATCAAAAAACGTATCAATGAAATCGGTCATGCAGTCCTCAACAGTTGATTCAAAATCATCATCATCAGGGAAGTGCATGGTAATGGTTTTTGCTAAGCCAGTATCGGTATATACCGTGGTAAATAGCACCTTGCGATCGTTCAACGTGTTTTTCGCAAAAATAACACCGACCACTTGTTCATTTTGCACGTAGAGATTGGCATTGTCGGTTTGAACGTAGATCGCAATATCAGGTAGGTTTAATAGGAAACCGGGGATACTGCGGTTGTACTCGGTCTTTACAAGCATTTGAATGACTTGATCTTCAAACCGATAAATATTTTTGGTTAGGCTCCATGAGCCAAGAGTAATGATTTCACCAATGTTGCAAGGTAGCTGATTGATAAATGAGAGTGGAATTTCTTGGCCAGTGGCTTGAACACCCATAATGGTACTGGTGCGTTTCATTCGTTCACGCCAGATAGGATCTCGACAATCTAGTGCAGCATATGTCCATTCATCACCACTGATTAGGCATTCGTGCGGATCTTTACTGTTTTGTCGTGCGATCGCATAAGCTTCTACACATTTCATTAAGCCATTGAGGTTAAACTTCACATGTTCTAATCGCGCTGTGATGACTTTAAGTGGTATTCCTATCTTTGGATCTAAATCTTTATTTCTCATGTTGAGCAACCAGGATCTATATCAGATCAATATCTGAAAAAATTTCGTTTAAAAAAGGACTTTAAAAGTCCTTTCGATTAGGCGTGAGCACTATTATTACAAGGCGGTGTAAACAAAGTACCATCTAAGCGGATCATTCCAAAGCCGTAGGTTTTATCACGACCAATACCATTGAGCCATGCTGTTTTAAATAGCTCTAAATCACCAACAGTCGCACTAAATGAAATATCTATGGTCTGGACTGGAATATTCAAAATGCTGAGCTGTGGTCCACATTGTTGCTCAATTATAGTGACATCCAATAGACCTTTGCTACTAAGAGCGTTTTTGGTGAATTCGGCTGCTTCATCTCCAGTTAGATTTTTACGCTTCTTACCTGAATTGCCTTTGGGTTTTTCGCCGTGGACCGAAATGTATTCTTCAATTTCTTGGCGGTTAAAGCTACATTCACGGTTAAGAGGAACCATGATTTTTCCAGTGATTTGCTGACCGTGCGAAATTTCAATGTATTCTTTGGCCATTGGGATTTTGACGTCCGATACGCACGTTCTTAAATAGATGTGCTTGCCATCTGTAAAAAATATGACTTTTGCGGAACAGAATGTCTCGACCTTATTTCGTTTAAACATTTCTCTAAAAATGTACTTGAACAAGTTCTTTTCATTTTCAGGATGTGTAAGGGCAAAACAATTGGCTGTTAGTTTTATGTTATTCAGACTCATTTCGATATCCAGTTTTCTATAAACAGCATTATTAAGAACCATTGCCTTTAAATAGCGCCTTATTGACAATAAGGGTATTATTCAGCATTTATAAACGCTAAAAGTAACTTCTATGTGCATTTAACAAAAGTGGCTTATAATATACTTAAAACCCTCAAAATTGATATAGGAACACCAGTTTTGTGTGGAAGTAAAGCGTAACACTCATATTATGAAAACCAACCACAATTTATTAAACCTACACTTTAATGATACTTATTTTTTGTGTTGTAATTTTTTTTTAAAAAAATATATGCTTTGCTGATTATTTTAAACTATTGACTGTATTTTAAGCTGTGCGTAAACTTTAAACGTTGTTTTGTACAATCCACACCTAGTTTGATCCTGTTTGGACGACTGAAAAATGAACATAAAGAATAGAACTACGTTGCAGTTTTATGAAGAACTGCAGTTGGTGTATGACCGTTTCAATGAAAGGCTATTCAAAAATGAATTACCAGATTGTTTGATTACGCTTCAACGTATCAACAAAAATACCGGTTATTGGTCTGAGAATAGATTTGCTTCGACAGAAGATGATACGGCGTATACGCACGAACTGGCCCTTAACCCTGATTACTTTGGCACCCAACCATTGCTTAACATTTTTAAATGCTATGCACATGAGATGTGTCATATGAAACAAAGCATTTTTGGTGAGCCATCTAAACGCTCATATCACAATGCTGAGTTTGCGGCATTTATGCTTGAGATCGGTTTGATTATGACTGATGACGGCACAAAAGAAGGTCGCACGACAGGCGAGAAGATGACCGAAATCGTTGCACCTGATGGCTTGTTTATTCAAGTGTGCAATGA
Source organism: Acinetobacter sp. YH12108 (assembly GCF_013419055.1). Lineage (NCBI taxonomy): Bacteria > Pseudomonadati > Pseudomonadota > Gammaproteobacteria > Moraxellales > Moraxellaceae > Acinetobacter > Acinetobacter sp. YH12108. Next base: position 14,076 of record NZ_VPAW01000028.1, on the reverse strand, counting down.
GCTTGTCGATGAAGGGCGTATCATCAAATGGTATGACAAGTACGCACCCAAAACGATTTCAAGTCTTGAAATGATTCAAGAGCAAGTGCAGTTGTTGGAGTCCATTCCGACTGCTTCTCCAAAGCTATTTCATATTGCCTTACTTGGCAATGAAATCAATTCAGCTTTGAAATCACCTAAAAAAGAGAAGCCAGTTGCCGAACCGGCAAAAGCACCAGATTCCCTCACTGGATATGCCATCCCAACAAGTGATGAAGAAGAGGAACCGACTCCCACTACAATGAATCCCTTTGATGTAGCGATCGGACTAATCGACATATCAAATACCGGTGCAAACCTTGGCGGTTATTATCCAACGGCTTTTGATGAAGATCCGTTAGATGATGACGACAAACCAATACCAGAACCTAAGGTTGTTAAACTTTATAAGGGTGAACAACCAAACGGCGATGATAACGAGCTTATTGTACTCAAAGAAACTATGATCGGTGGAACACTCTATCAAGAGCTTGGTTTAGCCAATTTTGAAGAGCCTGAGCCTGAGCCTAAGAAACAGACTAGGGCATCTTTTGCGTGTCCTGAGTGTGGCCGTGGTGCAACGTGTAGTCCTACTTTTAGATTATCGTGTACTGAATGTGAAGTTGAACTGGTACCATCAAAATCCATTGATAAAAGCCAGGTGAAGAAAAACAAAAAGGCTGCTAAAGCTGACCAAGGGGATGCAGAATGAAAACGATTGAAGAGCTTGGAATTCTGTTTTCTTCACACAAATACCGTTTTTATAACGAAAAAGACTTACAACTCGCGATTGAGCAAATGTTTATTGCCAATGAGATTCCGTATGAACGTGAGGTTCGTCTATCAAATAAAGACATCATTGATTTTACTGTTGAGCTTGATGTCGGCAAGGTGGGTGTTGAATTAAAAATAGATGGTGCACGTAACGCATTATTGCGTCAGATCAATCGCTATTTAAGCCATGACAGCATAAAAGCGCTCTATGTGGTTGGTACACCGTATTGGGTGAATAACATTCCAATCCAACTGAACAATAAATTTATTTACCGCCATCGTATTTTAGTGGGGGTCTTCTAATGTCTAAATCTTACGGCACCATTTCTCGTCAAGAAAAAAACTGGCACATTGAATGTGAACCACATGTTAAAACACGACTTAAGCGTGTATTCCCACAAGTCAGCCAACATGCATCAAAATTTATTGAGTTAAGCGATACGCCGTCTAATTGTCACGACCTACTTTGGTTTATTGAACGTTATCCAATGCATGTTGATGATCTTAAATACATGAAAGCGCAATCTAAGGCTTATGTGTCGCTAAAAGAAGATATTTTGGATGTGATGGACTATAAACGTCCGATCAAAACATTTGATCTTGCCGTGCCTCCATATGAGTATCAAAGAGCAGCTGCAGATCTACTACTTAATGTTAAAGGTTTGCTCTTGGGGGATGATTTGGGCCTTGGCAAAACAGCGAGTGGAATATGTCCGATGATTCTACCTGAATCGCTCCCGGCGCTTTTTGTGACAATGACACATCTTCCAATGCAAATTAAGAATGAAATTGAACGCTTTGCTCCGCACCTAAAATGTCACATCCTAAAGAAAGCATCGCCTTATCCATTGCACAAAGAGGGTGAAGCAGCACCCGATGTCATTATCACCAGTTATTCAAAGTTGAACGGTTGGGCTGAATATCTTGCCGGAAAGATTAAGTACGTAGTGTTTGACGAGATCCAAGAGTTACGGACTGGCTATACATCGCAAAAGTATTCCGCTGCTAAACTCATTAGTGACCAAGCTGAATTACGCCTCGGTCTATCAGCTACACCGATTTATAACTACGGTGATGAATTCTACAACATCATTGAAATATTGCGTCCAGATAGCTTAGGTACCGCTACCGAATTCGCTCGTGAGTGGTGTTCACACGAAAAACGTATTAATGATCCTAAAGCGTTCGGGATGTTTTTACGTGATGAAGGTCTAATGTTGCGCCGTACTCGAGCAGATGTAAATCGAGAGTTACCGCCAGTACAAATCATCCCTCAATATGTCGAAAGCGATCCTAAAGTACTGGATCAAATTAAGGGCAAGGCAATGGAACTGGCAAAAGTAATTTTAAGCTCTACTCAAGAATTCCAAGGGCAAAAGCTTCGTGCGACAGAAGAATTCAATATTATGATGCGCCAAGCAACAGGTATCGCCAAAGCGCCGTATGTCGCTGAGTTCGTGCGTATGCTTGTTGAGTCTGGTGAATCAGTCATGCTTTATGGTTGGCATCGAGATGTGTACAACATTTGGCTAGAACGCTTGGCTGAATTCAATCCTGTTATGTATACAGGTACGGAAGGACCTGCAGCTAAGGAACGATCTAAACAAGCATTCTTGAATGATGAAAGTAAAGTCTTCATTAGTTCATTACGTTCATCTGCCGGGCTTGATGGCTTGCAGTACCACTCAAAATGCAAAACATTTGTGTTTGGTGAGTTGGATTGGTCGCCTGGTGTTCATGATCAATGTATTGGTCGCTTAGACCGTGACGGTCAAATCAAACAGATCTCGGCATATTACTTGTTGGCTGATTCGGGTTCAGATCCAATTATTTCTGATGTCTTAGGCATCAAAAAAGGCCAGTTGGAAGGAGTTAAAAACCCGAATGGCGAATTATTTGAACATTTAATTACGGACGGTGGCGGTATCAAGCGCTTAGCCGAACACATACTGAATAAGAAGGTAGCTTAAGAGAAACTTTATGACTGAACTTTACCTAGCTTGTTTTAGAGATTCTGCTACAAAACTTCGGTATGACCAGGCCCTTTCGTTAAAAGATCGCTATATTCTTCTTCCTTTTGATATAGCCGATGCACATAAACTACCATGGTGCTATTTATGAATATTGAAATGCTTTTGTGTATGTCCAACTTAAATTGACCAACAAATTAGGTTCTTTATCCAAAGCGAATAGATCTGAATAAACATTAAAGTTTTTACCCAAAAATGCATTGTGTAAGAAGTGAATAAGGTCTAGATCCACGTAGTTAACCGTAGACACAATCTTTAAGTATTCAGACAAAGCTTTAAACATCGGTGTTAGCTCTGCGATGGCACGGCTATACCGCTGTTCTGATTTATGCTCTCTATATTTTTCAAAGCCATTTTTCAAAATCCTTTTGAGCTCTGCATCATCAAATGGAATATTTGAATAAAACTCACCAGTACTAAGATCTCCAAAATTAGACATAAAGTTATCAATCACGGGTAATTTACGTTCTAGAGATAAGCGCTGCGTTGATCTGATTAATTTAATGAATGAATAGAAAAACGGTAAGAAGCGTCTGTAGTAATCATAAATGACCTCTGCAAGCTTACGATCGCGAACATCAGCATTGATGGGTACACATTTAGGATATTGCGTAACAAAATTGGGTTTCTGCAGATAAATGGTTAGGTCCTTAAACACCTCAGCACCATTTAGGCGATTAGATTTAAGAAATGACCAATCTACCAAGTCATAATCTACTGCACGAATCTCTCTTAGATTTAATTCATCAAACTTAAAGTTGAGTAGGCGTAGGTAATCTACAAAATTAGCCAAGTACCATGGCTGAGTTTTATCGATGTTGTATTCAGGATGACTATCAATGTCCAAGTGATTTAATAAATTGGTCCACGACTGGTCAATTCCAGCCAAATTAACTTGTTTGTCTATTCGATCAGGGGTAAGCATAGTAATCCCAATTGTATATACTAATTCGTAAGAAATTAGATACATTGTATCAATAATTCCTAGAATAAATATTCTTTTAAATTTTTTATCAATTCTAATTCGCCACACAACAAAAATGCTTATTTACTGAGCTAAAAACTTATATCCAATTAATTAAAACCCTATATAATTATTTTAATACTCTAATTCGAGTGAGTTGTTATGATTAGTGATCCAATCGAAATCGCAAAATTAAAACAAAGCATCTTAGATTTAAGAAACAATATTTTTCCTCCACAAAACCTTTTAACGGTTGATGGATTACCAATTTATTATGGTGAGAAAAAGTTTGTTGATGAATATCTTGCACAATGGATGGACTTTTATCAAAAAGCATTAGAACTTTCTAATCCTTTTGGTGATCCTATTGATTTGTCCGAAATAAATGAAATTCATTTGCCTGTGCATTTTAATTTGCCCGTGTTTGCTCGTAATGTCACTCGCATGATTTTAAATAAAACACTGGCCAAGGAATCTATTACTTTTCGTTCAAGTGCAGATCTGTTTGAGAAGTGCGGATACTTCAATCGTGAATATACGGATTTAATTTATGAGTACTTTGATCGTGATGAAGATAACGTATTGGTCGGGCATCGACCGTATAACGATATTCGTGCGTACTTGTTTTATGCCGGCGATGAAGAGCGTCATCGCACGAGATTTTATAACTCTGGCCTGGTGCTCGGTTATCCCGAAGGTTGGAATAGCATTGAGATCTTAGATAATCGTAACAACACCCGAAAACAGCGTAGTGATGCTTATACAAACCCTTTAGCGAAAAATAACACATGGTTCATCTACAAGAAGCTGTAATTAGCCAAAGCGCCGTGCGAGATCGCAATAGAGCCTTGGATCTATTGAAGTGGATTGCGATTGTGACCATGGTTATTGACCACGCATCAATATTATTTCCTCAATATAATCTGTTGTTGAGGACGATTGGCCGTTGGGCTTTTCCTATTTTTTGTATCATGCTTGCATTCAATTTGAACCAAGCTATTTCTAAAAAGAAAACCCATACATTAAAAAACTATTTTAAAAATTTGGCGTTGTTTTGTGTGCTATCAGAAGTACCGTATCAACTATTCAACCAAGAGCCATTTACAACTCTGAACGTCATGCCTACGTTGCTTTTAGGATTTTTGCTTGTTGTATTAGGGGAATCTAAACATAAATATGCAACGCTGCAGTTTGTCTCTCTGTTAGTCGTGATCACATTGCTATCTAATTTTATTATGTATAGCGTGTGGGGCGTTTTATTAATTGTATTCCTGTATTTATTCTTTAAAACAACCAACGTTCATTCTAAGAAATACTTTTTAATGATCAGCGTCTTGCTCACTTCATTGGCCAACATTTTCAACTGGTTGATTGGTGGCTACTATACGGATATGACTACATATTCTTTGGCATTCTCATTTGCTGTCAGTAGCGCCATTGCAACGTGTATTGGTGCACAATTCCTACTGAAAGGACAGCACATGAATATACCTTTTGAATTACCGCCAGTGGGGAAGTGGGCGTACTGGTTCTATCCAGTACATCTCGTCATCATTTGGATTCTTTTTAAATTTGCATAATAAATTTAGGCATAAAAAAAGCACCAAAGTATTTATGACTAAGGTGCTTTTTTATTGCTTAATCAGCGTTATTCGCTAGATCCAGCATCTAAACCGAATGAGCTAATTTCTTGCTGTCTTTCTTGCTCAGCTGCTTGTTCTGGTGATGCTTGTGGAGTAGGTGCACCAGATTGGTTATTTTGTTGATCATATTGATTCAGCAATTGCTTTAATGCTTCAGGATCTTGAGCAATTTGATTCGCAATTTCTAATGTTGGGTCCTGTTGTTTTTTACCAGCAGCATAACCAAAAATAGCCAAACCAATGAAAGCAGCAAAGAAAGTGGCAAGTACGATCAGTACAAATTTACCAATAATGCTACCTTTGAAGCGTTCAAACCAAGTTTCATCTTCATAGTGGTAAGGTTGGTTAATGTTTTGGCAACCATAGCTAAATGCATCCATCCACGCATTACGAACCAATTGTTTAATTTGTTCTGTTTGCGGTAAATGACCTTTTTTAGCCACGTTTACTTTGATTTTTGGCTCTGCTAATACAAAACGTTTTTCTTCACCATTACCTAGTGTATTAACGAGCTCTACGGTACCAGAACAAGTGAAATAACGACCAACATCATTGTTTTCTAAAGTATCAAAACCACTGATTTGTATTGTTAACTCTTTAAGATCGGCATTCGGGATTTTTATATTTTTAGGTTGACGATTCAAATCTTCAGAATCCGTATCAACTGAGATTGTTAAAAGGTCATTGTTACTAAAAATTGAAACAAGAGGGTCGTGAGATAGAATGTCTTTTTGCTTCTTAATTAAACTCACAATGTATCACCAGTTAAAATAGAAATTAAAAGTATTATATTTTAAAAAAGGGTTTTAGTGATAGTTTATTTTATGTTTAACGTAAAAAAGCCACTTTTAAGAAAGTGGCTTTTAGGTTTAAGGGAGGTAGTTATTATTTATAAAATATTCCTTTTTAATTCTCTTAATCTCCATGCCTTTGTCTAAAAGCAATTTAAACTCATTAAAATCATCACGCATAAGCTTATGAACCTTTAATGATTTTTGACTCTTAGCTTTGATAGCACTGTTGTATTGTACTGCAGCAACCAGATCGTAATGCTTATTTAGATCCAAACCATAAAGTGATGTTAATTTTTCAGAAATATAATCAAATATAACGGTCAAACAGATGACCTTATTGTTAGTGTTAGTCAGTATCTCTTCTGGAAATTCATTATTTCCCGAAGCTGCACTGGCTAAACGTGCCCATTCTGTCATGGGTAGGGAACCATCTTCACCAATCACGTTGATTAAGTTGTTTAAAAAGATAAAGCGGTGATTAAAAAACTTCACTTTGCTTTTTTGCAAAATTCTAAATGTATAAACGTTTGCCCAATACACAACATAGTTTTTAATCTTTAGACCATTGATTGAGTCTTGCGTTAATAAATCTTCATTGGTGATGCCATGATATTGAGTTGCTTCTTCAGTGACTTGTTTTTTTGGCTTCCAGTAGCTCTCTTCAGCATTATAAAGATACTGAGCCTGTTCTATTGATGATGTGCGGCACTTTTTAATACGCGTCAAAATAGACGACTTAATAATGTCAGGCACATCAACTGGATTCTTGACTTTGGCGGTAAATTCCAGTGTGAGGAAACATAATGGTGCTGGCATAGCTTGGCCTTTCTAATATCCCTTAATTTATAACTTAAAACGTTCTATTTTCTGAATTGATATTCGCGAAATAAGGAACTAATTGCTTTTCTCGGTCATGAATGTATGCAGTTGATGACATATCCAATACCGCACCTGGTACATAAGTTAGGTTTAGATTGATATTTTCACCGTTACCATCGATCAAGACGCCATTAAACCGCGCTTTGTCTGGATCTCCTTTTACAAATAGCTGTTGGCCAACATAACCGGACAAGCTATTGATATAGAGGTTTTTCATTTTTTCCGAAGATTGCAAAGCATTTATATAGAGAAGATCCATAATTTTTTCTTCTCCATTTTGATTTCTAATTTTTACTGTTTTTGGACCAACAACATCCACAATTGTAGCAATCCATAAGTCATGATGTTCAACTTCCCAACCATTGTAGCGACTTTCAATCCAATCGGGGCTTAAGAGTCTTGGCTTAAAGGGGTAGGAGTAGATTTTGAATATTAAGATCGAAACCACAATTATGATTGGCAAGCCAAAACATATTTTTATTTTATGTTTCTTAAAAGCACTGTTAAACATAACCGTATATACCAAAAAATTTAAAATCATTTTAACTTAAAATAATAAGTTTGTATTGGTTAAAACCATTGATATATCAATTATTCATCACTGTTATAGGTATAACCATCATCACTACTGCGATCTTTACCTACTAATAATTCTTCAATACGCTTAGCTTCAGCTATTGTTCTGAGTGCATTTTCCTTTTTTTCTTGTCGTTCTGTATTTTCACGAATCGCTTCAAGAATCTCAGGAGATAAGGCCTTTTCAGGTTGTTGTTCTTGGGCTTCAGGCTCGGAAGCACTTGCTTCTTCAGCCTTTATAGGTTGGTCTTTTTTCTTAGGATCTACCAAGTCATAAAACACAAGTTCTTTTGATTCACTCGTTGCGGATTCGTCTAAAAACTTCTTTTCTTGACCTTTTAATGGATCTTGTTCATTTGGAGTATTAGAGTTATTACAGGCACTTAAAAGGGTGGAAATTAAAATAACCGTTGCGAAGTTAAAAAGGGTTTTAGACACGTTGAAAATCCTTTAATATAATAACGTATTCTACATAATAAAAGTCCGTAGGTAAAAGTATGTCTTCAGATAAAAATAGTTCTGATAGTGCTACACAAAAGGTAAATATTACCAATGAGGTTTTAGATGAAGCTGCCATTAAACAGGCAATTGAAGCTAATCAACCCCGTAAATCAGGTATTTTAAAGCGAGTCTTTTTTGATTTCGGGCGTAAAAGCCACTGGAGTTCAGCTAGAAAAGGGTTTTTACCGCATTTATCTAATATTAGATCAATGCTGTCGCCAACATGCCCCGAATGCGGTAAATCGATTTTAATGCATGACAACAGGATTCCACGTTCTTATAAAGGCAACGTGAATTGGGTATGTGCACACCCTTTATGTGAATATGAAATTGTCGCACCTAACAATTTTAAACAACTGAAAAAACTCATTGCTAATACTCACTACCCAAGAGGGCAAGAACGTTTAGCTTCAATGAGTAATGATGAAATAGACAAGCTTATTAAAAACCATCAGTTTTCTTCTTATTTGTATTTAGCATTATCTATGTTTACAGGCTTGTACGTAGTTTATATGTTCTTTAAAGCGCTATATCCAATGCTTGTTGTACCAGGTGTATTATTGGTGTTTTATCTATACATGGTTAGCATCAATTCAGCTTATCGTGCATGGCAAGTCCGTACTGGTCTTTTATTCTTACCGAATTCGCCATTCTTGGCATGGTTCCGCTATGCGCCAAAAAAATATAGCTTATCGTGGTATGACGGCAAAAACCCATTGCCAGTTGAAACACTGAATAAGTTAGCTGACCGTAAACAGCACCTAATCGACAATTTCAACAACAACGATAAAGGTGCTGATTAATATGCTGTTAAAACCAACGCTATTTGCGACTCTATTAGGATCAAGCGTTGCTTATGCTCAATTGCCTCAAAGTTCTGAGGCTCTAGGTTCATATGCAAACCATGTCAATTCTAATGGATCAAGTACACCATATCGACCATTTCAGGTCATGACCAACACTCAGCAAGAAACGGCGCCAGCAAAGCAAAGAGGCTTTACGAGTCGTTACTTGGGCGTGAAGTACACACCGAAAAAAACTGAAGAAACTTCGACTAGCACTGAGCGCACGGCAGTTGCACAAAATGGACCACAACCTAGTGGCCAGCAAGCACCAGCACCACAACAACAACCCGTTCGCCAGAATATCCGTCCTGTTACTTATACCTATCCAACTACGCAATACAATCAAGCGAGTGCATCTTACGATCAAACCGTACCGGGTAGAGTCGCTACTTTGAGTTGTGTTATTCATGCTGCGCGGTCAGAAGGTGTTCCGCTGTATGTTTTATTGGGTATACATAGCAAAGAGCGTGGTACCAATGGACAAACAGTGCAAAACAAAAACCTTTCATTGGATATGGGGCAATTCCAAATCAATACCATACACTTTAAACGTGGCGGTATGTTTGAAAGTTATAACAGCCATTATGTGCGTACTGATGGATGTCTGAATGCGCGACTTGCAGCCAAGATCTTGCGAAATCGATTAGCCACAAAACCGTCAACCGATTTTTGGGTTAGAGCAGCTGCTTACCATTCATGGACGCCATCTTTTAATGCGATATATCGCAATGGCACGGCGAAACAACCTGGTTTAGTTGCGTATGCACTTCAATGGAAAAACTGGCTTGAGAGAAAGGGGATAAATCCTAACTAATCAGCTAAATATATTTTTTAAGAAAAAAATTCCAGTTATGTAATGCGATATAATTTACCTATTCTTTACCCACTAAGGATTCAAAATGAACCTTAATACAACTTTAAAAAGTTTAGCTTTAACCTTATCCATGTCTGTTGTTGCTACTGCAGCTCAAGCCGATTTTGTTGGCAAAGTTGTACGTATTTCTGACGGCGACACTATCACCGTTTTAAACAACAACAATGAGCAGATCCGTGTTCGCTTCAACCAGATTGATGCACCAGAAAAGAGTCAAGCTTTTGGTCAGAAATCGCGTCAGAACATCAGTTTCTTGCATGAAACGATTGTGTATGTGCAAGAAAATAGTAAGGACCGCTACGGTCGTACTCTTGGTACCATTTTTCAGATGCGTACAAACCAAGTGCCTAACTTAAACATCGTGAATAGTGTTAACTATAAGCAAGTTAAAGATGGCTATGCATGGGCTTATCGTGAATATCTCAAAGATAAAATTATTTTGAGTGCTGAAAGCAACGCACGTTCTCAACGCCTTGGTTTATGGGCTGATCCAAACCCTGTTTATCCAAGCCAGTACCGTCACAATAAGTAATATTGATGAACGGTGAATTAAATACCGCTAAAGCCGTAGCGGTATTAAATAAATATGTACTGCAACAACAATGTGGTAATCGTATGGAACTGCAGTTTTTCAGTGAAGAACTGCAAGCTCAGATTGAAGCTCTCAGCTTGGCTTCTGTACGAAATGAGTTGGTTACTCAGTTGGCAAATTTGGGAAAATGTCTTTGTGATGAAAAGTTGGTGAATTGTTCAGCCAACGCAAATTACTCAGAAGTGGCAATAGATTTCCTTGAAATGCACTTAGAGTCGCTGGAAGGGCGACAGTTCAAAGAAGGTTTTATATGACATCTATTGTCATATCCACGGAATCCAATTAATCACCAAAACAGAACAAGCCACTAAGCTATTTAGTGGTTTTTTAATGGGTTAAATTAAATATTTTCATCATTCTTATAGATATAAAATAAATAAATAGTTGATAATAGGTTATTAATTTAAACCTATAATTGTGATTTTTATGCCTTTACTCGATTGGGTTAATCGTAACCAAGCCGAAGAAACAGCAAGCCAAGTTCCATTCCATCTTTTAAAATTCCAGAAATCATTTGGTGATACCGATACAGCCAAAGAAAACCTTATTATTCAGGGTGATAATCTACAAATCTTAAAATCTTTACTACCTTTATATGGCGGTAAGGTTAAATGTGTTTTTATTGATCCACCGTATAACAGTCAATCAGCTTTTGAGCACTATGATGATAAATTAGAACACGCTCAATGGCTTACAATGATGTATCCACGTTTGCAATTACTAAAGGAGCTTTTAACTGAAGATGGTTCTATTTGGATTACTCTTGATGATAACGAATCACATTATTTAAAGGTCATGTGTGACGAAATCTTTGGAAGAAAAAACTTTGTAGCAAACATCGTATGGCAAAAAAGATATTCGAGAGAAAACCGTGAAGCTATTGGAGATGCTCACGACCACTTGCTTGTATATGCTAAAAACTCAATGGAGTTTAAAAAAGTTCGTAATCTAGTTCCTATGAATGAAACGCAAGCAAAAGTATATAAAAACCCAAATAATGATCCTAAAGGCAGATGGCGTGGTATTCCTATGACAGCGCAAGCTGGACATGCTACACCAGAGCAATTTTATGAAATTGTGAGCCCATCAGGTAAATCTTTCAGACCTCCAGAGGGAAGGTGTTGGGGTGTTTCAAGAGCAACATATGATAGATTGTTAGAAGAAGGGCGAATATATTTTGGTAAAAATGGTGATTCACAACCTAATATTATTAGATACTTATCTGAAGTTAAAGGTGTAGTGCCTTGGACTTGGTGGAACCATGAAGATCATGGACATACCGATGAGGCAAAAAAAGAAAGTCAACTTTTGTATGGAAAAGATGAAACATTCTCTAGCCCAAAACCTGAAAGATTGATGGAAAAAATACTCTATATTGCGACAAATAAAGGGGATATGGTTCTTGATTCATTTTTAGGTTCAGCGACTACCGCCGCTGTAGCTCACAAAATGGAAAGACACTACATTGGTATCGAAATGGGTGATCATGCTCAAACTCACGTTATCCCGCGTTTAGAAAAAGTCATTGAAGGTGAGCAAGGTGGCATATCTAAATCCGTGGAGTGGCAAGGTGGTGGAGGTTTTAGTTTTTATAAACTAGGCAACGCCGTTTTTGATGATCAGGGATTTTTAAATTCTGATGTTAAGTTTATGGACCTAGCTAGTTATATTTGGTGGCTCGAAACTAAATCAGCATTCAATAGTGCTGTAAGCCTTGAGAGTCCATTCTTAGGTGTTCATGACGGCGTATCTTATTTCTTACTATATAACGGCATTTTAGGTGATAGACGGCCTAATAGTGGGAATGTACTCACACATTCTATATTAAACTTCCTCAATGATTGCCATACCAGTGAAGGTAAGCGTGTGATTATTGGTGAAGCATCACGACTAGGTAAAACCAAATTAGATGAATTAAATATTGAGTTTAAACAGATTCCATATTCGTTATATGGCAATTAATACGTAAGGTTCCTCATGACTTTTCAATTAAAAAACTATCAAAGCCAGTCTTTACAATCTTTAGAGAACTACCTAACTTTAGCTGCCTCATTAGGTGCTGAAAAAGCTTTTAATAAGTGTGTCGGTGAAGACATTAAATATAATGATCGCTTAGATGGAATTCCTAGTGTATGTCTACGCGTACCAACTGGAGGGGGTAAAACCGTACTTGCTTCACATAGTATTGCGATTGCTGCGCGTAACTACGTAAATACAGATTCTCCAATTGTACTATGGCTTGTACCAACAGATATGATTCGCCAACAAACACTTTTGGCGTTATCTGATGCTACACATCCATATAGAAAAGCATTACAAGGGTATTACGGCGATCGCATCAAAGTATGTGACATTGAAAGTCTACAAACTTTGAACAAGCATGATGTGAATCAATCATGCATTGTGATTGTGACAACGATTCAAGCGTTCAATATCGACAAGGAAAAGACTTATCAACGCAATGCTTATGCATTTGATGAATCATTAAGTGAACATTTTACGAGCCTTACTGACTTCCAAACTGAAGGCATGGATCGAGTATCAGAAGATACTTTGAAATATCAAACATTTCTAACGCAACGTGATATAGGCCGTGTAAAGCATTCCTTGGTTAACTTTTTTCATTTACATAGACCGATCATCATTGTCGATGAAGCTCATAAGAACCGGGGTGGTAAAACGTTTTTTACTACATTAAAAACGTTGAATCCAAGTTGTTTGATTGAGCTTACAGCTACTCCAAAAGACAATAATGTGCTTTATTCAGTATCGGCAGCAGAATTAAAATCAGAAGAGATGATTAAACTTCCTGTAGTTCTGACTGAACATACTGGTAGTTGGCAAGATTGTATTCGCGATGCGCTAATACAACGCCAGAAACTAGAAGTACTGGCACAAAATGAAAGGGAATATATCCGACCAATATTGCTAATACAAGCTCAGGATAAAAATGGTGATGCTAATGTAAATGTTGTTAAAGAACATTTATTAAGTGAATATGAAAATATTACTAACGACTGGATTGCTATTTCTACTGGTGGTACCAAAGAGCTTGAAGATGAAAATCTATTTAGCCCTAAAAGCAAAGTCAAGATTGTAATCACTGTAGAGGCATTAAAGGAAGGTTGGGATTGTTCTTTTGCATACGTGTTAGCAAGTTTGCAAAACATAAATTCTGCAACTGATGTTGAGCAATTATTAGGCCGTGTTTTACGGATGCCATACGCTAAACTGCGTCAAAATGACGAGTTAAATAAAGCGTATGCTCATGTCATTTCGAGTTCTATTGCACAAGCTACGATGTTACTTAAAGATCGCATGATTCAAAATATGGGGTTTGAGAAGTGGGAGGCTGATGCAACAATTGTCGCTAAACCTCAGTACAATCTTGGGCTTGGAGGCGATGGTACAGCAACGAAACAAAAGATCCCTGAAACTATGATCTCTGTCCCGTTTGAAGGGTGAGTAGACCAAGGGAATTTCACCCTTAGCCCCTCGCAGAACCGGACATGAACCTCTCAGCTCATCCGGCTCCCATTATCCAACCGATGGTAAACATCCCATTTTCCAGTGCACAAAGGCATTT
>NZ_VPAW01000027.1:0-47404 GCF_013419055.1 Acinetobacter sp. YH12108 | reverse complement strand
TAGCTCATGAAATACGGTATTCTGATGGGACAAAACCTGAATCCTGGTCGTTAAAGTGTTTGTTTGCACTCATATTTTAACTGTTAGGACTCAGGTTTTTTTATTTAAAGCAAACTATGGGACAGCAGTGGCTATATGCGCCTTTTTATTTAAAACAGTTATTTTTTGTCGTTCCCGCCGAACAGTGGGCCCATACCACCGCCACCGCCAAACTGTTTTTGCAGACCGCTCAGTGATTTCATCATTTTTGCCATACCCGACGGATTAGCAAATTTCTTCATCATCTTCGCCATTTGCGCATGCTGTTTAATCAGCTTGTTGACTTCTGAGACTTCCATACCGCAACCTGCTGCAATACGCTTTTTACGGCTTGGATTCATCAGGTCAGGGTTACGGCGCTCCTTGATAGTCATCGACTGGATAATCGCTTCCATTTTCTTCACTTGCTTTTCAGGATTCGCATGCGCAATTGCGTCTTGAATACCAGAATTGCTCATGCCTGGAAGTTTGTCCAGGAAGCCCATCATGCCGCCCATCTTGTTCATCTGCTCGAATTGCATCAGCATATCTTCAAAGTTGAAGCTACCGCCTTTCTGCAATTTCTTCGCCATTTTCTCGGCTTTTTCTTTGTCGATTTTGCGTTCAACTTCTTCGACCAAAGAAAGCACGTCACCCATACCCAGAATACGCTGTGCCACACGTTCCGGATGGAAAGGTTCCAGCGCATCCAGTTTTTCGCCCATACCGAGGAACTTGATTGGCTTGCCAGTAATCGCACGAACAGACAGTGCTGCACCACCGCGCGCATCACCATCGGTTTTAGTCAGGATCACACCCGTCAAAGGAAGCGCATCGTTAAATGCTTTGGCTGTATTCGCCGCATCCTGACCGGTCATGGCATCGACCACGAACAGGGTTTCAGTCGGATTAATCGCTGCATGCAGCTCTTTAATCTCTTCCATCATATCGTCATCGATATGCAGACGACCTGCGGTATCGACAATCAGTACATCGGCAAACTGGATTTTTGCCTGTTCAATTGCACGATTAACGATGCTGATCGGTTTTTCAGTAGCACTCGATTCAAGGAAAATCGCGCCAACTTCGCCAGCCACTGTCTGTAACTGCTTGATCGCAGCCGGACGATAAACGTCGGCAGACACCATAGCTACTTTTTTCTTTTGACGCTCTTGCAGGAAGCGCGCAAGTTTGGCTGCAGTCGTGGTTTTACCCGCACCCTGCAAACCGGCAAGCAGTACCACCACCGGTGGTTTTGCTGCAAGGTCGAGGCTCTCATTGGCCTCGCCCATCATTTTGGTCAATTCGTCATAGACGATTTTGACGAAGGCTTGCCCTGGTGATAACTGAGTCATCACTTCCTGGCCTAATGCTTCTTCCTTAACTTTCGCGATAAATTCACGAGTTACAGGTAACGCAACGTCGGCTTCAAGAAGTGCCATACGTACTTCACGTAACGTATCTTTAATATTGTCTTCGGTTAGCTGCCCTGAGCCAGTAACATTTCTTAAACTCTGCGTGAGTCGTTCTGTTAAGGTATCAAACATTGCAAAATCCGCTTAAAATAGCCAGTAGCAAAAAATTGTTTCTTAAAATAGAAAATTTATGCATAGAATGCTATAGGATACTGTAGTTCGCACTGAATTTATATAAATGAATATTCATCACCCTTAAAAAGGTTTGACATGCTTAGCCTACCCTTGGTTTACACGATCTTAGCATTAATCGCTTATACCTCCTCTTTTTGGTATCTGTTCATTCATTTAATGACTAAACGTACTCCAAATCAATGGTTTGTCGGCTTAACAGCTTTAGTTGGACTGGTACTGCATGCTTTGGTTTTATCAGGTGACATGTATACCCCGATGGGGATGAATTATGATGTATTTGCCTTACTTTCCTTTACGTCAGGGCTAATGCTGCTGCTAAGTATCATTTACAGTACCTATCGGCCGATTATTGCTTTAAACCTGATTGGTATCCCCGTCGCTGCAACCGGCCTAATTCTCGGTTTCAGTTTCACCCAGCCAGCGAAAGTCATTGCACAGAATTCTCTAGGCCTGGATATTCATATTATCTTGTCCCTATCCGCTTATGCTGTGTTATTGATGGCGACGATTCAGGCCGTCATTTTGCGGTTTCAGGATCGTGAACTGAAGAAAAAACAGAAACGTCGGGTTTGGGTGAATCTGTTGCCCTCCTATCAGGATATGGAATCTTTATTGTTCGATATGCTGATGACCGGTTTCATTTTACTGACACTGGCATTGGGTTTTGGCTTCTTTACCATCGATAATTTCTTTGCCCAGCATCTGGCCCATAAGACTGCCTTTAGTATTGTGTCCTGGCTGGTTTATGGTGCATTACTGATCGGCCACTGGAAATTTGGCTGGCGTGGTCAGAAAGCAGTGCGCTTTACCCTGCTTGGGTTTGGCCTGCTGGCGCTCGGCTTTATCGGTTCCAAATTTGTGCTAGAAATGCTGTTAAACAAATAAGCTGATTGATCTTCGATCGGTATTATAAAAGCCCAGCTAAGACTGGGCTTTTTATTTAATTATCCTTTTCTTGATCTGGATTTATCCTTCCCACTCGTAGCGATAGCGGCCAACTCACCACCCGGGGCAATTCTGGATCTTCCCATTCTGGCAATAAGGCATCTGCCAGTACATTCAGCGGATTATGTCCGAGTGCCTGGGTGGCTGCTTTTACGGCTGACCAGGTACTCATATAGCCTATCAGTTGGTAAAAGTTCCACTCGACTTGTAATACCGGCGGCTGTACAGAAATTTCCTGAAATGGAAATGGCAGATTTTTGTATCCTTCATCGACATGGCGACGTTCAGGTGCCCAATAGGGTGCGATCGTCACTTCATAAAAATGTCTGAAATAATGATTCAGATGTTCTTCATCAATGCTGAATACCCCATAACTAATAAGAGCCAGAATGGCATTGGATTTTGCAATACGGCGAACTTCCGCATAGAACTTGTCCAGATCCAGCCAATGGGCAGCTTGTGCGACTGAAATCAGATCTACACTCTGGTCAACACATGGGATTTCTTCGGCTAAGGCCTGATGATATTGAATTTTCGGATGAGGTTTGGCCTGTGCGATTTGTTCGCTACTCGCATCAATGGCAATGATCTGATCAAAATAATGCGCCAAAACCTCTGAAAACTGTCCTGAGCCACAGCCGACGTCTAAAGCCAATTTGGTACTCGTTGATAGCTCTGCCAGCATCTTCCCCAAAGTGTCCGGATAATGCGGGCGAAACAAGGCATAATCTTGGGACTGCTGGGAGAAATGGTCTTTAAATTCCCGCCTTTCCATCTGCACTTTCCTGACCTGTTTTCTAACAGCTTAACTCGATCCAGAAAGGCGACAATAGTAATTTGGTTTCATTTCCAATAATTTTTAAAACTAAAAAATTAGCGTATTTAAATTATCTAAAATTTTTAAACATCAGCGAGTTTAACTATTTTGCTTGATTTGATAATCCGCTTTAAAGTTCTGATAACTACGTCGCTCTGCGGAATTTTCGGTTAAAGCTTTTACTTCCTGCATGGTATTCAAGCAACGTGCAGTGAGCTGGATATATTGCTCGGTGCCATGGCTTTTCCAGGCAATTTCTTTTTCCTCTAAGGGACGAACTACTTTCGCCGGACTGCCAAGTACCAGATTATTTGCTGGTACTTTGAATTTAGCCTTGACTGTACTGTTGGCCCCAACAATGACATTCTCCCCGATTTCGGCCTCATCCAGAATCACACTATTCATACCGATCAGGGCATTTTTTCGTACCACGCAGCCATGCAGAATGGCACCATGACCGACATGGCCATATTCTTCAACCAAGGTCACACTGTCCGGAAATCCATGGATGGTACAGGAGTCTTGGACATTGGCATTTTTCTGGATATGAATCCGGCCAAAATCGGCCCGCAGCGAAGCGAACGGACCAATATAAACTCCGGCTTCAATGATCACATCACCGATCAGCACAGCCGTAGGATGGACATAAGCTTCAGGGCTGACGACAGGAATCACCCCATCAATCGCATAACATGGCATAGACTCCTCCTTGAGCTATTACATTCATGATTTTTTTAAATATTAAAAGGTCAATTCCGGCTGCTTTAAACCACCAAAACGTTTATAAAATTGTGGATGTGCCGGTGGCATAAGGCCTTCCGCGGTCCGGGCAGTCTCCAGGAAAAACTCATCTCCTGCTGCAAATACCGCCTGATATAGATTGGTACTTAAGTTACGTGCAATCAGTGACAACCAGTCTGTTGGCAATAGTTCAAATGGCAGATTCGGGTCTTTCAATAAAATACGGCGATACTGGTGGATCAGCAGGATACGGATCTGAAAGGCTTGTACCGGATCTAGTTCCTCTTCATTTTCCACCAGATAGAAAAACTCGCGGAAATCGCTAATAAATTTTTCATAACGCTGATGCAGTTCCGGGATTGGCCAATTGGTTTCGACCATGCGTTTAATGGTTGGATAAGATTCCTGCCAAAGCTGTAAAGTTTCAGCACGAAACACTACGACCTGATCGGTCATCTTGTTATTCAGTAAGAGGTTTTGCAGTTTCTGCTGATCACACCCCGGATAGGCCATGACATTGGTCGCGATATTGGCAAAGCCTAACCATTCCAGTTCTTTTTTCAGTGTCTGTTTATTTTCCAGTTCAACTGAACTGAGTAGAACCAGATCCCATTTCTGGTCCCATTCATTATGCTGGAAGCTGTAAATCTTTTGGTCTGCGGTAATAAAACGCTGACGGCTGCTTTCGGTAATACGGTAATAACTGGTGCGGCCAATTTTTTCAGAACTCAGCCAGCCATTTTGTACCAGACGGAATACGGCGGTACGCACAGAACGCTCATTGAAGCCGAATACATCCATCAGTTGAATCAGGCTGGCAAGACTAATGACTCCCCCGCGGTGATAAATACTGTCACCAAAAATCGTCATTACCAATGAGGTTCCACTAAGGGTCTCATTCTGAATGAAATCATCAATTACTTGTTTTAATTTCGGATTCATTACGTTCAATTTACCTTGTTAAAGCCGGATGACAGACCTGAGCCTGTCATCCAGACGTATTTAAGCGGACTTTCGGATATCAAACACCCGCTGAGCCTTACCTTCAGAGCGTGGCAAGCTACCTTCCGGTAAAACTTCCACACTGACACTAATCCCGACCATGGTCTTGATTTGTACTTTCAGCTGATTTGCCAACTGGTGTGTCATATTTATAGCATTATCTTTACGCATTTCGGTACGAATATGCAATGTATCCAGGTGACCCTGTTTACAAATCTGAATCTGATAATTTGGAATAAGCTGCGGAATATGCAGGATTTGCTCTTCAATTTGTGATGGGAACACATTCACGCCACGAATAATCATCATGTCATCACTGCGACCGACAATCTTGTCCATACGACGCATGGTACGCGCTGTACCTGGCAATAAGCGTGTCAGATCACGGGTACGGTAACGAATTACCGGCATACCTTCTTTGGTAATGGTGGTAAATACCAGTTCACCCAGCTCACCATCAGGTAATACTTCACCGGTTTCCGGATGGATAATTTCAGGATAGAAGTGATCTTCCCAGATGGTAGGTCCATCTTTGGATTCCAGACATTCCATCGCCACACCCGGCCCCATCACTTCAGAAAGGCCGTAAATATCTAGCGCATCAATACCCAGACGTTCTTCAATTTCACGGCGCATTTCATTGGTCCATGGCTCTGCGCCAAAGATCCCGGTCTTGATGGAACAATCCTTGGCAGTCCCGAATTTTTTCTCCAGACATTCAATAATGTTCAGACAATAAGATGGTGTGACCATTAAAGCTGTTGGCTTGAAATCATGAATCAATTGTGCCTGTTTGTCGGTCTGGCCACCTGACATTGGAATTACGGTAGCGCCCAGACGTTCTACACCATAATGTGCACCTAGACCACCAGTAAACAGGCCGTAACCATAAGATACCTGAATCGTATCTTTACTGCTGAGTCCTGCTGCACGTAACGAGCGTGCCACCACATCTGACCAAGTATTAATGTCATTCTGGGTATAACCGACTACAGTCGGCTGACCTGTAGTACCTGAAGAAGCATGTACACGGACAATCTGCTCCTGAGGCACAGCAAACATGCCAAATGGATAGTTTTCGCGCAGATCCTGCTTGGTGGTGAACGGGAATTTTGCCAGGTCTTCCAGTGATTTTAAGTCATCCGGATGGACACCGGCTTCATCAAACTTTTTCTTGTAAACCGTACTTTTCTGATAAGCATGCTGCAGTGTTTTTTTCATACGTTCCAATTGCAGGCTACGTAATTCATCTACTGAAGCGGTTTCAATCTGTTCCATTGCATTGTTATTCATATTCTTGCTCCTGCTGCAGTCATCCTGACTGCTGATGATTTCTCTTTTGATTCAGTCCTTAAGCCACATTTTCCAGAATCAGTGCGACACCCTGTCCAACACCGACACACATGGTACAAAGGGCATATTTTCCTTGCTTGCGTTGTAATTCTTTCATGGCGGTAATCACCAGTCGTGTACCGCTCATTCCGAGTGGATGGCCAAGGGCAATAGCACCACCGTTTGGATTGACTCGTGGATCATCATCCTGAAGGCCTAGCTCACGTAGCACTGCAAGCGCCTGTGCGGCAAAGGCTTCATTCAGTTCGATCACATCCATCTGTTCCAGACTTAAGTTTGTCTGTTTTAATACTTTCTGCACTGCGGGCACTGGACCGACACCCATATAACGTGGTTCCACTCCTGCACTGGCAATTCCTACTACCCGTACCAATGGTTTCAGTCCATATTGTTCTGCGAAATATCTATTACCCAGTAGCACACAGGCTGCACCGTCATTGACACCAGACGCATTACCCGCAGTTACCGAACCACCTTCCTTGCGAAATGGTGCTTTTAGAGAAGATAACTTTTCTAAAGTAGTATCGGCACGTGGATGTTCATCTTCAGCAATCACCCGAGTAGAACCCTTAGCGCCCTTGATTTCCACTGGCAGGATTTCTGCCTGAAAAATACCATTCTGCTGTGCCTGTGCAGTTTTTTGCTGGCTACGATAAGCAAACAGATCCTGATCTTCACGATTAATCTGATATTTTTCAGCCACATTTTCTGCTGTTTCCGGCATGCTATCTACGCCGAAACCTGCCTTGAATTTTGGATTGATAAATCGCCAGCCAATGGTGGTGTCATAAATTTCAGGAGTACGGCTAAATGCTGTGATGGGCTTGGATTGTACAAATGGTGCACGGCTCATGGATTCTACCCCACCGGCGACTACAAATTGCGCTTCACCCGATTTAATTGCACGTGCTGCCAGACCGACAGCATCCAGACCGGAAGCACAGAGACGATTTACAGTAATCGCGGGTACACTTTCCGGCAGGCCCGCTAAAAGTGCTGCCATACGCGCGACATTACGATTATCTTCACCGGCCTGATTGGCACAGCCTAAAATCACTTCATCAACTTCTGCCCATGGCAGGTTGGGATGCTGCTGTTTTAAATACTGGATCGGTAAAGCAGCAAGGTCATCAGTACGAATACTGCTCAAACCACCTGCGTAACGACCAATTGGGGTACGAATACCGTCAAAAATATAAACATGTTCCATCGTTCTTGTTCCTTAGCTCGCCATCCCTTAGTCTGTTGGCGATACTTGTTGCGCCTGTCCTAGCGCTGTCTGCTTAGTTCAATATATACCAGGTTGTATCACTCTTCACCAAAAATACGATACATATTTTTTAATATTTGTAAATTTGTGTCATATTAAATTCTATTTACTCATTCAAAATATTTACCTGAATAAATAAAATAAATAATAATTTAAAAATCAATAGCTTGAGTAGAAAAATAGTGCATAAATCTATATTTTCAGATTTCATTTACTATCAGGGTACTACTACATATAACATAGGACCTAGCTAACCATCAGACCAAATAGGTATCATATTCATACCTGTCAGTAATAATTCAACTCGACCAAGTGGCTAAGCGATAACTGAAAGGAAAAAATCCAACAACTTTGAGCCGAGTCAAATCCATCTCCGGCAGATTTAGCAGCCCTTATATTGTGGTGTGCGTTTTTGCATAAAGGCCTGAACGCCCTCACGATAATCATTAGAACGGCCCGCCAGACGTTGCAGATCCCGCTCCAGAATCAGTTGCTCATCCAGATTATTGTCTGCAGCGGCATGAATCGCTTTCTTGATCAGGGATAGACCATAAGTCGGCTGAGTCGCCAGATGTTCAGCCATTTTTTCAGCTTCTGCTTTTAACTGATCATCTTCAACTACCTGCCAGATCATGCCGAGTTGCAGTGCACGTTCAGCCGAGATTTTGTCACCCAGCATCGCCAGACCCATCGCTTGGGCACGGCCAACCAGGCGTGGTAGGAACCAGGTACCCCCTGAATCTGGCACCAGACCGAGACGGCAGAAGGCCTGAATAAATGAAGCAGATTTCGCTGCTACCACGATGTCACAAGCCAGAGCAATATTGGCACCTGCACCCGCTGCTACACCATTTACGGCACAGATCACCGGTTTTGGCATTTCAGTAATCAGTTTAATCAGCGGGTTGTAGTATTTTTCAATGGATAAACCTAAATCTGGAGCATCAGCATTTGGATCTACTACACGGTCGTTCAGGTCCTGACCAGCGCAGAAACCACGACCTTCTGCAGAAATCACCACTGCGCGAATTGCTGAATCTTGCGCCCAGCGTTTTACGACAGAAGATACTTCCTGATGCATGGTTTCATTAAAACTGTTGAGCTGTTTTGGACGATTAAAAGTCAGGTAACCCACTGCATTTTTTTCTTCAACAATAATTGTTTGGTAATCCATTACACACCTTTTAAGTTTCTATTTCGTTCATGCATTTATCTGCATGGTGCTTAATTTAAAATCTTTACTCGTCGAAACTGAGACGAACATTTCGAGTGGTTGGACGCGCCTGACAGCTCAGCACATAACCTTTCTGGATTTCTTCTTCTTCCAGGCTATAGTTGATTGCCATTTCCACTTCACCTTGCAGCACCTTACATTTACAGGTTGCGCATACCCCGCCCTTGCAGGCATATGGCAGATCTGCACCAGCACGTAAAGCCGCATCCAGAATGCTGTCATCCTGTTTGGACACTTCAATGATCAGCTCACGACCATCCAGAATGATGTTGACCTTTTCCTCGGTACGGCTTTCGATCTGCTGTGTAGAGGCTTTTGGTGCAGTACCGGTATTAAAGCGTTCGGTGTGAATTTTGCTGCGTTCGATCCCAAGGGTTGGCAATACGGTTTCTACCGCATTCATCATTTCTTCAGGACCACAAGCAAAGCAGTGATCAGTTTCTGCTGGAATCAGGCCCGCCTGGAACAACTGCTGCAATTTTTCTTCATCAATACGACCATTGAAAATCTCGCTGTCATTTAGCTCACGCGAGAAAATATTGATCAGTTGCAAACGCTCTTTAAAGCGGTCTTTCAGATCCATGATCTGTTCAGAGAACATGGTCTGTTTCCAGGAACGGTTACCATAAACCAGTGTAAAAGTGGCATCTTGCTTACGGCTCAACACTGCTTTGACAATAGACAAAATTGGTGTAATGCCACTACCTGCAGCAAAACCCAGATAATGTTTACCACCAGTCTTGGCCGCTTTCTGGAAAAACACACCTTGTGGTGGCATCACTTCCAGTACATCGCCCACTTTCAGGTTTTCATTGGCCCAGGTTGAGAACTGGCCTTGATCAATTTTCTTGATCGCAATACTCATGTCTTCATCACTATCGCTACAGATCGAATAGCAACGGCGCAATTCTTCCTGTTCTGTCATATGACGGATGGTCAGGTGTTGGCCCGGCTGATACTGAAAATTTTCGGCATGTTCCGGACTCAGTTCAAAAGCAATGCAAATTGCCTGTTCAGTCTGAGGCTGAATCGATTTAATGGTTAACGGAATAAACTGGCTCATTTCAAAATCCTTCTTAAGCTGTGGCGATCTCACGCTTTATTGTTATGGCTTGTGCGCTTAAGCCCTTAAATACATTTAAAATAGTCAAACGGCTCCAGGCATTCCTGACATTTGTACAGCGCCTTGCAAGCGGTTGAACTGAATTCACTGAGTAATCGGGTGTGGTGGCTATGACAATGTGGACACTGAATACCATCACTAAGTGCGACATGGGTACCGCAGCTGTTTGAACCACCTTTGGGTGGGGCAATACCATATTGCTGCAGTTTCTGTTTGCCTTCTTCACTCATCCAGTCAGTGGTCCATGCTTCTGACAGATCGACCACGACTTTGACCGGCGTCAGCTCATGTGCTGCAAATGCCTGGATGATTTCCGCCTTGAGCAGATCGGTTGCCGGACAGCCACTATAAGTGGGGGTCAATCGAACCACGATTTCATCCTGTGGGTTGATCTCCACTCCACGAATCATGCCCAGGTCAAGGACTGACAGGACTGGAATTTCCGGATCGGAAACCTGTGCCAGGACCTCCCAGCATTGATCTTCTACATGTCTAATCAAGTTCATGCCACTCACTCCCTGTGATGTGCTGGATTTACCAGTTCATGCCTGGATAGCTGCGCTGCATGTATTGCAGTTCCGCCAGTACATAACCCAGATGTTCGGTATGCAGTCCCTGCTTGGCGCCACTACGGTAAGCACCACTTTCTGGCAGGCTGAGTTCAAAACGTTGCAGCTCGGCAGATATGGTTTCCAACCATTTTGGTTTCAGCGGTTCCAGATCAGGAATCAGGTGAGCATCAACCAGCTGACGTTCATCTGCAGTCAGGCTGAACAGCTCTTCAGTAAAACGCCATAGCTGGTTCAGACCATTCTGGATTTTTTCATGTGCTTCTGCCGTACCTAAGCTCAGGCGTTCCATCCATGAGGTTGAAAAACGCAAATGGTATTTCACCTCTTTCAGCGACTTGATGGCGAATGAAGAAATGTTTTCATTCTTGCTATTGCTGAGTGCTGCAAACAGCAAAGCATGGTAATGATCCATCAACCACTGACGTACGATGGTTTGACCAAAGTCACCATTTGGCTGTTCACTCAATAGCAAATTGCGGTATTCACGCTCGGTACGGAAATAGGCCAGTTTGTCTTCATCACGGCCCAGTCCTTCAATTTCACCGGCAAGACTCAACGCGGTACGTGCTTGACCTAACAGGTCCAAACCAATATTTGCCAATGCAATATCTAGCTCCAGCTCAGGTGCGTGACCGCACCATTCTGCCAGACGGTGTGAAAGGATGAGCTGGCTGTCGCCAACATGCAGTAAAAATTGTGCTAATACCTGATTCGTCATTGCTCTGCCCTCCACCTTACATGTGCTCGATGCCATCTGGAATGTGATAGAAGGTCGGATGACGGTAGACCTTGTTCAGTGAAGGATCAAAAAACTCCGACTTTTCATCTGGTTGAGATGAGGTAATCAGTTCAGATTTCACGACCCAGATGCTTATCCCTTCATTGCGGCGGGTATAGACGTCACGGGCATTTTGCAGGGCAATTTCATCATCAGGGGCGCGCAGGCTGCCGACATGACGGTGGCTGAGGCCCTGTTTACTGCGAATAAATACTTCGTATAAAGACCAGTTGTTCTTGTTCATTTGCATATCCTTGTGCTATTCCGTTGCCTTAGGCGATTTTTCTATTGTCTGACTGCTGCTGTTGCTTGCTGGCATAAACTGCTGCCGAATCACGTACCCACTTACCCTCTTCCCAAGCCTTGCGACGTGCTTCAATACGTTCCTGGTTACATGGACCTTTGCCTGCCAATACATCGAAAAACTCATCCCAGTTCACTTCGCCAAATTCATAGTGGCCTGTTTCTTCATTAAACTTCAGGTCTGGATCCGGTACAGTCAGGCCAAGCTGCAATACTTGCGGCACAGTGTTATCGACAAATTTCTGACGCAACGCATCATTGCTGAATAATTTGATTTTCCACTGCATGCTTTGTGCACTGTTTGGAGAATTGTCATCACTTGGACCAAACATCATCAATGCCGGCCACCAGAAACGGTTCACTGCATCTTGTGCCATCTGTTTCTGTTCTGGCGTGCCTTGTGCCAGTTGCATCATGGCCTCAAAGCCTTGACGCTGGTGGAAACTTTCTTCTTTACAGATACGCACCATGGCACGTGCATAAGGACCATAAGATGTGCGACACAGTGCCACCTGGTTGACGATTGCCGCCCCATCTACCAGCCAGCCAATCGCCGCTACATCTGCCCAGGTTAGGGTTGGATAGTTAAAAATGGATGAGTATTTCATGCGGCCAGCAATTAGCTTTTCCATCATGTCATCACGGTCTGCACCAAGCGTTTCTGCTGCACTGTACAGGTATAGGCCATGTCCTGCTTCATCTTGTACTTTAGCCAGCAATACCGCTTTACGTTTTAAAGTTGGTGCGCGGGTAATCCAGTTACCTTCTGGCAGCATACCAATGACTTCTGAATGTCCATGCTGGCCAATCTGGCGGATCAGGGTCTTTCTATAGGCATCCGGCATCCAGTCCTTCGCTTCAATAGAAATATCCTGCTCTATCTTCTGATCGAATGTTTGTTGTTGCTTATTCATGTTTGTCTCACTTATCCCAAGTGCTGATACACTCAAATTAAAACGATACAAATATAAAATCAATACTATTTTTTAAGTATCATATATTTTTTAAAAGTATTTTTTATTAAGCTATTGTTTTTATTATTTTTAATTTTTTAATTAGATGAAAGTTACTTTTTTGTTAGCGGATTATGATTGACATTTAAGCTTTTTGATTGCAATTTATGAAACATCAAAAGTAAAAATAAACTCAACAACGTATCATAAATGGAGTTATACAATGTTGGAACTGGACAGCACGACCCAGAGCACGGATCTTCAGGACGACATACAGGCGAATTACTCAGCTAAAGTTAAAGTATTGAGTTCACTGGTTTTAGGTGGTGAACATAGCGCACAAAATGACTTGCGTACGGTTTATCACGCCATTAGCGGTGAAGCAATTTATCAGGTCAGCAGCCACGGCATCGACATGCATAACGTAGTGCAATATGCCAAACAGAAAGGTGCTGTCATTGCCCACTGGACTTTCCACCAGCGTGCTAATGCTCTGAAACAGGTGGCGCAATATTTACTGGAACGTAAGGAAGATTATTACCGCCTGGCAGCCGCAACTGGCTGTACCCGCAAAGATGCCTGGATTGATATTGAAGGTGGGATCGGCACCCTGTTTGCCTATTCAAGTCTGGTTCGCCGTGAACTTAGCGATGAAACGGCGCTGGTAGAAGATGCCTGGATTCCACTGTCCAAACAGGGCAGCTTTGGTGCCAAACATATTCTGAGCCCGAAAGCCGGTGTAGCAGTGCATATCAATGCATTTAACTTCCCAATCTGGGGCATGTTGGAAAAAATTGCACCGACTTTACTAGCCGGCGTGCCATGTATTGTGAAACCGGCAACAGAAGGCGCAGAACTGACACATGCAGTCGTTAAAGACATTTTAGCAAGCAATTTACTGCCAGAAGGTACTTTGCAGCTGATCTGCGGTCAGACTTACGACCTGTTTGATCACCTGAATGCACAGGATACCGTAACCTTCACAGGTTCAGCTGCTACCGGCCAGAAACTACGTGCTCATCCACACCTGAATGCCCACTCTATTCCATTCAGTATGGAAGCCGACTCGGTGAACAGCGCCATTCTGACCCAGCAAGCCAACGATGAAACCATTGACCTGTTTGTGCGTGAAGTCTTCCGTGAAATGACAACCAAGGCCGGCCAAAAATGTACTGCAATTCGTCGTGCCTTTGTGCCAGCAGCATTGCTCGATACCGTACAGCAACGCCTGACTGAAAAATTACAGAAAGTGGTCATTGGTGATCCTGCACAGGACGGCGTAACCATGGGTGCTCTGGCCAGCGTTAAACAGAAGCATGATGTTGCTGCCAAGGTAGAACAGTTGGCACAGGAAGCTGAAATCATCATGGGTAGCCACCTGCGCCAGGATTTTAGCATTCAGGTCGCACATCCAGAAAAATCTGCTTTCTATCCACCAACAGTGCTGTTATGTAAAGATCCGGTACAGGCCCAACAGATTCACAATATCGAAGCCTTTGGCCCAGTGGTTACATTGATGCCCTATAGTGACCTGCCACAACTGGCAACATTAGTAGCTCGTGGTGAAGGCAGTCTGGTTGCTTCAATTGTGCGTAACCATGATGAAAATATTGAACAGCTACTCAGCAAGATCGCGCCTTGGCATGGTCGTGTGCATATTCTGGACCGTGAGAGCGCTAAGGAAAGTACCGGTCATGGTTCACCACTGCCATTGTTAGTGCATGGTGGTCCGGGGCGTGCTGGCGGTGGTGAGGAACTCGGTGGCCTGCGTGCAGTGAAACACTATATGCAGCGTACTGCTATTCAAGGCTCACCAAATGCGCTGACTCAGGTCGGTCATAGCTGGACCGCAGGTGCTGAGGTATTTGAAGACCGCGTACACCCATTCAAGAAATCTTTTGATGAATTGCGTATCGGTGAACGCCTGCTGACTGCACGCCGTACCATCACTGAAGCTGATATTGTCAACTTTGGTGGTTTAAGTGGAGATTACTTCTATGCACATATGGATAAGATTGCGGCTGCGGAATCCTTGTTCGGTGAACGCGTCGCACATGGTTACTTCATTGTCTCTGCCGCTGCCGGCTTGTTTGTTGATGCTGCTCCAGGTCCAGTTATTGCCAACTATGGCATGGACAACCTGCGCTTCGTAGAACCGGTGAAAATTGGTGATACCATTCAGGTAGAACTGACCTGCAAGCAGAAAACCCCAAAACCGCTGCGTGATGAGCAGAGACCGCATGGTGTCGTGGTCTGGGACATCAAGGTGAAAAACCAGCGCAATGAACTGGTCGCGACCTATGACATCCTAACTCTCGTAGAAAAAGCTGCTTAACAAATATTTTCAGACACTTAAAGTAAGAAGGGAATCTATTTGATTCCCTTTTTTATTGATTTAAAAATAATTGTATCTTTTTAATCCAGACATATTGACGGCTGTGCAAATTACTCCTAGATTAGATTAATTGATACACATTAAAAATAAAAATAATTAAATTTGTATCAAATAAACCAATCACTATAACTTGCACAGGATGTTGCATGATGAATGAAAAAACATTGGTCATAGACAAGGTTGACAATGACGTCCAACCACTCGATTCTCATCTAAAAATTACTACGCCTATCCCTGAACAGGTAGCTACAGAAATTCCACCAGCAGCTCCAGAACGTAGCAGCTATCAATGGTATGTGGTGATCATTTGTATGGTGGCCTATATTTTGTCTTTTGTAGACCGCCAGATTTTATCCTTGATGATTGAGCCAATTAAGGCCGACTTGATGCTCAGTGATACCCAGTTCAGCCTATTGCAGGGGCTGGCCTTTTCGCTGTTTTATGCCTTTATGGGCGTACCGATCGCCGCACTGGCCGACAAGAAATCACGTGTGAAAATTATTTCGGTTGGGATCGCTTTCTGGAGTCTGGCCACTGCAGCCTGTGGCCTCAGTAAAAACTTTATCCAGATGTTCCTGGCTCGCCTCAGTGTCGGTGCAGGTGAAGCAGCACTTTCCCCTGCCTTTTATTCCATTGTGGCGGATCTATTCCCGAAACATAAACTGGGTCGTGCGCTAGGCGTATATGCGATTGGTGCCTTTATCGGTTCAGGACTGGCTTTCCTGATCGGCGGTTATGTCATCGGTCTGCTCAAGGATGTTAGTTTCGTTACTTTACCGGTAATTGGTGAGATCAAGACTTGGCAACTGACCTTTATGATTGTCGGTTTACCGGGTGTATTGCTGGCGCTGCTCATGATTTTGACCGTACGGGAACCCGAGCGTAAAGGCCTCAAAATGGATGCGAATGGTGTCGCCGTTAAAGCATCTTTTAAGAATTCCATCGGTTTTATTAAAACCCATAAAAAGACTTTCTTCTGTCATTTTATTGGCTTCTCTTTCTATACTATGATGCTGTATTCCCTGCTCGGCTGGGCACCGGCCTACTACATGCGTCACTTTGGCCTGGATGCAAGCCAGACCGGATATATCCTTGGAAGTATTATTCTTGTTGCAAATACTTCAGGTGCCTTATTCTGTGGCTGGCTCATCGACTTCTTTTCTAAACGTGGCTATAGCGATGCAGCAATCCGTGCCGGTGCAATTGGCTGTGCTGCCCTGATCATTCCAAGTGTGCTATTTACTCAGGTCGACAATATGCAGCTTTCATTCGCATTGATCTTTGTAGCGATGTTCTTCTCCACCTTCCCGATTCCAGCATCAGCCGCTGCTACCCAGATGCTGACACCGAACCAGTTGCGCTCTCAGGTATCAGCCAAATTCCTGTTGATTTCTAACCTGATTGCACTCGGTGTGGGTACAACTGCGGTGGCGCTGATTACAGACCGATATTATGAGAATACCTTAATGGTAGGAAATTCAATTTCTATCGTCAATGCGATAGCCGGCCTGATTGGTGTGTTCCTGCTGTATAAAGGCTGTCAGTATTATCGTGAAAGCATGAAAGTCGAAAAACTGATCGATTAAGACAATATTAGATTTTCAAGCTTTAAATCCAAACCTTAAATCAGCCGATTTAAGGTTTTTTATTTAGATAGCAAAAGATCAATAGGTACTCATTTACACTCAATCTTTTTCTGCAATTCATATGAAAATTAAACTGCCTGGACTTTCCCACCAAAAAGCCGTATAACACCGTTTTTCGAATTAACAGGTGTTGACCGTTGAAACTTGTTCTTGCACCCATGGAAGGCTTAACTGACCCGATTATGCGCGATGTACTGACATCCGTCGGGAGCTTCGACTGGTGTGTAACCGAGTTTATTCGTGTCACAGATTCGGTGCTGCCAGATCATATCTATCACACCTACTGCCCTGAACTGTTAAATGAGGGCAAAACTGCTGCCGGTACGCCGGTGCATGTACAGTTTCTGGGAAATAATCCGGAAATGCTGGCAGCCAATGCAGTGAAAGTCGCTGCCATGGGCGCCCCTGCAATTGACATGAATTTTGGCTGTCCAGCCAAAACCGTAAACCGTCATCGTGGTGGTTCAGTACTGCTAGATGAACCTGAAGTCGTTTATGAACTGGTCAAAGCTGTTCGTGATGCCGTGCCCGCACATATCCCGGTTTCGGCAAAAATGCGTCTGGGTTATATGGATCGCAACTTCATGATGGAAAATGCCCATGCCATTGAAGATGCTGGAGCGGCCTGGGTCACTGTTCATGCGCGGACCAAGGTCGATGGCTATACTCCGCCAGCCTTCTGGGACCAGCTGCAACCAATTCGTGAAGCCTTAAAAATCAATGTCATTGCCAATGGTGAAATCTGGACCAATACCGATGCGAAGCAATGTCAGCTAGAATCGGGCTGTGAAGACCTGATGATTGGCCGTGGTGCGGTCACTACACCTGATCTGACCCAATGTATTCGCCAGAATTCTGATGAGCCGCTCATCACCTGGAATGAACTACTGGAACTGCAAATCCGTTTCCTGAATGGTTCCTATAAAAAGGAAATGAATATGGTCGGTCGTTATAAACAATGGCTGGGGATGATGTCCAAGCATTATCCTGAAGCCAAAGCACTCTGGGATGAGGTCAAACGGATTAAACAGCTGATTGAAATTACTGAAAAGCTAAAAGCCTCGAAAAATTAAGAAAAAGCCTTTGAATGATTCAAAGGCTTTTTTGTTCGGATTGTCGCCTGTTTAAATTTGCGACATGTTCACGGTTGGTTTTCCAGGATTTTTCTAGTACTTCCTTCTCCAAGCGAATCTGGATACGTTTAATCTTGGTGTCAGAAATAACTCTCTCATTAAAGCCTTTTACATAATCTGTCCAACCTGCATCTCGAAATACATAATTTGGCATTGGGGTTTTGAATACCGCATCTGGCATAAATACAGTCACAGAATGCAGCTGGTCTGGCTCGATAATATCAGCCAGCAACTGCTCCAGAACTTTGATGTGCTTATAATTCTGATGAATCGGATTTTGAAATTTATAGCTATTTTTATAAAGTTTTTGCGTCCAGGTTTTTTGTCGCTCGCCACCAAAGATCCAGCCTTTATAGTTTTTGGTTTCAATCACAAACAGGCCATAAGGACTTAATAAGAGATGATCAATTTGTGTTGTGCTCCCTTCTCCATCTGGAAGAGTCAAATCGTTTAATAACCGATACTCAGGGTCTTTCAGATAAAGTTTGACATGCGTGGCAACAGCGAACTCTCCCAGCTTCCCTTTTAAAAATGGTTTAAATAACTTAAAAATGATTAAACCAATAAAAAGTAGAAGAACCCATCATAAACTGGACCAGAGTTGGCCTAAGATTTGTGTTGCGAACTGATCCATATTTTAATTTTCATTAATTTTATGATTTTGATCTTAATGGGTTCGCTCAATATTTAACAGAATTTCTTTTTTATCCAGACCACCCGCAAAGCCTACCAGCTTACCGCTACTGCCAATCACCCGATGACAAGGTGCAATAATCGAGATCGGGTTTTTACCATTGGCAGCACCCACGGCGCGTACTGCTTTAACATTACCGACCTGTTCAGCGATTTCCCGATAGCTTCGGGTCTGTCCATAAGGAATATTCAGCAAAGCCTGCCAGACTTTTTTTTGAAAATCAGTACCGGCAAAATCTAAAGGCAGTTCAAAAACATTGCGCTGACCGGCAAAATATTCTTGAAGCTGACGCCGAGCTTCTATCAATACAGGATGCTGTGGATCTTCAACCAGAGTTGCCAATCTAACCCGATTCGGTTTTTCACAATCCCAGAGTACAGCTACCAGCGCCGTTTCATTGGCGACCAGCTGCAACTGCCCTACAGGCGAGTCCATATAAATATAACTGAGTTGCATGGCCCTACTCCTACAGAATCAAGCTTGCCAGTTTTTATTTTACTCGAAATCAGAACTGCTCAACAGCTCTTAGGAGGAGGATAATTTCATCAAAACAAGTCCGGAAATAATCAGCACCGCAGCCAGCATACGCATAGCAGAAGCAGGTTCACCTAAAACTATAACACCGACCAGAAATGAGCCAACTGCGCCAATGCCCGTCCAGATGGTATAGGCAGTCCCTAAAGGCAAAGTACGCATGGCATAGGCCAACAATACAAAACTGAGCACCATAAAAACAATCGTAAAAATACTCGGCGTGAGTTTGGTAAAACCCTCTGAGAGCTTCATGGAATAGGCCCAGACAATCTCAAATAGCCCAGCAAATACAAGTATAATCCAGGCCATATTGCCTTCCTCCTGATTAACAGAGTCAGGCCGTCCTGACGATTTTTCTTGTTGAATATTATAAATTTAATCAACAAGGGAGGTCGTTCCTCCTAAAAAAATAAATATCTTATAAAACAGACGACAAAACCAAACTGCCGTTTACAAAATTTGACTGAATGAGAATTAACTTAACCATGTCTTACTCAAATGCTCAGGACAACTTGAAGATTTCAGCCTATCTTAAGGAACGCCAACATGGGACATCGTGTTATGGCATTACAGAGACTTGAGTAAGAAAAACAAACAAGGAATAAGTCCATATTATTAAGTTATGCACATGAATTAAATTTAAAAATAGCGTGGAGATCTTACACAATGAAACACAGAACTAAGACCCATTGATCACTTTTTGTTTGGCTTGATTATTAACCTCTGATGAATAAACGATCACTAAAATCAAGGGCTGACATATATAAAAAGAACTCCAATTGAGTTCTTTTTATACAAATTTTGTCTAAGATGCAATCAATCAAGCTACAAACGATTACAAAATATGCAACATATCCATATGGTTATCAACATAGATATCTACACACTTATCCATAAAGTTATCCACAGATTTATGCACCTTAAACATTTTAGAGATTAAAGCTGGATTTGACCGACTTTAGCCAGCTCACTACGCATTTCATCAATCACAGCTTTATAATCCGGCTTGCCAAAAATCGCTGAACCAGCCACAAACATATCTGCACCAGCTTCTGCAATTTCACGAATATTTGCTGGTCCCACACCGCCATCTACTTCTAAACGGATATCACGACCTGAAGCATCAATGATCTTGCGCGCCTGACGTAATTTATCCAAAGTCATTGGAATGAATTTCTGTCCGCCAAAGCCAGGGTTCACACTCATTAGAAGGACCTGGTCAACCTTATCCAGTACATAATCCAGATAATGCAATGGTGTTGCTGGATTAAATACCAGACCGGCTTTAGCACCACCCGATTTGATCAACTGTAAAGAACGGTCAATATGATCAGATGCTTCCGGATGGAACGTAATAATATCTGCGCCTGCTTCCAGAAAGTCGCCAATCATGCGATCTACAGGTTTCACCATGAGATGTACATCAATAGGTGCCTGAATACCATATTTTTTCAATGCCTTACATACACCTGCGCCAAAGGTTAAATTGGGTACATAGTGATTATCCATAACATCGAAATGCACAACGTCTGCACCGGCCTGAAGTACATTTTCAACTTCTTCACCTAAACGGGCAAAGTCGGCAGACAAAATAGAAGGTGCAATTAAATAAGGCTTGGACATGAAAGGACCTGGCTAACTGAAATTGGATTTTTCTCATTATACCAAATGCAGTCCTGCTACTGTGACTTGGATGTTGTGTGAATACAATGCTATGTAACGCTGGACAGTATTTATGCTTAACATCACTAGACCTAGATGAAAATGATTGATTGAGACAGGAAAACTCGCATATCCATTAACAAAAAATCGAGGCTAAACTTGCCTCGATCCTCAGGATATAGAGATATGAGTTTTTGCATTCAATATCAGGGCTAAACAGGTTGACTCATTTTTTCTTCAAATGCATGAATACGTTCAATTCTTTTATCCAGTTCGGGGTGCGATTCCAGATATTTTTTGAGTTTTCCAATCAAACGTAACCATTTCAGCTCAGACTCAGTAATTTGCCGTTCTTTTCCATCAATATTCAAAGTAAAGTTTTTCATTTTTATCGTTTTATTCTGCTCTGCCAAGATTCTAGCGTTTTCAACCCGCTGCAAAAAGTTCGATAAATGAATACTGGAGATCTGCTGTTGATGCAAATGTTGCATGGCATAATCATCCGCAGCAAGTTCAAGCGCCTGTGAATATCCCGCATCGGCAAGTACCGCTATAGATGCCGCCACGACATCACTTAAATCTCCTGTTACCAAGGCAAATAGTCCTGCTGCGCCCAGGTTGGAAATCACTTTTTGCATGCTATGTTTTTGCACCAGATGACCTTGTTCATGCGCCAGTACTGCAAGGACTTCTTCATCTGCGCCGCTGAGCTTGACCAATTCATCGGTGACAATAATAGTATTGTTCGGAATTGCAGCTGCATTAAGTCCCATAGTTTCTCCGCCTTGACGGAAAATAATCTTAGCGGGTTTCCCTACTGCAATTTTTTGTTCGTACAATTTTTTTAGACGTGCTTGATACTCTGCGGAGAGCTTGGATGGCTCAGTTTGCTCAATTAATTTCTGCTCAGTTTGTTTTCCTACCTCGATCAAGGTCTGTTCGGGAAGTAATTGAGCGAGCTGCTGGGCCGTATAAGGAATTCCCCATTTAAGAATAAAAATTACCGCACATATCACGATAATCATCGAGAAGAAAATCAGGAGTAGAGAACGTTCAAATTTCCATATGGCATGATAGATTTCTTTGGATTTAATCTTCAGCCAATGCGGCGCTTTGGTTAAAAATTCAATCCGGCGATCTTCAGGCAGTTCGATAATCGGTTTACGCCCCCCGACCCCGCCAATATATGCCATATCGGGATAAGTAAAATAAAAGTCAGCTTCACTCACTTGTTTGGGTGTTTCTTCACTAAGTTTTAGGGCAATCCCGCGTTGCTGATCAGGGACAATCCATGCACGCTGAGCTTCAGCCAAAATTCCATCATAAAATCTGACTTCAACAGGTCGCTTCATCCTACTTGCCCCCTATAACGATGCATCGAAATCAAAGATATCCAGTACTTCATCGGCTATAGCACTTGGATCACGCTGCAAGATATTTTTTAGATTAGTTTCGTCCTCTGCCAGATAAAGCTCCAGGTTAGCCAGTTGATATTCATATAAACGAATGCTCGCCCAAGGGGTCATGAGTCCCAAACTGAGTGCACGCACAATCCAGTTACTCAGTACAATCCAGCTATAACGCCATGTCGTTACCCGGGTTTTAAAGTAGCTTTGACCAAGCTCTACATGATTCCAGGTATACATATATAAGCGTGCAGATATCATCGGCCAGACCAAGGCCAGACAAAACAGATAGCTCAATACAATACCCAAGGTAAACAGGTTTGTACCGATCAAATCGACCCAGTAAACGATTGCTGCGCTCCATGCGATACCAATCAGCAGACACAGACATAAGGGGATATAGACTGCCGACATAAATTTAGACCACTGAATTCCCAGCCTGAACTGAAGTTGTCCGATCGATAAATGATTAAAGCAGTAACGTTTGTATAGCCAAATCACCACTGGGCTGAAAAGAAACAGGGTAAAAATATTGATCAATATCGCGAGCCATAAGCCTCTATAGGCTTCCCGATTGCTTCCACAAAAATGAAACCGGACATTACCATATTTACTATTCCGGGCCTTAAATTTCAGAGTCATCCGAATTAACCAGGGTAGACAGATCGCAGCAATCAGAAATAATGAACTGGTGGCAAGAATGGAGTAATTGGTCAAGATCACTGTCACCACATACAACTCCAATGCCAGTAGACGACCTAGCAGAATTCGGCTTGGCATAGCAATGAAGTCAAAGCGATGTTTTAACAATTGGGTATTACCGTAGAAATAGCGGATACGGCGTGCCTTTGCCCACGGGCTATACAAAGTAAGCGTAATGATGGTTAACATCAAATTCACCATCCAGATTCCAAAATATTCAGTGGCACTGCCATGAAATCGGAAGCTATGTTTTTCTAGTGAAGGTGATGGCTGATCAATCTCTGGTTCAGGCTTATTGTGCATCGTGTTCTTAACTGCAACTGGTTCTACCTGATTTTTAAATAGCAACTTATATGCCATTTTTATTATATTTATTTGATATTCATATAAAAACTCCAAAAACATGATCTATTCTTGGAGTTTCATTGTACTTTTAAGTTTGCTGCGCTTTTGTTGCTTGGCTTATGGATTTAATTGCACGGCATGGAATTGTAGATGGTCATCTACAAAGCTTTGAATAAAATAGTAACCATGATCATAACCCTGATGTTCACGTAAGGTTAATTTCTGGTTCACAGCATCACAAGCTTGCTGAAATAAAGCCGGGTTCAGCTGGCTATAGAACTGGTCAGAAAAGCCCTGATCAATCAGGATATCGCTAAACAGTGCACCTTTTTCCTGAACCAGCGCAGTTGCATCATGCTTCAACCATTCTTTGCGGTTTTCGCCCAGATAATTTGAGAATGCTTTTTCACCCCATGGACATTGGCTTGGTGCACAAATCGGTGCAAATGCCGAAACTGAACAGAATTTTTCCGGATATTTAAAAGCCAAAGTTAAAGCGCCATGTCCACCCATGGAATGACCGAAAATCCCGATCTTATCTGCCTGAACTACGAACTCTTCACACACCAGTTCATACAACTCATCGACGATAAAGCTTTCCATCTGATAATGTTCAGCCCACGGTGCTTGAGTGGCATTGATATAAAAGCCAGCGCCTTGCCCGATATCCCAGTGATCCCCTTTGGCAACATCGTCTCCACGCGGTGAAGTGTCTGGTGTAATCAGAATCAGGCCAAGCTGGGCCGCCAGACGCTGGGCATGTGCCTTGATTGCAAAAGTTTCTTCCGTACAGGTCAGGCCAGCTAAATAGAACAAAGCTGGACAATTTTGGCCTTCCAGAGCTTGTGGCGGCAGAAAGATGCCAAATCTGGTTGGTTTTTTTAATATTTTAGACTCAAAGCTATAAATCCGCTGTTCACCCTCAAAGCTTCGATTATTCTGTACCAGTTCCATCATCATTCCTTTTTCTATTTTCTAAAGTTGTAGATTGGTTTATGGAGTCAAAGCGACAGACGGAGATGCTGAAGTGGTCGTCGCTGGAGGGAAAAGACGCTGTTCCAGTTGTGGCAACATCAATTCCATGTTTTTGCCAATCACCCATTGTGGTTCTGACGGTTCAAATCCCTGAGCTGCTTCCCATTTAGCCACTGTAGTCTTGGCCTGCTCAAAAGAGGCTTTCAGGCTGTTATTTTCACGCATGGCCTCATCAAAGAAAGCACGGCCGAAATAGGTATAATCAGCTTCGTTTGAACAACCGAAAGACTGACGGTCAGCAGCAGAGGCTGTGATAATTAAAGTATTATCATTCTGCAAAGCCGAAGCGAAACTACCTGAGAAACAGGCAGAAATAACAATCACTCGCCAGCGTACACCTGAGGCATCCAGAGTATCACGCAACCATTTTGGATCGACTGATGCCAGATCTAGCGGTGCATTTTCCATTTCAAATTCATTTGGCAAGCCATGTGAGGTCATATACAGGAACAGTACATCACTTTCCCGGTTCATCTGCTGGCCAATACGGCGCAAGGCCAATTCCATGCTGGTTTTGGAAGCAAGTGGAATCTCAGTCCGTGTTGCCGGATGATTCACCAGCATAATCGAACGGCCAAAAGTCCCAAACCGGGTATCAAACTGCTTTTTAATCCGCTCTATTTCTGAATAGAACACATCCTGATAACTCGCGCCAGCCACACCCATAAAGTACCAATGCGACTGTGCAAATTCACCATATTCAATTGCATCCAGCGCCTTATTCAGCAAGATCGGCTGAGCATAGAAAGCATCTTCAGCAAAACTTGGTGGAATTTCTTCAACTTTCCAGATGGGCTGATCTTTCACCGAAATCTGCCACACCACCAAGGTAAACAAGGTGGCCAGCATAATCAGTGCCCGTTCCCACCACGGCCATTTTAATTCACGTGAAATCACCCAGACCACAGCCAGACTTTGCCAGACAAACAGCATGACAAACAGGGTCGGAATATAGGCATAGAAAATATAGGGTAGATAATCCAGATCACCCAGATACTGGATCAAGCTCTGGAACAGCATGATATGCGTATCCAGCACCAGCCAGAGCAATGCGGGTACCAGCATCAGACGAGGATTATTCACCCGTTGGGACAAGAAAATCCCGACAATCAAGGCAATAAAGGGCCAAAGTGCATAACTGATCAAACCTTGAGAGTTAAAATCTCCCATGCGGCCGGAACTGAGCCAGCTAAACAGGCTATTAGCACAGCCGCCCAAAATGCCCCAGAACACTAATTGCAGAATAGAGGGACGCACCAGTTGCAGCGAACGCCGAGATCCCAGAAATAACCACATCCCGGCAATTTGGTTGCTTTTAAAATCGTGCCAAAAATTGATGGAGGGTTTAAAGTCGATCATATGATTTCAGGGAGATGAGTGGCTCGCTAATGTGCCCAATAAGTTTATGCTTGATATAAGTTTTATCAATGCCAATTTTTAAATATATAACAAATCCTTGATCTATTTTGAAGCAATTCTCATATTAAGTAACCAGTTCATGCTGAAAATAGGCATCAAAACGGCAAGCATCACCAGACCATTGATGATTTGGCTCTTTTCCAGCTAAAAATACGGCCAGACGAGGACGTTTCACCACCACCCGCTTGCCAATTTTTTGTGCTAATTCTAAGAGATTATCCCCCAGATCCATTTCACCATCTTCCGGTAAAAGCAAATGTAATAACTGCATTTGTTTTTTCACCTGTGCCTGCTTTTTCGGTGCCTGCTGATTCTGGTCACGTTGTGGAAACATCGGGTCCAGATAAACCACATCGACGACCGCATTCTGCTCAGCCTGTGATTTCAGATAGTCTGCAGAATCTGAAAAAACCAGATGAATCCGGTTAACCACCGAACTTAGAAAAGTATCCTTTTTCGCTCGGTGATGACTGTCTTCAAGCAGGGTAAATAAAATAGGATGTCGTTCGACCAAGGTCACCTGAGCACCCAAATGTGCCATCAACAGACTGTCATGACCTAGCCCAGCTGTCGCATCGATAAGAGTCGGCTTTTCTCCGAGGTTACAAGCACGAGCAATCATTTCCGATTTTAAAGAGGCACGTTTTAAACGCCCTACTTCTGCTTGCCAATCTGGTTGCATTTTCATGCCATTGGCACAGAGCCATAGGCCGTCAGCATCAACACACAGGGCCAGTTCGGGATGTAAACGCAAGAAACGTGCATTCAGCTTTTCAATAACCTCAATACTAACCTCTACACCACGAGAAGAAAGCACAGCCTCGAAGTGCTGTGCTTTCTCTTGATACTCAGATTCGGTATATAAGCGAATCGTGCTTACCATAATCTCCAACCTGTAAAGGCAAATAATAAAATCAGTAAACCTGAGGCTATGCGATACCAGGCAAAAACCATGAAATCACGTTTTGCCACATAGGCTACCAAGGCACGGATTAATAAAAGCGCTGAGATGAACGATACGATGATACCGACTGCCAGAACCGTCCAGTCTTCTGTGGTACTGTAAACATCATAGCTTTGATACAGATCGAGCAGGCCTGCACCGATAATAACCGGAATCCCCAAGAAGAATGAAAATTCAGTTGCAGCCTTACGTGATACGCCAAGGAACATCGCCCCGATAATGGTCGCACCTGAACGTGAAGTTCCCGGTATCAGGGATAAGACCTGAATCAGACCAATCCAGATCGCATCTTTTACGGTCAGATCTTCAACTTCCTGGGCACGTACCTTGGGTGGATT
This sequence comes from Acinetobacter sp. YH12108, assembly GCF_013419055.1. NCBI lineage: Bacteria > Pseudomonadati > Pseudomonadota > Gammaproteobacteria > Moraxellales > Moraxellaceae > Acinetobacter > Acinetobacter sp. YH12108. Next base: position 20,412 of record NZ_VPAW01000027.1, on the reverse strand, counting down.
CTTTTCAATCCAGATAATGATCAGACCACCGACAATCAAACCAATGGCAATCGCAATATTATTGAATAGCAGCTCTTTTACGGTTTGCCCTAGAGTCAGGCCAATCAGCACAATGGGAATAGAAGCCAGAATCAGGCCAATCCCTAAACGGCGTCCTTGCGGTTCACCACTTACGATCCCGGTTGCTGCCCCCCAAAGCCGTGCCCAATATTCATAAATAACCGCGGCAATTGCCCCCATCTGAATTGCGACGACAAAAACATCGCTTTTTTGTTTAGTCCAGAAATTCATTAATTCTGAAGCCAAAATCAGATGCCCAGTACTGGAAATAGGCAAAAACTCGGTAATACCTTCAACAATACCCATAATTGCTGCTTTCAGCAGCAGTAAAAGATCCATGCTTAATCCTGATTAATTATGCTTTGCCTTGTTCTGGAATTTTTTTCCATGCGTTATCACGTAAATATACCGGAAGTGCCAATTCTGCACTGACCCAATTTTCTGTTTTTGCTGCTGCACGCGCAATCATGGCAATATCCTGCGCTGTTGCACTGACATTTTTATATTCAGATGCTGTTTCTTGAACTAGATTGGCACCTGAACCCACCACAGTAAATTTTACTGCTTCAGCACTTTGTTCATAACTCAAAAGCTGTTCTTCATCAACAGCCTGCATAACCCCTTGAGCATCTAACTGATAACTGGCCACGTAGACTTCATTCATCCGTGCATCCAGTACGGCAGTTACTGTAGTTAAACCATGCAAACGATATGCCGCTTGCGCCAAAGCTTGTAAAGTGGATACCGGAATTACAGGCAGATCATTTGACCAAGCCAAAGCTTGGGTCACAGCCGCATTGATGCGAACACCACTAAACGATCCCGGGCCACGACTAAAGGCAATTGCTGTCAGATCAGATACAGCCAAGCCCAGATCATTGAGGCCTTGTTCAATCATTGGGAGAATGGTTTGCGTTTGTGCCTTGGCGCGCGCATCAAGCTGAAAAAATAGTTCTTGAGTATCATCGATCACAGAGACGGAACACTGCTCATTGGCAGTCTCCAATGCCAGCACTTTCATGCACAACCTTAATTCAGAGAATATAAAAAACGTCGAATATAATACTCCACTCATATCTTCTAGGCGAGATTTTCCCAAGCCAGATACAAAAATGCCTAGAAAATTCTAGGCTTAACTGAGGACTTTATTCAGATAACAGCCTAAAGCTGTACTTCTTCCAGGTCCTGAAATTTCTGGAAATGTTCGGCATAGTGCATGGCACTCATTTTCAGTTTTTGAATACTGGCTTCATCTAAAGTTTTCACGACTTTGCCTGGTGAGCCCATCACCACCGAATTATCAGGAATCACCTTCCCTTCTGGAATCAGGGCATTGGCACCAATAATACAATTCTTACCAATCACGGCATGATTCAAAATCACCGCTTGAATCCCAATCAGGCTATTATCGCCAATAGTACAGCCATGCAGCATGGCCTGATGGCCAATAGTCACATAATTCCCGATATTCATTTCAATCCCAGCATCGGTATGTAGCACGGAATTCTCCTGAACATTGGTGAAGTCACCTAAACGGATTTTGCTGTTATCTGCACGAACGACGGCGCCAAACCAGACACTCACCTGCTTGCCTAATTCAACCTGTCCAATGACCGTCGCTGTAGGTGCCACCCAACCATCCCATGGCTGATGCGTTGCTTTTGGTGTATGTCCCTGAAACTGATATAACATGGCTGAAATCCTGTTCAACGGTTAAAAAATTTTGAGCGTTTAAACGCAGGTGAATTAAGTAAAAATGGCCAGTCTTTTTTATAGTCAAGCCCGTACTGAAATAGTGAGATCAGCATACGTGCGGTCAGTCCCCAGACAATCTCATTTTCCACCCGCATACTTGGAAAATATAAAGACTGTTGGGCAAACCGTACTTCATAAGGCATCGGCTGGGCTTCCAACAAATGCTGTAAGGAAGCAAAGAAAATCCGGTCAATTTCCGTCGGCTGAGGAATGAGTTGAATGGTAGGCGGAATTATACCTACCACAGGTTTGACCAGCATTCCATTACGTGCCTTTTGCATCGGCAGATCCCCGATCAGATGCACATCAAATGGATTAAGCGCCGTTTCCTCATACGCCTCTCTCAAAGCCACTACAATATTACTGGTATCTTGCGGATCGCGTTTACCACCTGGAAAAGAGACTTCTCCTGCATGGTTATTCATATAAGCTGAACGGCGTGTCAGCAAAACTTTGGGATCAGCTTCATCTGTGATCGCAATTAATACAGCAGCCTGTGCAGTTTGAATCCGTTTGGAAAATCGTAAATGTTTCTGCAAGCGTTGTATTAATCCCAGCTCATCCATTCATTCAGCTCCCTATGCGACTATAATTTCATCATAGCTGATTTTTGATTTGGCGGGATAGAAATGATGCCAAATTTTGATTTTTCAGTTATCCTGACCTTACTGTTATCATTGATGATGAATATGAACTTCTGTGTGAACTGTGGACATAAAACAACAGAGAAAATTCCTTTAGGCGATCAGAAGGTTCGCAAGGTTTGTACTACATGCGGATATATTCATTACATTAATCCAAAAGTGATTTGCGGTGCATTGGTGCTCTGGGAAGATAAAGTCCTGCTCTGCCGCCGTGCAATTGAACCACGTTATGGACTGTGGACCCTCCCTGCCGGTTATATGGAACTGTTTGAAACCATGGAACAGGGCGCGGCACGTGAAACCCGTGAAGAAGCCGAAGCTGAAGTGGATATTGAACAGCTGTACTGCCTGTACAATATTCCGCGGATTGGCCAGATTTATGTCCTGTTCAAATCTCAACTGATTGATGGAAAATTTGGTGCAGGTGAAGAAACCATTGAAGCACGTTTATTTAACGAAGATGAAATTCCCTGGAGTGAACTGGCTTTCCCGAGTGTAGAGCATACGCTTCGTCATTATTTTGAAGACCGTAAAACCAATAACTTCCCGATGCACCTAGAGACCTTGGGAACCCGTTTGGATCACACAGGTTAAAATGTCTTTTTATAAAAAAGCCCATCATTTGATGGGCTTTTTTTTATTATTTGGTTTTGATGCTATAACAATCCGCTAATTTAAACGAAACACTTCCGCCACTTAGCTTGGCCAGATTGGTCTCCTCCGTCGTTTCATCAGTATTATTGTTGTTATAGATTTTCTGGAAGCTGGCATAAGTATTCGCCCAACCTACGCTTTCTCCAGCTGAGTTGGTAAAGCCCACACGACTGGTTCCATTCAGTACATTAGATAAATTGAGTAATGCTCCACCAATCACAATCTTATCATCTGTATTGGTTGAAGCCTGAATAGTGGAGTTCATACCTACCAAGGCACCATTTAATGAACCAAATACAGGATCAGCGAAGACCAGTCGCATAGATACTGTTTTTTCATCTATAAATGCACGGCCTAATGTACCCAGACGATATTGTTGAACGCCGTTATTGTCTTTAAGTCCAGCCGGTAAGATATCTCCCTGGCAACCATTAATACTATCAGTTGTAAGATTGCTCGCGGACTGCATATTGGTACGCACATCACCATTACTATCAATCACAACACCCACTGTAACAGGGCTAATTGAGTTTTCGCTAAATTTAAACTCCATGTTGCCATACATTGGGAAAATATATTCTTCACCTGGCTCTACATTTTCAGCTGTTCTAAAGACTTGACGATCCAGATAGCTAATCGGGAAAATTTTATAAAGATCAATTGAGCCACTATAGTTGTCATCATCGGCATTAAAACGCCATAAGCCAAGACTGGCACGATCAGCATCGCTGAGTTCAGTTTTACCTGTGGCCATCTTATAAAATGCTTCTTTACCAGCAATCACATAATCGCTCAGCAAACGGCCTTGGTAAATTTCTAATGGATTGCTGTTGTTAGCCACATTCATTTTATATGGTGCATTTGATGAAAGCATTCTCGTGGCAGGGCTAATCCAGCTGGTTTGCGGTACTGCAGTAATTTGCTGTGGTTTGACCTTACGGATCAATTCCGCATTAATGCCACCCAAAGATCCCAGATTATTGGAGCCCAGTTTTAGCTGAGTATCACGCCACTGTAGTCCACTACCGAAGGTATAACCTTGGCGGTCTGTAATCAGGATAAAATGTCCAAATAAATATTTAGTCGTTTTATCTTTAATGTCACATACAGATTTATTACAACCCGCCAGACCATCGGAACCAGTCAAGTTACTGCTAATAATGCCTGAGGTTGAGAACAGAGAAAATTCTGGTTGATATACTGCTGCACTGGCAATATTGGCCAGTTTTTTTACGACTTCAAAGGCCTGATCATCACTAATCTGGCTAATATCAATAAAAGGTTTAAGGGTTTCTGCTAAATTTGCATCTGTCAGGCTGATATCTTTATTAATTTTGCCCAGATTCTTTCGCATATCCTCTGTGATATACAAGGGCTGTACATCTGTCGGATTATAGATACGACCTTTTTCCAGTGCCAAGGTCTGCCAGATTTTGACCAGTTTCATCGCCACCTGTACGGTTGGATCTGTCTGTTCGATTCTGGCAATGTTACGACCAGTAATCCCCTTGGCAATATCAAGTACACTGAGTCGGGGTAATTGGCTCGATGTACTGAGGTTCATATATTCTGAAAGCTTTACAGTACCCAATTTGATTTTGGTATCACTAAAACTTTTTAGATAAAATTCAATACTATCTGCTTTTTGACAAGTACCTGACGCCACCCCATCATTTTGGTCAAATAAAGTAATAAAGGTATTTTCTTTATCACCACTACAATTAAAGTTAAGACCATCAATTGGATATTCAAGCCCCCATTCCAGACAATTCGTTGCAGTAGCAGAGCATGAACCGTTCGTGGTGGCTTCATCATTTTGTTCTGGTATGACATTCGCACTTTCACCTCCGCATCCGCTGAGGGCGGCAAATAAAGCAGTGAAAGCAAATGGATATAATATTTTATTTTTCATCTTATTCTACTCGAATCGTCCTTATCGAATGGCGACTAGTTTTAGTTGTCCATAATTTGTCAGCATCTTGTCTTCAACATCTATGGCTGAAGCGAGTGGGGTCATTAATACATATTGGCTTTGCGCAGGAATCTGAATAATTCCCTGTATCTTCTCATGTTGAATAATATTGGCTTGTGCTTCCTGATTTTTAAAACCGCCCGCCCCTTCTAAAACACAGCCTCGTTCATCCAGAAATACAACAAATGGCCAGTAATAGGCAGGATTATTCTGACGGGAAGCATAAGACTGAATCTGAATATTTTTAATATCAGATTTTAGCTTCACAATTTCATAATCAAACTCATCTGATTTCAGCGGTGCCCGTGGCCACAGATTAATGGATTTACCTGCACTAATCTCTTTCGCATTCTTAACTTTTTTATCTTTAAAACACTGCTTACCTAAGCTTTCTACAGATTCAGGCTGAGAAATACGGTAGTAGGTTTGGGCCAGTACAACAGGACCAGAATCTATGACAGGTTGTTGAAACAAGGATTTTATAATCGACTGTCCAACTCCTTTTTCACGCTCAATCGTCTGTACACGTGTTGACCCAATATTTTTATCAACTATCCCTTCAGGCATACTATAGAAACGTTTTTTACCTTCCAGATTAAATTCTTTATTTTCCAGATATTCACTATCCACATATTCCACCCCTTCAATCTGACTGAAACCCTGTTTTTGAACAGGATCAGGTACTGCCTGAATGACAGGTTCAGGGGTTTGAAGCTGTGTCACTGGTGGTAAGTGCTGCGGTAATCTAGACTCAACGTGTTTAGTTGGTTGTACTGGTTGTACTGGTTGTACTGGTTGTACTGGTTGTACTGGTTGTACTGGTTGTACTGGTTGTACTGGTTGTACTGGTTGTACTGGTTGTACTGGTTGTACTGGTTGTACTGGTTGTACTGGTTGTACAACCATATTATTTTTTTGCTCACCTGTTGTCACACTTTTTTCCACCGCCTTTGGCTCGGATTTTTTCAGATCCTGTGCAGTAGATGTAACGGGCGTAGTCAATTTTTTCGGAGTAGTGGCCGCTTGGTTTTTTGTTGTTTCTTTCTGCTCATTATTTTGACGTGGCACAACTAATGGTCGCCCATCGGGCCCAATGATCGTAATAAACTCTCTGGCATTTGTATAAAAAGACCATGGTACCAGACTTAATGCCAGTACCATTTTTATCCCTAAGTTCCCTGTTCTGATCATTTCTTCCTTACCAACGGGTGCGATAGTTCAAACCTAAAATTGTGATCTTGGTATCTGTTTTGACATTCAAGCCTGCATATGGATTCAGTAACAGGTTATTTACCCCGGTCTGGTTCGCTAGGCTACTGGTATTTGCTGGAATATTATCTTTACTGCGTAAGAAACCAATAGATAGATCCAGATCCGTATCTGCGTCAAAACGGTAGCCCACTCCTAAACCAAATAGCTGTGCACCATTAATCGGTACCATAGTATTGCGTTTATCTTTTGGAATGGCACTGGTACGTGGTTCATAGCCAGCACGAAGTTTCAGTCGGTCAGTTGCTGAATACTCTACTCCGATCCCGAAGTTCCATGGCGACTCAAACCTAAGCGGTAATGCAAGTGAAGAATCCGTTACATTGGCAGATAACAGTTTGGCAATCTTCAAGGCAGACAGGGTACGGTCGAACTCAAACTTGAATTGGTCCCAAGCAGCATAATCTGTCCAGCCAATATCAAAATTGACTTGTAGATCTGGCATTACCTTATATTTGATCCCCGCCTGAAAGTGAGCTGGGTATTCGAAATCCATGGAAACCAGACCCGATTCACTTGAAGGGATATAATTTGGAAAACCAAGAATTGCAGCTAAAATCTGGCCAGTTGGAGAGGTCATCAGACCTTTAATCATTTCCTGTGGCGCTTTGGCATTATCGATATGATATTTACCTTTTAAGCGCATTTTGGCCGCACTCTGGTAAACCATACCAAAACTGAAATCTTCAGTAGGCTCCCATAGAACACCCAGGTTATAGCTTGGACTTAAATTTTGTTCTAATGAAAGTTGCATTTGGCCAAATTTACCAAATGGGTTCATTCCTTCATCAGCATTACAGATCCCGAGCAACAAGATGTCAGTAATGATGTCAGAATTTTCTTTAAATGGTGTACATACGACTTCATCAATCATACGCAACATGCCAATCAGCTCATTGGGAAAACGTAAATCTGTTTTCATGGCAATGGCTTGATAAGACATCCCGATTGAAGCACCAATCGAAAGCTGGTCGTTGACTTCATAACCAATTGATGGAGATAAATATGTAATCCGCTCCAGAGCAACCTGTTGTCCCATAAAATTGGCAGGATTACCATCTTCATGACCAAAACCTGCAACTAGCGGTGCATAAACGGCAGTTGCATAAGTTGCTTTAGAGCCTGGTGGTTTATAAGAGACCCCCATGGTAGGTGCTGCCATCGGGAGGCCTTCACCCAAATCCACCATTTTTTTCAAAATTGGTACGTAGAGACTGACATACTCTACATCACCCTTCACTGGGCCCTTAAAATCTGTACATAAATCAGAAGACACTTCAGGTCCATCATTACAGACCATTGGATCATCTGAATAACCAAAAACGTTATATCCAGCAGGAACCGTAAATTCACGCTGAATATCAAAGTTCGCAACAATAATTTGCTGTTCGGTTTGTAAGCCTTCAATTTTAGCCAATGCAGCCGGGTTAAAGTGAATTGCATTCACTCCTGGCGGATCTGCAGTAACTGCGTTCCCCATAGACAATGCACGCAGGTCAACAGAAAGGTTGGTCCCTAATTGTGCAAAGGTATAACTTGAACAGCCCGCAAGAATAATTCCTGTTAATAACGGGCTAAGTCGAATGTTTTTCATACGACACCCCTATTAACTGAATTTCTTACCGAAACCTAAAATATCAAGTGGGAATGAAAGTCCCAGTGAAACATCTGGTGCATCTTCGGTCAGCCCTAATCCGACCGTACCATTTACAATGGTTTCTGGGGATACACGCACTCCTAAAGAAATCGCAAAAGTCGAGCTAGTCTGATCAGCGGCTGAATAGCTTTCACCCGTGTGATACTTAAATTCGGCACCAGTATTAAAGCTTTGCTGATATGACATGGTCATGGAAACATCATAGTTAAATGAATAAGCGAAACCGAAAGCGAAACCACCACTAATTCCTGGTTCAAATTCTTCAATAATTCGTGTACCACGACGCTGATCTAAGCCAGATTCCTTAAACCCATAATTTGCAGAAACAGAGGCAAATAGTACCACTGGGTCAATATATTTACGTGTACTCGCCCCCACACCGGCTGAGTAATATCCCTTGCCTGCAGCCAGATCTTTTGCTGCATTAATTTCATATGGGCTATCACCTGTTTTAGTCGATAAATTAGCAAATAAAATAAGTGGTAAACGACCTGCTTTTAAAGGGAATGGCTCCCAACGTGCACCTAAACTAATATCCCCTAATCCTGCTGTAGAGGTATCTTTTAATAGATCTGTTTTAGCGACTAAAGGTAAAGAAGCTGTTAAGGTCAGGTTATCTTTCACCCCATACTGAAAAGTGAAAGTATTGGTCAAGCTATGTGTTGCATTTTCCTGAACACGGAGTTGATACAACTGGCCCTGTGCCATTTCCATATCGAGTTGTGTATCTCGATAATAGGTATAATCGATATCATAATAGGATGAAATCTCACCTTGTTTAATAAGTGAGTATTGACGCTCATTTGAAGTAAATACTTCTTCTAGACTCGCTTCCTGAGTAGCATCTCCTTCTTTTTTCTGTAAGGCTTGAGATGCATCTACTGCTTGAGTGGCTGGAGCTTCAACAGGTGCAGCTGTTTCAACAACAGCTTCTTCCTGAACTGTTTCATATCCTCCCAGTTCAGGCTCTGCTACAGCTTCCTCCTGAACTGTTTCATACCCCCCAAGTTCAGGTTCTTCTACAGCCTGAGTTGCTGCTGGTTCAGGCTGAATATCAACGGATGCGGCAGTCTCGACTACTTCTTCCTCAACCGTTTCATACTCACCCAGTTCAGGCTCATCCGCAGCCCATGCCACTCCCATGACCATCTGAATGCTGAGCGCCAAGAATGTCTTGTTCATCCATTTACTGTTCATATCCATTTCACCATTTTTAATTTTTCTATAGCCATCTTTTCGTTTTATTTATTCTTGTAATAAAGTCTGAGAAAATTATATTGATATTCCCCAAATTTTTCTGAATCTACATTACGGTTACGATCCATACGGATAGTCGATGCTTTATCGGCAATTTTATCCATATAGAACTGTGGATACTGCATATCAACTAAAGCATAACGGTTAATGGTTGCATCTTCGACATGACGCATATCCGACTCTTTTAATGCCAAAAAGTTTTTTCGATATTGTTCAGGGACATTAATTAAATATAAAGTATTGTTTTCCCAAATTTCCTTAAATCGCTGTTCATCAAAACTGATATTACCTAGCGCAGGATCTGCAACATACACCCGTCCATTTTTATAAGCTTTGTACACGACAAAATGTTTAAATCCTGCATAGGAAATAGGAACAATGGCGGGCTGCCCCTGTTTAACCAGATCTTCAAATTCTCCACGATAGCCACCACTTTCCAGACCTAAGGCAGCAACAAAACGTTTCATATCAAGAAGGGAAAAGCTACGACGTTCGATGATTTTATCCGTTTCACCAAATTTCATTAGGCCATTCATGACTTGCTGCTCATCCAGCCGGGTACCTACATAGCCATTTAATAAAGTCGTAAGTGCTGCCGAACCACAACTATAATCATAAGCCTGACGCACAATTCCCTGAAACTGGTCTAACAGTGCAGGTTTGACTTCCACATGTTCGCGGTGCATACGTACGAAAGAATCATTTCTTGAATCAAGAACTTCAGTATAGTGAACAGCGCCTGGTGGCTGTTTTTTAATATCCAGAGCTTCTTTGGCAGCGTAATACATCAATGCCGAGCCCAATGCAATCTCTAACATATTCTTTTACTTTTCTTATCATTGGCATGATGTGCCTAATTTTTCTTTTTATAGAGTCTTCACTCTACTTCCCTGTAACTAGAAAGATACCTTCTTTTTCAAAAAAATACAGTCTTTTTTTATTTTTTTAGATAGATGTTGTAGTCATAAAAAAAAGCGCGTGTAAACACGCGCTTTTTTAAGGTAAAAATTAGTGACCAGAAATGGTAATAATTGCACCTTTTGCATATTGGCCAGGTGCCGGGCTAAAGTAAGTTTGCAGACCTTGAATTTCCATATCACCAATTGATGCTGCATTTTGGCTACCTAGGTGAATACCTTTCACATAGTTATCATGTGCACCACTTGTACTCATAATACGAATGAAACCATCGTTTGCACTTGATTCGCCAAATACACTGATGCTTTGGTTCAATGTCAAATCTTTAGTACCAGCATCGGTTAACTTGATGCTTTCAATGAAGATTTCACCTGGGCCTGAAGTGGTTACACCGTCAGCAACTTGTCCACCAGTCGTTGAATTATCAAGAATACCCAAATCTGTAATTGTTAAGCCGCCAGTCATTGTTGCATTCAACTTAATCATTGCACCCTGTGGAGCAGCACCTAATTGAATATTGGCAGACATTGGACCTGTTTTAAGTGATAGGCCAGATAAAATCGCATTTTCCTTACCAGCACCACCACGGCGAATACTAGTAGCTGAAGCTAAACCACTTTCATAATCTGTAAGAGATGAAGCTGATCCTACAACCCCAATTTCACCGATGTTGATATCTAAGCCAGATACTTCAGCGGCAATGTTGATAAACGGGTTACCAGCACCAGCATCTGAGTCAATGGTTAAATCTGCAAGGTTACGTGAATCTAATAAATACGCACCATTGTCATCGTAGTTTGCACCAATCACGATACCATTAGCTGTTGTTCTTCCTTTACCATTTGCTTTGATATAGATCGCACCTGCTTCACCAGTACCACCCACAATACCATTAGCAGCCTCTCCAGGGCGAAGAACAACTCCATCATTATTATAAATTTCAATAACACCCGCTGTTGCAGTAGAATCTTCAGCTAAACCATCATTATCATGGATAAATAGTTTTTCAATTTCAATTTTTGAAATACCGATACCGATTTTCAAACCGTCCTGACCTGTAGTCGCGCTTAGAGATGCATCGTCCAGTGATTGCATCGCCATTGCGTTTGCACTAAAAGCAACTGAAGCAGCTAAAGCCAATTTTGTGAATTTTTTCATTGTTTACTCTCCCAAGAGTACTATTTTTTTTTGGTTGTGAATCACTCAGTGCCGACGTTGTGTTTTTTATTTTCTGACAACGCAAAGCATCTTTCCTTGAGTAATTTTGCTCGCCCACTTAACTTAACGTCGAGTCATATTTTGATCAACTGTCGTTGGTCGCAATATTGAGCTTACCGACAAACGGTATTTGATGATTTAGAAATATTTTTTCCTATTCTTGATATAAAATACCGGGTCATATCGAAATATGCGCTACTGAATGAACGAAGCTCCTTACCATTGTCCTTTAAGTTTTGCATCTCTTCAGCTTAAAGATCTATTGCATGCATTAAGCCCCTTAGATCACCTAATATATTTAAATAATAATGGGCAACCTTTTATTGCCTGCTGTGCACAGAAATATTTTATGGTGCAGGATGAACAAATTCAGGCATTTAAGAGAGTGGATATCGAGCAATATCAGGCTGATATAGCTGAACTCATCTTAGAGCTTGAGCAAACTCCAGATATTAAAACGAATGAATTTTCTGGGGGTTATGTCGGGTTTATTGGCTATGATTACGCTGCTCAACAGCACATCCAATACCCGGAGCGAGCTCAACCTGGCTTATTTATCGGTCAATTTGATTCTTATATCAAGTTCGAAGCTGATCAATGGGTATTTTATAGTCATGATCCGCAAGCAGCAGATATTTTCAATCATCTTCAAAATCTATTAAATCAAGCCTCCATAGCGCCTAAGTTTCAATTAAAAACTCTTTGTAGCCCACGTTGGGACAAATCTCGCTATGCACAGACATTCCAGGATATTCAGGATTATATTCTAGCCGGTGATTGTTACCAGATTAACTTAACCCAAGAATTTACAGCACTGGCTGAAGGTTCATTATTAGAAACTGCACATGCTTTCTGGACATTAACCAATGCGCCATATGCGGGCTATCTTCGTATTGGTGATTTTGAATTATTGAGCTGTTCACCTGAACTGTTTATTGATTTTGAAGCACATCGAAAAATTGTCACCAAACCGATTAAAGGTACCATGCCACGTTTTGCCGATCCGGTGCTTGATGAACAATCCAAACAACGCTTAAAAGACTCAAAGAAGGATCAGGCTGAAAATGTCATGATTGTAGATTTACTACGCAATGACCTCAGTGTTTATGCAGAAACAGGTTCAGTCAAGACACCTAAGTTATTCAATATTGAGTCATTTAACCAAGTACATCATATGGTTAGCGAAGTCGAAGCGACTTTAAAAGAAGGTGTGCATCCTTTTGAGGTATTGCTGTATGCACTTCCAGGTGGATCAATTACCGGTGCACCAAAGATTCGCGCCATGCAAATTATTGAAGAGTTAGAAGGTGCTCCACGTGGAGCGTATTGTGGTTCATTAGGTTATTTTAATTTTGATGGAACAGGAAGCTGGAATATTCTGATTCGCTCGATTCAGAAATATCAAGATGAGGTTTCACTTTGGGCTGGTGGCGGAATTACGATTTCTTCTGACTGTGATGCAGAATATCAGGAGTGTTTTGATAAAGTCGAGGCCATGCTGGATTTACTCAATACCTGGTATAAACCCGAATAAATAAAAAAGCGGCTCCATAGAGTCTTGAATCCCCCCTAACCCCTCTTTAACAAAGAGGGGGATTCTCTCTTTAAAAAGAAAAAGGTTCCCTCCTTTATCAAAGGAGGGTTAGGGTGGATTTAATTAAGCTAAAATATCATTCTTCAATGTATCCACTAAACGCTGATTTTGCTCATCTGTACCAATGGTAATACGTAAAAATTGATTGATACGAGGTTTATTAAAGTAACGTACGATAATGCCACGTTCCCGTAATTCAGCCGCTAACTCACCTGCATCTTTTGATGGTAGTGAAGCAAAAATAAAGTTCGCACTTGATGGCAAGACTTTGAAACCGAGCTCATTCAACTGATTAACCAGTTTTTCACGACTGGCAATGACTTTGGCATTTTGTGCTTCAAAGTATTCCTGATCTTCGAATGAAGCGACCGCAGCCGCAATCGCAAAACGATCCATTGGATAAGAGTTAAAGCTGTTTTTTACCGCTTCAAGTGCTGCAATTAAATGCGATTGGGCAATCGCAAAACCGACACGTAAGCCTGCTAAAGAGCGGGATTTTGAAGTCGTCTGACAGACTACTAGATTCTCATATTTATCAATCAAACTCACTGCTGATTCAGCACCAAAATCTACATAGGCTTCATCAATGACGACTACTGAATCTGGATTCGCTTGCAGGATTTCTTCAATGCCAGACAAACTAAGCGCAATACTGGTTGGCGCATTCGGATTGGTGATAATAATGCCGCCATTTGGCTGTTTATAATCATCTACCACAATTTCAAAATTTTCATTGAGTGGCAAGATTTTGGTTTTGACACCAAAGAACTGGCTATAAACCGGATAGAAGCTATAGGTAATATCTGGATAAAGCAGTGGCTGTTCCTGAATAAAGAAGGCTTTAAAAATATGTGCCAAGACTTCATCAGAACCATTGCCTACAAAGACATTTTCAACAGTAACATTTTGCTGTTTAGCTATGGCATATTTTAATTCAGATGCATCTGGATCTGGATAAAGACGTAAAACATCTGCGCCATTGGCTAAAACTTTTTGCACCGCTTCCACGACTTTCGGTGATGGTGGATACGGATTTTCATTGGTATTTAATTTTAAAAGGTTTTGAATTTTGGGCTGTTCGCCTGGAACGTAAGGCTCTAGCTCACGGACTTCAGGGCTCCAAAAACGCATTTGCTCTATTGTGATATTCGACATTTTCTATTCTCAAATTCCCTCTCCTTTTAGGAGAGGGTTAGGGAGAGGTCAAATAATTCCCCTTACCTAACCTCTCCCGAAGGGAAAGAAATATCTTTTATTTAATATAAGTATTTAATTACTGATAACGGTAGCGTGCTGAACGGGCATGCGCATCCAGATTTTCCTGCTGTGCCAGAACATCTGCAGTTTTCGCAAGGGTTTTCACACCATCTTCAGAACACATAATCAGGCTTGAACGTTTCTGGAAATCATACACACCCAGTGGTGATGAGAAACGTGCTGTACCAGATGTTGGTAATACATGGTTTGGACCTGCACAATAGTCACCAATCGCTTCAGGCGTATAACGTCCCATGAAGATCGCACCGGCATGGCGAATCTCTTCAGCCATTTCTTGAGCTTCATCCAAACACAGCATTAAATGTTCAGGTGCTACCTGGTTAATCAGCTCAATACCTTCAGCACGATCTTTCACAAGCACTAATGCACCACGATTGGCAATTGAAGTGCGGGCAATTTCTGCTTTTGGTAGAGCTAGCAAATGCTCTTCAATTGCTTGTTCTACTTCATTGAGAAGCTGTTCATCAGGCGTAATAAATACAGCTTGAGCAACAGTGTCATGCTCAGCTTGAGATAACAAATCCATCGCTAACCATTTGGCATTGTTCTGCCCTTCTGCATAGACCAGAATTTCTGAAGGACCAGCAATCATGTCGATACCGACCTGACCAAATACTGCACGTTTTGCCGCAGCCACAAAACGGTTACCTGGACCAGTGATTTTATCGACACGTGGAATGGTTTCTGTACCATAGGCCAATGCAGCAACCGCTTGTGCGCCACCAATGGTAAATACACGGTGTACGCCAGCCAGATAGGCAGCAGCCAAGACCAATGGATTCAGTTCACCATTTGGAGCAGGCACCACCATAACAATTTCACCTACACCTGCCACATGTGCAGGAACAGCATTCATTAACACCGAAGATGGATATGAAGCCAAGCCACCTGGAACATAGATCCCTACGCGATCCAAAGGCGTCACTTTCTGACCCAAGGTATTACCTAGAGCGTCGACATACGTCCAACCATCCTGTTTTTGTGCCTGATGGAATTCGCGAATACGGTTTGCAGCCAATTCTAAAGCTTCACGCACTTCAGTCGTTAAGCCTTCGAAAGCTGCTTTAAGTTGCTCTTGAGTCAGTTCCAAATCTGAAAATTGATGCGCTGGATGTCGATCGAACTGCTGAGTCAATTTAAGAACATGAGCATCACCATGCTGACGTACGTCAGCAATAATTTGGTCTACAGTTTTTAAAAGTTCAGGATCATTCACGGTTTCAAAAGCCAACAAGTCAGCAAACGCCTGCTTGAAGTTTTGATCTTGTGTCGATAAACGTCGCATCAATTTACCCATAAGGTTTGAATTCGAAGGCTTTAGTTTACCTGTTTTCAAAGACTTTGTCGGTAGCTAGAACAGACTTGTGCTATGAGTTTTATTGGAAATAGCTTTTGATAAAATTGATGAAAGCATTGAGCTTCTTATATTTATAATCAGCAATAAAAAACCGCCCAAAGTGGACGGTCTTTGATAAAGCTTAAATTTAAGCTTTTTTCGCCTGTTCGCGTGCTTCCACTGCTTGCTCAAGCTGAGCAAGAATCGGATTCAGTAATGCCTGCTTACGTTTAAAGCTGGCTTTGTTCACAATCAGACGTGAAGAGACTTTGCAGATTTCTTCAAGTGGTTCAAGACCATTGGCACGCAGTGTATTGCCTGTATCGACCACGTCAACAATGTAATCACCTAAACCCACCAATGGTGCAAGTTCCATTGAACCATAAAGCTTGATCACATCAACCTGTTCACCGAGGCTCGCGTAGTATTGACGGGTCAGATTCACGTATTTAGTCGCAATTTTTAAACGGCCTTTCGGACGCTCCATGCCGACTTTACCTGCTGTCATCAATTTGCAGTTGGCAATTTTAAGATCTAATGGTTCATAGACATTTTGCGCGCCATGTTCCATCAACACATCTTTACCTGCTACACCGATATCTGCCGCACCATTCTCAACATAAGTCGGCACATCAGAGGCACGTAAAATCAGGATACGCACCTGTTTATGCGTGGTTGGAAAAATCAGCTTACGTGATTTATCCGGATCTTCCAGCAGGTTAATCCCTGCTGTTTCAAGCAGAGGTAAAGTTTCTTTTAAGATACGGCCCTTGCTTAATGCTAACGTTAAACCATGATCAAAATTGCCCATTACGTCAAAGTTTGGATCATCGTTTCTCATATCACTCATTAACTTACTCGCTTAATTTGGGCACCTAAACCTTGTAACTTTGCTTCGACATCTTCATAACCGCGGTCAATATGATAAATACGGTCAATCAATGTTTCTCCTTCGGCTGCAAGTGCTGCAAGAACTAAAGAGAATGAAGCACGTAAATCTGTTGCCATCACAGGTGCTGCAGAAAGTTTTTCTACACCTGTTACGACAGCATCATTACCTTCGACCTGAATATTGGCTCCCATACGGGCCAATTCAGGAACATGCATAAAACGGTTTTCAAAAATCGTTTCAGAAATTGTGGCAAATCCACGACCAATAGCATTGACTGCCATCAATTGGGCTTGCATATCTGTTGGGAAATCTGGATGTGGCAAGGTACGGAAGCTCACCGCTTTCGGACGTTTGCCCATCATATCCAGTTCAATCCAGTCATCACCACGAGTGACTTCTGCACCCATTTCTTCAAACTTATCCAGTACAGCTTCCATTAAAGCTGGATCTGTATGTGTGGTTTTAACACGACCACCTGTAATAGCTGCAGCAGCCAGATAAGAACCAGTTTCAATACGGTCGGCCACTACTGCATATTCACAGCCATGCAGGCGTTCTACACCGGTAACCACTAGGGTATCGGTATCTAGACCTTCAATTTTCGCACCCATCTTAATCAGCATTTGGGCAAGATCAGTAATTTCAGGTTCGCGCGCCGCATTACGAATCGTGGTCACACCATCCGCCAATACTGCAGCCATCAGAATATTTTCAGTACCACCCACAGTCACCATATCAAAGACAACTTCACCGCCTTTCAGACGACCATCGACTTTAGCATGGACATAGCCGGCCTCAACCTCAATCTCGGCACCTAAAGCTTCTAGTGCTTTCAAATGCTGATCGACTGGACGAGAACCAATCGCACATCCACCTGGCAGGGATACTTTTGCACTACCGTAGCGCGCCAATAGAGGACCAAGCACCAAAATAGAAGCACGCATGGTTTTTACGAGTTCATAAGGTGCAAACTGGTTATCCAAAGTAGAGGTATCTGCAATAACTGTATCGCCTTCATAACTAATCGTGATCCCAAGACCTGCGATCAGCTTTACCAAGGTATTTACATCTTTTAGATTTGGAACATTTTTAAGTGTGATTGGCGTATCAGCAAGAATCATTGCTGCTAATAATGGAAGCGCTGCATTTTTTGCACCAGAAATACGCACTTCACCGTCGAGCTTAATACCGCCCTGAATTAAGAATTTATCCATTAATTGATTAAGCTCCAAATAAGCTTGCTTTACGCCATTCTTCTTTGGTCAATGCACGAATGGTCACAGCATGCACTGCACCACTGGCAATATGGGAATTGAGAGGAGCATAAACAGCTTGTTGACGTGCAACCGGACGTTTACCTTCAAACTGATCATCCACAATACGGAGATCGAATTTTCCGCCCTGACCACTCACAGCAACATCCGCCTCAGGAAAAGCGGCTTTTAAAATTTCAGCGAGCTGTTCATTATTCATCACAAGACCTCTTATAGGACTAAGGGTGTAAAACGAGTCATTTTACTATAAATGTAAAAAATAATTCATTAGTCACATACATTATATATATAAAAAAAGAGGCTTTTAAAAACCTCTTTTTCCCCATTTGGTCGCTTAAATGGCTAAACTCTGATGATTCAGCTGCATTTCGCGATATCGGTCAATCTGTTTTTTTAATTTTTCCGTCAAAATTTTAATTGAGGTATACATGTCATCAGCATTAGCATGGGCAAAAAACTCAATACCCGGTAAACGGACAATCGCTTCTGCGATATGGTTACTACTGCCTCTTTTTGAGCGCTTATCAATCTGATGATCTTTGGAAAGCTTAACCTGCATGCTGTTCACCTGATCCAGATGTTTGGTCATCTGTGAAAATTTCGTTTTTATAGTTTCTTCAATCGCTGGCGTAATTGATAAATGATGTCCACGAATTGTTATTTGCATAGTTCTATCCCTCACCTTCGTTAGGATCAGAAGAATCACAGTTAAAAATGAAAAGAATACAATAACTTGCTCAAGCAAAATCGTGATTTAAAGCATTTATTCAGATCATTTTTACCATTCCTCAAAAGAAAAAAAGATTCATTACGATGTCATAATGAATCTCTAGAATAATCAAATTTCAAAAACTAGATCAAGACTTTTCGCTCAGAAGAGGAAGGAATATGTAACGATTCACGATATTTCGCGACCGTACGTCGTGCCACATCAATCCCCTCTTCTTTCAAAAGATTGGCAATTGCATTGTCAGATAAAGGCTTACGTGCATTTTCTTCAGCAATCATTTTCTTAATTTTGGCACGGATTGCAGTAGATGAAGCCTCACCACCCGAAGTCGTTCCCACATGACTCGAGAAGAAGTATTTCAGTTCGAATAATCCACGTGGGGTCAGCATATATTTGTTAGTCGTTACACGAGATACAGTTGATTCATGTAGTTCCACTTCTTCAGCAATATCACGTAAAACCAGAGGCTTCATACCTTCAGGGCCAATTTCTAAAAAACTTTTCTGATGTTCAACAATACAGGTGGCTACTTTCAATAAAGTTTTATGACGTTCATCGATGCTTTTAATAAAGTTTTTCGCTTCCAGCATCTGATTACGCAAATATTGATTATCTTCGCTCTGATCAGCACGACGAATCATATTGGTATAAAAAGAATTCAGTCTTAACTTTGGCATCACATCAGGGTTTAACGTCACCTGCCAGCAGTCATTCTTTTTCATTACCACGACATCGGGGATCTGATAATCAGATTCCTTACTTTCAAACTCCAGTCCCGGATATGGTTTAAGAGTTTTTAGCAAATCAACCGCACAGCGTAATTGTTCCTGATTTAAACCAGTTTGCTTAATGAGTTTTGGTAATTCATTGGTAATCAGCAGCTCATAATGTTGCAGCAATTTAACCGCATCATTACGACAAGGGGTATTAACTGGTAGGCTATCCAGCTGAATCAATAAACACTCAGCTAGATTTCTGGAACCTACTCCAATCGGATCAAGACGCTGAATATGCTTAAGAACAACGAGTACTTCATCCTCTTCGATTTCTTCCTCATAATCCATGGAAGATAAAAGATGTTGTACTGATGCAGTAATTTCGGAAATTTCTGCATCCAGAAAACCCTTTTCATCTAGAGAATCAATAATGCAGTATGCAATCAGCTGATCAATGCGAGAAAAGTGCAGCAGATTAACCTGCTCGAGCATATATTCTTGTAAGCTTTGCTGGCTTTGACGATTGTCTTCGCGCTCTTCGAACTCTGCTGCACCCAGACTTGTCGGTTGATGAGTATAGACATCATCCCAGTCGGTATCTACAGGTAGATCGTCCGGAAGATGGTCTGCATTGAGTTCATTGGTTAAATCCTTTTGACTCGCATCAACAGTAGAAAGACTTTCAACACTGATTTGCTCTTCAACTTTTTCTAACAAAGGATTACTATCAAGTTGTAGCTGGATTTCTTGCTCTAGTTCCAGACTGGATAATTGTAATAAGCGGATTGCTTGTTGTAACTGTGGAGTTAATGACAGCGAGTTGGCAATTCGTAATCCCACTGATAATTTCATATGACCCCCTAATAAAAATCTCGTTTTATAAGCAATTTTCATGCCGTTTTAACTTTTATAACATAGTTTGATAAAAAAACACACAAAACTATAATGATTTCATGAACTTTAACGTCATTCTTATATAATTTTTTAAGCATTATTAATCACTTATTTTTATTAAACAGTAATTAATCTATTTGTAAATTAATATAATTTGACTTAATTTTTTAAACCCCACGCATAAAAAAAGCCCCCTGCGTGAGCAGAGGGCTTTTGGAATAATGAGCTGGCGATGACTTACTCTCACATGGGAGACCCCACACTACCATCAGCGCTAAGAGGTTTCACTTCTGA
>NZ_VPAW01000026.1:0-48628 GCF_013419055.1 Acinetobacter sp. YH12108 | reverse complement strand
GTGGAAACCAAGATGCATTGCATCAAATTATTAGGCGATAAATTAATGGCAAGAAGCTTTCCTAGTCAGGTGAATGAAATTCATGCACGTGTAGCAGTCCTCAACAGATTTACGGAATTAGGTCGACAAATTACCCAAGTTACGCCTTAAATTTGGCTCAATTAGGGGCGCTTTGCATTTCAAATCTTTGTGCAACAAAGCCTATGTACTCTAGAATTATTTAATAAAGAGAGGTATTTATATTCAAGGTCTTTATTTAATGTAATAATTTCTTGATTAGCCATTAAACGTATAAAATTTCTCTTAAAGAAATTATTTTTATAATAATTTCTTAAAGTTTTTAAAGGATTATAGGTCTTGTTGAAAGGTGGAAGTAAGTCTGCTTGAGCCCAGACTTTAACCTTATATTCTTTTAAATAAGGAAGTAGATTAAAAGCATACCAAATAGTTACGATAATATAATCAGGTTTTAGATTATTCATAATATCTGATAGATGAGATTGAGTGTTTTTATCTAAAGTTTTATTAACTAGTAATTTTCCTCTAGAAAAATCTGCTGGGACATTTAGAGAAAATGTTTTAAAAGATTCAGTTATATGGTCGAAATTATTTTTATTTTCTAATAATAATAGGCTAATGTCATATCCTCTTTCTTGAAGTTTTTGTGCGAGATTAAGAGTCATAATCTCTGCACCACCGCCTTGTAGGTGATCAACAATAAAGAGAATTTTTGCTTTATCTTGCATTGGAAACCTAATCTTCTAACCTTTATTTATATAAATTCTTTGATTGTTCTAATTTCCTAAACCTTTTATACCCCCACAAATACTGCTCTGGAGCAATGTTAATCATTCGCTCCATTTCCTTGTTTAAGGTATCTACAGAAAGCTGTAAGTCTTTAGATAGAATATCAATTGATAATTTAGTTACATGAATATCAAAGCCGTTTAGATCATCATGACGTAGACAACTCAAGCCAATTACAGAGCATTGGGTTTTTGCAGCCAATTTAGAGAGCAGGGTGGAAGATAGAGCATTCTGTCCATAAAAAGGTGAGTAAATACCACCACTTTCTTTGGGCACATGATCAGGAAGAATAGCAGCGAAGCCACCCTGTTTTAAATGCTTGAATAAAGCCCTTACTCCCGTTTCATCAGTCGGAACAAGGGTAGCATTTAAACGCTGCCGTGCTTCGAGCATAAACCGATCGACATCAGGATTTTTGCTCGGTTTATACATGATGACAGGGCTAGTGTGTTGATTCACCCAGGCATTAAGTAACTCCCAAGTACCAAAATGAGGAACGACTGCTAAAGTTCCATTCGGGTTTTTCAGTGCATCAGTAAAAATTTCTGGATGATGAATATTCCGGATTTGTTTTAATGCGAACTCAGGTTCAGAACCCCAAATTTTGACTGACTCGGCATAGGTCATGCATTGGCTTTGAACACTTCGTTTTGCCAGTCGTGTACGTTCTGATGCTGACAGTTCAGGATAGGCAATCCCTAAATTAATTTCTGTAGTACGGCGAATCGATGAATTCGTGATATAGAGAAGTGATCCAACACTTTTCGCCAAATTTTGAATGAATCTTAACGGGAGTTTGGAGAAGTTCTTGAGTAATGCGTACATGGTGTGCAGCTTGCCTGATTAAGATTCTTGATCAGGATTGCCTTTAAGCACCATATAAATCAAACCTACAAAAATGACAAGTGCACCTAAAATACTGCTCAGGCAGAAGTACACGATACGGTCATTGGTGTCCAGATTAAACAGGTTGTTTGCAAGGATATAGCGCATGAACAGCCATTGTACGACTGAAAACACGATCAGCATGATGCCACGGTTACGAACAGCAGGACGCATCGCCATTGCCAAATTACCTAAAAATAGAAACTGAAGCTATTATGCCACTGTCGTGCAGGCTTCTCAATGCAATAAAAAAGCCCTGCTAGAACAGGGCTTTTTTACTTAAATCATCAAGAAATTATTCTTGAGATTCAGCTTTTGGTTTTTCACGTAGGCGAATACCCAAATCACGTAGTTGAGTTGATTCAACTGGTGCAGGTGCTTGAGTCAATGGACATTCAGCAGTTTTGGTTTTCGGGAATGCAATGACGTCACGGATTGAAGATGCACCTGTCATCAACATCACCAGACGATCCAGACCGAATGCTAAACCACCGTGAGGAGGCGCACCGAATTTCAATGCATTTAATAAGAAGCTGAATTTTTCTTCTGCCTCTTCTTCAGAAATACCCAGCGCTTCAAAGATCGCTTTTTGCATTTCTAAAGTATAAATACGCAGTGAACCACCACCGATTTCAGTACCATTCAATACCATGTCATAAGCAACAGACAATGCTTCGCCTGGATTATTCTTCACATCTTCAACGCTTGATTTAGGAAGCGTGAACGGATGGTGAACAGAAGTCCATTTACCATCATCAGTTTCTTCGAACATTGGGAAGTCAACCACCCAAAGCGGAGCCCATTCGCAAGTTGCAAGGTTCATGTCATGACCAATTTTCACACGAAGTGCGCCCATTGCATCATTCACAACTTTGGCTTTGTCTGCACCGAAGAATACGATGTCGCCATTTTCAGCACCAACACGTTTCAATAGATCCAGCACGATAGGCTCGATGAATTTAACGATAGGTGATTGAAGACCTTCGATACCTTTTTCAAGTTCGTTGACTTTGATGTAAGCCAGACCTTTCGCACCGTAGATACCAACGAATTTAGTATATTCATCGATTGCGCTACGTGGCAGTGAACCCGCACCTGGAACGCGAAGCGCAACGATACGGCCTTTAGGATCTTTAGCAGGACCTGCGAAGACTTTGAACTCGACATCTTGCATCAAGTCTGCAACATCAACGAGTTTCAAAGGAATACGTAAGTCTGGTTTGTCAGAAGCGTAGTCACGCATTGCTTCTGAATAAGGCATACGTTGGAATTTGTCGAATTTGATGCCAAGAAGTTCGTCGAACATCTTAACAGTCATGCCTTCCATCAAATCCATAATATCGTCATCGCTCATGAACGATGTTTCGATGTCGATTTGAGTGAATTCAGGTTGACGATCCGCACGTAAATCTTCGTCACGGAAACATTTAGCGATCTGGTAGTAACGATCTACACCACCTACCATCAACAACTGTTTGAACAGCTGTGGTGATTGTGGAAGCGCATAGAAGCTACCATTAGATACACGGCTTGGAACTAAGTAGTCACGCGCACCTTCAGGGGTCGCACGAGTCAAGATCGGAGTTTCAACGTCTAGGAAACCGTGATCGTCTAAATAGTTACGGATCAGGTTGGTCACTTTAGAACGGAAACGTAAACGATCGATCATTTCAGGACGACGGATGTCCAGGAAACGATATTTCAAACGAATTTCTTCAGAAATGCTTGTATTTTCGTCATTTAATGGGAATGGAGGAGTTTCAGACTGAGCAAGAACTTCAATTTCTTTACCCAATACTTCGATTTGACCACTCACCATGTTGGCATTTTCAGTACCCGCATAACGGCGACGTACACGGCCTGTAATTTTTAATACGTATTCAGAACGTGCTTTGTCTGCTGTTGCAAACGCTTCAGGTGTATCTGGGTCGATAACCACTTGAACAAGACCGTCACGGTCACGCATGTCAAGGAAAATGACACCACCGTGGTCACGGCGACGGTGTACCCAACCGCATAATGTTACGGTCTGGTCAATTTGAGCTTCGGTTAAAGAACCGCAGTAATGAGTTCGCATCATAGCGTTAAAAATCCAACTATATGGGTTAAGGAAGCGTATACGTAAACAGCGTACCGCCTTTAGCAAAGGTAGGATTATGCCTCTTTGGGCATGTTGTCACAAGAACTTGAGGCAAAAACAGTATCATTTTAAAGTGAATAAGCAGGAAGTGAGAGATTTTCCTAGCCCATACGCCGATCACGATCCAGAAATAGAAATAGCAGACAGCCCAGACTAAAGGTGATTAAAAAGCCCTGGCTAAATTCATTGATAGAGCGGCCGGTAAAATAATACAGATCAGATCGCCAGACCTCATCCGGAATATAGCGCATATAGTCCCATGTCGAAAATAAACCTGTGAGCGTAGATAGACCGAATAGACCCCAGCAAAAGAGGAGGATCTTGTGACTGACGCTTAAATATTGCTGGTGAGTTTTATAGTAATGCAGACTCATCCATAGAATAAAAGGCAGAGCCAGAGCAGAAGTCCCTATCTGCAAAATCCGGTGTAGAGGATAAGTTCGCCCTAAAATTTGATACTGCTGGCTGAGAATGTCATAAAAGGCAAAGGTTCGAAAATCCACATGGGTGAGACCATCCCAAATAATATGGGTTGCTGTCCCAATCATCACTGCAATACACATAGCGCAAATAAATTTGAACGCTGAAAATAGATTATGAATATTTAAATCATGCTGTATGCCAATGAAACGATAAATCACTGGCCGGTAAATCAGGTACCAGACCGCACAAAAAATGAGACCAATCCATAAATCAGGGTGAATCAGCGAAGACCATAAATGAGTAATATTAGAATTCTTATGGGTAAAAAGACGGTACAGATCAGGAACCATGCTGCCAATCGCCAGTGCAGCAACAGGTAGCCGATTGCCAGTTAAATATGAAATAGGTGGAGCCAGTACAGCATGTGATAAAGTAAAGGGCATAAAAAATAGTGTTTTACTACAATGAAAAATATTCAAATGACATTCTAATAAAATATCTCATTGATTATCGTAAAGGATTGCAAAAGCAATGAAATGTTATATTATAACATTATTCGAAATTGCTGAATTTGAGCTTGGGTCATGTCCTTTTCTAAGAATCTAATAACACTCTCAATTTTTGCTGTAGTTGCGCCTACAGTATTTGCTGAACAGTCATCTTCTTCTATTCCTGTACAAACCATGGATACCATTCAGGTACAAGCTCATCCATTGGTACAGACTGCGGCAGATTTTGCAGTTGCTGATCTAATGGTGGACCAGAAAGCTTTGTCTGAACGTGCAACGACTATTGGTGATGCGCTGGCAGATGAACTTGGGGTGTATTCAAATCAGTATGGAACCGGAGCGAGCCGACCGGTAATTCGAGGCCAGGATGGTCCACGTGTCAAAGTTTTGCAGCATGCCTCCGAAACGGCTGATGTATCTACTCTATCTCCTGACCATGCGGTGACGGTTGATCCGATTCTGGCCAAACAGGTCGAAGTGATTCGTGGCCCATCAACTTTGCTTTATAGCGCGGGAACCGTCGGTGGTCTGGTCAATGTCACTGACCAGAAAATCCCAACCCAAATGCCGGAAGATGGTCTGGAAGGAACTGCTGGACTACGTTACAACTCGGGCAGTGATGAAAAACTGGCAAGTGCAGGCGTGACTGCTGCAGTCGGTGAAAATTTTGCCCTGCGTGTCGAAGGTACTAAACATAAGGCCAATGACTATATTGCTCCGGATTATGTTCATGAGCATGGTGATGAATTAGAAAAAGAACGTCGTGTAGGTAATACCTTTGCTGAAGGCCAGACCGTAAATATTGGTGGATCATGGATTCATGATCGTGGTTTTGTGGGGCTATCTTATAGTAACCGTCAGGATGAATATGGCTTGCCGGGGCATAGTCATGAATATCATGGCTGTGTATTACATGGTGATCATTTCCATGGCTGTCCAGAGCCGGGTGTTGCCGCAGAACATGAAGAAGAGCATGGCGGACCATGGGTAGATCTGAAATCTGAACGTTATGAAGTACGTACTGAACTGGAACAGCCTTTTGCCGGTTTTGACAAGTTACGTGCCCATGCCAGTTTTACCGATTATGAGCATGATGAGCTGGAAGAAAATGAAGTGATTAGTAATTTCAAAAGCAAAGGCTACGATGGCCGTTTAGAGCTGGTGCATGTTCCGGTTGCTGGTTGGGAAGGGGTAATTGGCACCCAATATAGCCAGCAGAAAATCAATCTGGCTGCTACAGAACATGATCATCATGAAGATGGTGACGAAGATGATGAAGAACATCATGTTCATGGTTCAAGCGTAGTCATGCCAGATACCAAAACTGAAAAATACAGTCTGTTTGCTTTAGAGCATAAACAACTCGGTGATGTGCATGTCGAACTGGGTGCACGTGTTGATCATCAAAAAGTACAAGTTGAATCTGAACAGAAAAATTATTCAGGCACAGGTATCTCTGCTTCTGCCGCTGCGAATTGGGAATTTGCCCCGAACTATAAGTTATCCATTGTAGGTTCACATCAGCAACGTTTACCATTGGCGCAAGAGTTGTATGCCAATGGTCTGCATTTTGCCACCAATACCTATGAAGTCGGTAATCCTGATCTGGAAAAAGAAAGCTCGAATAACCTGGAACTGGGTTTCGAATATGAAGGTGATAAGCTGGATTATCATGCGCATATTTACCATAACTGGTTTGATGACTATATCTACGGTGCGACTACGGCCAGAAATGGAAATTTGCGTGGGGTAGAATATACTCAAGATAAAGCTCGTTTCTATGGGGCTGAAGCGGAAGCTACTTATGCATTAAATGACACATACAAGTTTGGTGTGTTCGGTGATTATGTACGCGGCAAAATTGAGGGTGAAAATGCACCCCGTATTCCAGCAGGCCGCTTAGGAACCAAGGTTGAAGCAGACTTTGCCGATGGCTGGTCAGGAATGGCAGAGTATTATCATGTCTTTAATCAGGACAAAACGGCCAGTTATGAAGATGAAACCCAAGGCTATAACATGGTCAATGTCGGTCTAAGCTATGCTAATAGCATTGCTGATAAAAATGCCTATCGGGTTTATTTTAAAGCCAATAACCTGCTCGATGATCAGGTCTATTCACATAGCTCATTCCTGTCGAATATTCCGCAAGTCGGACGTAATTTCACAGTCGGCGTACAATATGATTTCTAGGATTCAGATGAAATAACTGACCGAATCCAAGTACTGTCACTGAAATAGACTTGAAAAATCATCAGATTAAACCTAGCCTGAGTATATTGGGTTAGGTTTTTTCTTATGCGTATCTTTCAACGAATTCACAATAAACTGAACTGGTCAAACCGCCGTTATGCGGCCTTGATCATTGGTGTGCTGATGGCCAGTTATCTGGCTTCAGCAATTTATCATACTTATAAACCCTTACCTGAAGGGCTGAATTACACGGGTAAGCTGCGCCATGCACAGGTGAAATTTCTGGTCGATCAGACTTATCTGAATGCACAGGGCAAGCAGCAACTGGATCATCAGATTTTTAATGAAATGCTGAAAATGGTTGAGGAAGCAAAATCCCTGATCGTGCTGGATATGTTCCTGTTTAATCAGCAGACCGGTGCCTCTAAACAGGAACATCAGGCACTCAGCAAACAGCTCACAGAGGCCTTACTTAACAAGCGATTAATGCAGCCTGAAGTGGAAATCAAATTTATTACCGATCCGATTAATTCTGTCTACGGTGGAATTACAGCACAGCATTATCGTGAACTGCGTCAGGCGGGAGTAGATGTAATCGAAACCAATCTGACACCGCTGCGTGCTTCTAATCCAAGCTGGTCAGGTTTCTGGTATCTGTGCTGTCAGGGGATTGGCAATAATCCGGAAAAAGGCTGGTTGCCGAATCCATTTGGTCCAGAAAAAGTGACCTTACGCAGTTATTTCGACCTGTTTAATTTCAAAGCCAATCATCGTAAAACACTGGTCGTGGATACAGATCAGGGCTGGAAAGCACTGGTTACCTCAATGAACCCACATGATGGCAGTTCACGGCACTCCAATATTGGTCTACTGGTCTGGGGCAGAACAGCGATTGATATTCTTGCGACAGAACAGGCGGTCGGGATCATGTCTCAAGCCAATATGCCGGCTGTGATTGCAGGTGAGTTTGAAGCAGAAAAAAAACAGCCTCAAGTTCAGGTACTAACTGAAAAAGCCATTTATGAGGGAGTTCTAAAGCTGCTTGAAACGGCGAAAGCAGATGAGCAGATTGATCTGGCCATGTTCTATCTGTCAGAACGTAAGATTGTGAAAGGGTTAATTGCAGCGCATGAGCGCGGAGTGAAACTTCGGGTTTTACTTGATCCAAACAAAGATGCATTTGGTCGTGAAAAAAATGGCATTCCTAACCGGCAGGTGGCTTCAGAACTGCATAAAGCTGGTATTCCGGTACGCTGGTGTAATACTCAAGGCGAGCAATGTCACAACAAAATTCTGATGAAATCCGGTGCCCAGCAAGCTGAAATGATTTTAGGTTCAGCAAATTTCACGGCGCGTAACCTAAAAAATTATAATCTGGAGACCAATCTACGTGTGGTGGGTCAGCCTCAGGCGGAAGTCTTTAGCGATGCGCAGCAGTATTTCAATACGGCCTGGTCTAATTTGAATGACCGTTCTATGAGCGTGGACTATGCTCAATATGCTGAAGAGTCATTCTGGAAATACTGGCTCTATCGTTTTATGGAATGGAGTGGCTGGTCGACGTTTTGATTGGCCTCTCCCTAGCCCTCTCCTGAAAGGAGAGGGAACTCCTTCTCCCTATGGGAGAAGGTTGGGATGAGGGGAGTTATTTTTCTGGATTCGGCGGAACCAGTTGATCCAGTTCTTTATCTGTCAGCTCATCCAGTTCAGAAATATCAGTCTTAATTTTCCATTGTGCTTCATCATCCACCGGATTTGGTAAACGTGCTTCTAGCCAGTCACATACCACATCTGGTGGGAAGTCAGCATGATTGCACTGGATGACCCAAGATAAGAAATCTTTGGCTACACCATTCATATAAGGCGGTGGAGAAACTGGAAGAAACTGAGTCGGCAGGCGCTCATTTTTAGAAATATAGTTCAGGACATGACCCAGTTCCTGCACAGTTTGCCATGCTAAAGGATGATCAACGTTGATCTGAAATTTAAACCACCAAGCCTGTTTCCCATCCGAGCCATAGCTATCAATCAGTCCTTTTTGAACACTAGGTACCTTGCAAAAATATTCATATAAACGATCGAAATTTAAATCAGACACAGTATGCAACTCAAAGCATTAAAAAAGTGATATTAGCATACGCACTTCAGCGTTCATCACGCAAGCCTGTTAAAGTCATGGAATCAATTACAAAACTTTGCAGCAGCAGGGGATTTATCCATATTTTCTGCATGGATTTTGGTTAAAATATGGTCAGAAATCTTTGGAGGACGCACTTATGAAAAAATTAGCTTCAGGTGCATTGCTGGCTTCATTCCTGTTTGGTATTGCGGTGCCCGCTTGGGCGGATAATGCCTGGGTAGGCTATACTGGTGTTGATCGTTCTAAACCTCAACATCGTCCTCCATCACGTCCTCATGATGCACCGCAGCCCCCTCATTCGCAGCGGCCTTATTCTCCGCAACGTCCGTCCCATGGCGGCTATTATCCTCCTGCGCAGAGCCAAAGCGGGTTCAATATCCAGTATCAGGCACCGACCACGATTTACCAGAATTCCAATAGCTATAGTTGGGTCAATGGTGATCCGAATGTAGCCCACATTGAAAGTTCGAGATATACAGTGATTACTGACTGGCAGCGTTTGGGATTACCGGCACCACCACGCGGAAGTTACTGGATTTATGAAAATGGACGTTATGTGTTGATGAATAACCGTTAAAAGAAATTCCCTCTCTTGTTAGGAGAGGTGATTAATTACCCTCTTGCGAAGCAGTGCTTCTCACCTTTTGCAAAGGGGGGACTTTTCTATGACTATGCCAACTCATCATCTTCAGGACGTGGAGTTTTACCTTCTGGTAATGGCTTTTCGCTATGCTTGTCGCGAATAACGGATGGATAGGTCCAGGACGCATAACGGACCACCAGAATGGCAAAAGCCAAAATCAGAATCGAACCGGTAATAATAACCTGATCCATGCTGGCTTTGTGTGTATGCTGAATATCAGAAATCAGTAAACGGGTCAGGGCAGTAATCGCAATATAAATCAGGAACCGAACCGGCATATGATTGGTCTTGAAATAGATGCCGACCATGGCACCAAGTTCCAGATAGATAAACAGCAAAAGAATATCATCAATGGTGGCAAACTGTTTGACGGTCAAAATGTCAAATACGGTATGACCTGCGGACCAGATCACCATACAGCCAATAATGAACAGCGCAAGATAATGGAAACTTTCAACGGCAAGGTTGCCAAAACGGTCGAGGAGAGTTTCTATTCTTTTCACTTTAGACTCTGATTTACTCATGTTCTCCTCCTGATTTTTCATGTGAACTAACATGTGAACAGAAAAGAACTAGCAAAGATCATGCACAAAAAGAGAAAAATAAAATAAAAGTGAAATTATTCGAACTTTTGCACTTTTTTTGCACTAACTTGTTATATTGTATGAGAACTACATTGAATAAATAGGAGAAAAAAATGTTGGACAAAATTCAAACAAAAATTAGTCAATTAGAAGCAGGAAAAAAATTAATCTTGGGCACGGGGATCAAGGCTGAAGAGATGCAGAAGGTACTTGAACTGTGTGAATCTTTAGAGTCGCAAGGGGGAATTAAAATAGTAAATAAGCATTTCAATCCTAAAATAACGACGCAACCAGATACGATCTTGATTGAAAAAGTATAATGGATAAAAAGCCCTGCAGATGCAGGGCTTTTATATGGATTCACGTCAAGATTAAGCTTGAGTCGTAAAGTAATCTTCAGAGAAATTCATTACTACTTCACAACCGGCTTTCACTTTAGTGATACGCAGTGCAAGTTCAGGCAAGATGCGTTGCGTGAAATAACGCGCCAGTGCCAGTTTGTTTTGGTAGAACTCGCCATCTTTGTCTTTTGCAGCATTGGCAATGCGCGCAAACATATAAGAGAAGCTCAATAGGCCTACTGCATGTAGGTAATCAACCGCTGCAGCATTCGGGAATTCTGCATTTTCGCCAGCAGCTTCAAGCACAAACTGAGTCAATGATTCTACTTCAGTAGCTGCATCTAAAGTTGCATCTTTAATGAAGTTCAGGTCTGCATCTAACTGGTTCGCAAAGTCGCGGATTTCTTCGATGTATTCACCGATGTACGCACCGCCACATTTAATGGTTTTACGGCCGATTAAATCTTGCGACTGAACGCCATTGGTTCCTTCATAAATCTGTGAGATACGCAGGTCACGGATACATTGTTCCATACCCCATTCACGGATATAACCATGTCCACCAAAGACCATTTGTGCATCTAGGGTTGCCTGGAATGCCGTATCCGTCAGGTAAGCTTTCGCAATTGGTGTTAACAGCGCAACACGGTCATTGGCTTTTTTCACGGCTTCAGGATCAGTCGAGAACTTAGTAATATCCAGTTGCTGACCTACATACACTGCAAATGCACGGGATGCTTCGTTGTTCGCACGAACATTCAGCAACATACGACGTACATCACCATGTACTAAAATGCTGTCTGCCGGTTTAGCCGGTGATTGAGCACCAAGTGCACTACGACCCTGTAAACGATCTGTCGCATATTGCGCAGCATTTTGATAAGCAAATTCTGAAGCACCTAGGCCCTGGATGCCCATAGACAGACGTTCGTAGTTCATCATCACGAACATGGCTGCCAGACCTTCATTTTCTTTACCCACCAGGTAACCTTTGGCACCGTCAAAGTTCATTACACAAGTCGCAGATGCCTTGATCCCCATTTTGTGTTCGATTGAACCTGGACCTACCGGGTTACGTTCGCCAATTGAACCGTCTTCATTGACCAGGAACTTTGGTACAATGAACAGGGAAATACCGCGAGAGCCGG
This sequence comes from Acinetobacter sp. YH12108, assembly GCF_013419055.1. Lineage (NCBI taxonomy): Bacteria > Pseudomonadati > Pseudomonadota > Gammaproteobacteria > Moraxellales > Moraxellaceae > Acinetobacter > Acinetobacter sp. YH12108. Next base: position 36,818 of record NZ_VPAW01000026.1, on the reverse strand, counting down.
CAGGCGCATCAGGAGTTTTTGCCAGTACCAGATGAATAATGTTTTCAGCAAGATCGTGGTCACCACCCGTGATAAAGATTTTGGTACCGGTAATGCTATACGTGCCATCTTCATTACGTTCAGCTTTGGTTTTGATAATACCCAGATCAGTACCGGCATGTGGCTCAGTTAAGCACATGGTGCCTGACCATTCACCAGAATAGATTTTAGGAAGATAGGTTTCTTTTTGCTCTTGAGATGCATAGCTGTTTAAAGCCATACCTGCACCCACAGAAAGAAGCGGGTAGAGCATGAAAGATGGGTTGGTTGCAAACAGCATTTCATCAGAAAGTACGGTAAGCATTTTCGGCATTTCCTGGCCGCCCCATTCTGCATCGGCACCCAGACCGATCCAGCCACCTTCAGCATATTGTTTGAATGCTTCTTTAAAGCCAGCAGGTGTGGTGACATTGCCATTTTCATATTTTGCGCCTTCTTCATCACCGGTACGGTTCAGAGGAAGCATGACGTTTTGCGCAAACTTCGCCATTTCTTCAAGAATGGCTTCTGCTGTGGCAGTATCCAAGTGGGCAAGATTTTCATTCGCCTGCCAGAACTGTTCTGCATTGAAAACATCATTCAGGATGAATTTCATGTCAGCAAGTGGCGCGTTATAAATTGGCATAGTATGTCACCTGTTTTATTGTTTAATTGGATTGTTTTGGCTCAGTCTAAAGCATTAAAAATCTGAATGTTAGACGACTAAAGGTTAATTCTGTAACTCTTTATAAAGAAAAAGGACTGCCTGAAGATGGCCGTCCTTTTTCTTATTATGCATTTAAAACTGCATCAGCTTAGAATGCGAAATGTTCAGCATCTAAAGACATAAGCGGTTCTACACCAGTTGCAATCACGTCAACGTGTGAACGAACACGTGGCAGGATTTTCTTGAAGTAGAAGCGTGCAGTCGTCAATTTAGCATTGTAGAAGTCTGCATCAGTGGTACCTGCAGCAAGAGTCTCTTGAGCAACCAGTGCCATACGAGCCCACAGGTAAGCCAGTGTTACATAACCAGAGAAGTACAGGTAATCTACTGCAGCTGCACCCACTTCTTCAGGGTTTTGCATCGCACGCATACCAATCTGCATGGTCAGGTCACCCCATTCTTTGTTCAATGCCGCAAGCGGTTCAACAAATTCTTTCATTGCAGAATTGTCTTTGTTCGCTTCCGCAAATTTGTGGATGATCTTGGTGAAGTCTTTCAACATCGCACCTTGAGTACCCAGTACTTTACGGCCTAACAGATCCAGTGCTTGAATCTCAGTCGTACCTTCGTACAGGCAGGCAATACGTGTATCACGTACGATTTGTTCCATGCCATGCTCAGAGATAAAGCCGTGACCACCGAAGACTTGAACACCATGTTTCGCAGCTTCTGAACCAGTTTCAGTCAGGAATGCTTTTGCGATTGGAGTTAATAGCGACAGGATATTGTCAGCGAACTTGCGCTCTTCTTCAGAAGTACCTTGTTCAACCACATCAGCATATTGAGCCAACAGGTAAACCAGTGCACGACCACCTTCAGCAAATGCTTTTTGAGTTAAAAGCATGTTACGTACAGCTGGGTGAACAATAATTGGATCTGCTTCTTTTTCAGGTGCTTTAGGACCAGAAAGAGAACGCATTGCCAGACGGTCTTTAGCATAAGTTAAAGCGCCTTGGAACGCCGCTTCAGATGCAGACAGACCTTGTACAGCAGTACCGATACGTGCAGTGTTCATGAACGTGAACATACAGTTCAGACCACGGTTTTCAGGACCAATCAGGAAGCCTTTTGCGTTATCGAAGTTGATGACACAAGTTGCGTTACCATGGATCCCCATTTTGTGTTCGATTGAACCACAACGTACGCCGTTACGCTCACCGATTGAACTGTCAGCATTCAGATTGAATTTTGGTACGATGAACAGAGAAATACCTTTAGTACCTTTAGGCGCGCCAGGCAGACGAGCAAGTACGATGTGGATGATGTTCTCTGCCATGTCGTGTTCACCAGCAGAGATAAAGATTTTCTCGCCAGAGATTGCATAGCTACCATCAGCTTGTGGCTCAGCTTTAGTACGGATAATACCGAGGTCAGAACCTGCATGAGATTCAGTCAGACACATGGTACCTGTCCATTCACCTGAAACCAGTTTAGGCAGGTAAGCGTCTTTTTGTTCTTGAGAACCGTGGTGTTCTAAAGTACGAACTGCACCATGAGACAGACCAGGGTACATACCCCATGCCCAGTTCGCAGTACCCACCATTTCAGAAAGAGTGATACCTAAAGAATTTGGTAAGCCTTGACCGCCGTATTGCTCTTCAGCAGAAAGAGAAGGGAAGCCTAGCTCGATGTATTTTTGGTAAGCTTCTTTAAAGCCAGTCGGTGTCGTTACAACGCCGTCATTCCAGGTACAACCTTCACGGTCGCCTACTTGGTTTAGAGGAGATAATTCATTTTCACAGAAGTCAGCTGCAGCTTCTAGGTACTGATCAACCAACTCACGGCTTACGTTTTCTTGAAACGCAGGAAGTTTTGCGTAATGTTCTTCAGCATTTAATAATTCGTGTAGAACAAATTGCATGTCACGTAAGGGCGCTTTGTATTGTGGCATATCGGTTTCCTCAATACTGGTTTAGACCAGCGTTATCATCCTAAATTAATTGAAACGTGCCTTCAGTGACACGTATTGCTATGAATCTAATCGTGCAACATCTTGCCCGGCCATACAAGCTTTCAGGCGGCTTTCTTGGTGACTATAAAGTCAAAGATTAATCTGCACGGAACAGTAAACATGTTGACTGCAAAGACTTTTGTAGAAATTAGCAGAACATGAATGGTCAAAAGAGGACTGAGGAGTCAGCTATAAAAAAAAGGCACCCGAAGGTGCCTGAATTTGAAGGAATAAGAAACGTAGAAGAAGATTAAGATGCAGCTTTAGTCATCTTAATGGGTGCATTCGGCTGGAAGTGCACGATACATTGACCATCAATAGTTTGAGTACCCGCTTTCACTTGAACGGCCTTGCCGTGGGTTTGACCTTTACAAGCGTTGGCAAACGCAGTTTGTAGAGCCTGACGTTCTGATAAACGCTGATCATACTGTTTAACCATTTCTGCACGTTGACTATCCGTTAATGCTTCTCCACGGTTCATACCACCTCGGAATTCACCACGCATTGGACGATGTTCACCGCGCATACTACGGAATTCACCACGTTGACCTGTGATGCCTTTATGGTCAGGTTTGAAAGAAATCTTGCATTGCCCATCAATGGTTTTATCACCCGCCTTGATTTGGACTGCACTACCTACAGCTTTACCGTCACAGGCCTGTTGAATCTGTTTATGCAATTGCATGCGTTCTGCACGAGCGGCTTTGAATTGTTCGCGTTGCTCTGGAGTGAGACGATGCTGTTTTTGACCTTCATGATGTTTCATCATGCGAGAATGATCTTTCTGCTCATTCACGTTGCTCGTAGATTGACAGGCAGTCAATGCACCCATCGATAAAACACTGGCACTGATTAAGGCGATTTTTGTCATTGCTTTCATGTTTTTACCTCATTCAAGAGCTGATTCTTTTTGATGAGTAAAGATTAAATAATAAAGATGAAGAAACAATGGAGAGTTTTTTAAGTCTGTGTTCGCTACAATAATGAATATAGAGAAGAAAAACTGAGATTTTTACTTTGAAGATTCGCCGTATTCCGATTGCATTACGTCTGTTTTTGACTGTTTTATTGACCACCCTGGTAATTACCACGGTGAGTCTGGGCGTATTGCATCTGAATATGCAGCGCAACTTTACCCGCTATGTGGCGGATGTAGAAATGCAGAAGCTGGATCATGTGATCGAGAATCTGGCTGATGTCTATACGGTATATGAAGACTGGGGTAACGCCATTCAGGCGCAGATTCTGCAAATTGAAGGTGAAGCTGCACCGGATGATTATGACCGTTTATCGCGCTGGTGGTTGCGCCGTCAGTATGATATTGCCTTACAGCAGCGTTACTTTCAGGAGCAGACCTTAGCCACTGTAGCGCCTTCAAGTATGGTTGAACCAAATCTGACATCGCGTTCAGTCAATGAAGAAGAATTGCGTATTCTGGCATCTAACCTGCCTTCACAATTCCAGCCCTTTGAAGGTTTAAGATTTCCACTTAGTTCCAATCAGAACCTGTTTAGAACCGACCGTAAAGACAATAATGGCGGTCAACAGCCAGTCCAGCAGCCCACTGGCAAGAAACAGTTCATCCAGATGCCAGACCGTCTGGGTCTAAGTTCACGCCTGTCGCTCTATGATGCCAAACGTCGTTTTGTAGTAGGTGAGGCGTCAGATGAGCAGATTTCTTATCGTCCGATTATGGTCGAAAACCAGGTAGTCGGTTATTTGGGTTTGAAACCGGTTTTAGACCAAGATGATGCTTTAAGTATTAATTTCTTTAGTAATCAGAAACGTTACCTATTTTTAGTTTATGGTTTAAGTATTCTAGCCAGTCTGATTGCTGCATTATTACTGGCAACTTATTTTAAAAAACCGATTCAGCGTTTGTTGAACGGTACGCGTGAATTGACTCGTGGTAATTATCAGCATCAGGTGAAAGTGAAACGTAATGATGAGCTGGGTGATCTGTCTAATGAGCTGAATCAACTGGCCGTGATTTTGGATCAGCATGAAACTTCACGCCGTCAGTGGGTAGCAGATACCTCACATGAATTGAAAACTCCGCTGGCAGTCTTGCAGGCACAAATTGAAGCGATGCAGGATGGAATCCGTAAACCGACACCAGAGCATTTTGCGTCGATGTTGGCACAGGTAACCAGCCTGAAAAAACTGACTCAGGATCTGGCAGCTCTAGCGCAGGCTGATGCACAGCAATTACAGTTTTACTATGCAACTGTAAATCCATGGGAGGTGGTGCAGCAGGAATTGATGAACTTCCAGCCTAAATTTGAACAGGCTGATCTGAAAGTGACTATTGAAGGTGACGGTGCTGAAGTCGAGCTGGATCTGGACCGTTTCAAGCAGATTGTAGCCAACCTGCTCAGCAACAGTATTCGTTATACAGAAGCCGGTGGACAGGTACATATCCATACCGAACAGAATGAGAAAGAATGGACCTTATATGTCGATGACAGTCCATTCGGTCTGACTGATGAGCAGCTGGCTCGCATTGGTGAACGTTTCTATCGGGTTGATGATTCGCGTACCCGTTCCACCGGTGGAACAGGCTTGGGTCTGGCCTTATCTTGTAAAATTACTCAGGCTATGGGTGGTAGCTTAAGCTTTGCACATTCACCATTAGGTGGTTTACGATGCAAACTGAGCTTTCCTAAACAAATGAAACCATAAAGGAAAATATATTCATGAAACATATTATGCTGGTTGAAGACGAAGTCGAACTTGCCCTGTTAGTGCGAGATTATCTAGAGGCTGCTGGTTTTGAAGTCAGCGTGTTTCATGATGGGCAAGAAGCATATAACAGTTTTACCCAGCGTAAACCGAGCCTGATGATCTTGGACTTGATGGTGCCGCGTATGGATGGTCTGACCATTTGCCGTAAAGTACGTGAGCAATCAGACTTGCCGATCATTATGGTGACTGCGCGTACTGAAGAAATTGACCGTGTACTTGGCCTGAATATGGGCGCGGATGACTATATCTGTAAACCATTTAGTCCAAAAGAACTGGTTGCCCGTGTACAAGCCGTATTACGCCGTTTAGACCGTAAAGCTGAGCCGGAAAGCAATGATTTATTCCGTATGGATAAATCACAACAGCGTATCTGGTATCAGCAAAAAGCCTTGAACCTGACCCCGACTGAATTCCGTTTGCTGGAGCTGTTCCTAGAGCATGTCGGCCAGGTGTATTCACGAGCACAATTACTAGATCATATCAATCCGGACAGTTTTGATGTGGCAGACCGTGTGATTGATAGTCATATCAAAAATTTGCGCCGTAAAATTTCAGATGCTGCGGAAACCGGAAACCGTCATGAGTGGATTCAGGCCGTTTATGGGGTAGGTTACCGTTTTGAATATCCTGAAGACTGATATTCGAATTCGTTAAAGAAAAGCGGATAGACTTCTTGGTTTGTTCGCTTTTTTATTTCTGAAAATGATCAATATAAGAGAGCCAAAATAATGAAAATCATCATTCGGGATGAACGGCTAGAAGATATTCCAGCCATTGCTAAATTGACCCGAGCGGCTTTTCAAAATACTGACCATTCAAGTCATACTGAACAATTTATTGTCAATGCTTTGCGCACGCATGGGCAGTTAACGATTTCTCTAGTTGCGATTGAAAATAATCAGCTGGTTGGCCATGTGGCTATTTCACCTGTCACTATCTCTTCAGGTGAAACTGGCTGGTACGGTCTTGGCCCAATTTCGGTATTACCTGCAAAACAAGGACAGGGAATCGGCACTTTACTTATACGGGTAGCTTTAGATCGCCTGCAACAGTTGGGGGCTCAAGGATGTGTAGTGCTCGGTGATCCTCAATATTATGGTCGTTTCGGGTTTAAGGCTTTTTCAGAACTTTACCTCAAGGATGTTCCATCAGAATACTTTCAAGTCATTGCATTTAATGGATCTATTCCACAGGGAGAAGTGGTCTACCATGAGGCGTTTAATGCGACACAATAATTCATCAAAAAAGAGCTATTTCTATTGAAAAGTTATGGAGTTTTGAAATGTAAAATAGCTTTTAACTAGTATCTATTATGAAATCAATTATTTATATTTCTTTTTATCTGAGTAGATACAAAAAATAAAAGTTTAATAATTAATAACTTAAATTTATGTATTGGTTGATTAGTTGGAGACCCGCTACAATTCGGTTTTTTATTCATCATGAGAGCGTGTCTTGGAGAGTGAAACACCGCAACTACAGCGCCGTTTAAAGAACCGTCATATCCAGCTGATTGCTATGGGCGGGGCCATTGGAACCGGATTATTCTTGGGGTCCGCACAGATTATTCAGTCCGCAGGACCTTCCATTATTCTGGGCTATTTGATTGGTGGTTTGATTGCATTCCTGATTATGCGCCAGTTAGGTGAGATGATTGTGCATGAGCCTGTGACTGGTTCATTCAGTTATTTTGCATTTAAATACTGGGGTAAATTTCCAGGCTTTTTAACCGGCTGGAATTACTGGATTTTATATATTCTGGTCGCAATGACAGAGCTGACCGCCATTGGCAAATATATCAATTACTGGTGGCCACATATTCCAGCCTGGGTATCTGTACTCATTTTCTTTTTGACGGTAACACTTGCCAACTTGGCTAATGTCAAAATTTATGGTGAATCTGAGTTCTGGCTATCGATGATTAAAGTCCTTGCCATTATTGCAATGATTATCTTTGGCATATATTTGCTCGTCACTGCTGATGCAACCTCAACCTCTTCGATCAGCAATTTATGGACTCATGGTGGATTTTTTCCGAATGGCTTTGATGGGCTGTTTTATATGCTCGCCTTTATGATGTTTGCCTTTGGCGGCATTGAGCTGATTAGTATGGCAGCGGCAGAAACCGAAAATCCTGACAAGAACATTCCACGTGCTGTAAATCAAACTGTGATTCGGGTATTTTTATTTTATATCTGCTCGCTTGCCGTATTACTTTCACTCGTACCATGGAATCAGCTGAATTTAGGCGATTTAGATCATAGTCCATTTGTAATGATTTTCAGCCAGATGGGGATTGAATGGGCTGCACATTTACTGAATTTCATTATTTTAACTGCTTCACTTTCAGTCTGTAATAGTGGCATGTATGCCAATAGCCGTATGTTGATGGGGCTGGCTCAACAAGGGAATGCACCGCAATTATTTAAGAGCGTGAATAAACATGGTGTGCCTGTGGCAGCGGTATTGTTTTCGGCATTTCTGATCTTTGGCTGTGTGATCCTGAATTACTTTGTGCCTGAAAAAGCCTTGAGGTACCTGATTTATATCGTGGTGGCTGCGGCAGTACTGAACTGGATGATGATCAGTTTGATTCATTTGAAATTTAGACAAGCCATCAAACGAAAGGGGATTCAAACCAAATTTCCAGCAATCTTTGCGCCGTTTAGTAACTATTTTGTTTTAGCTTTTATGCTGATGATTTTATACATCATGTGGACACAAGGCTTTATGTTGTCAGTGTTAATGTTGCCGGTGTGGATTGCGGTGTTGTTTGGCGTGTTTAAGTTTCTGAATAAAAGGAATGCTTAAGCCTAAAATCTCCAATCAGAAGAAGCCCGACCAGAAATGATTGGGCTTTTTTCATATTGTCGCAATATCTAAAGCTTTTAGATGAGTTAAGGTTTATTTTGATCTTAGTGGCAGAATATACTGAATACAGTCTTTAAGGTCATTTCCCAATAAAGGAAAGATGGTCCAAGCACGAAGCAGTTGCTGTTTATGAAAACCTGTTTTTTCTAACACTTGTCTTGACGCTAAATGTTCAGTAGCACAAAAGGTTTCAATTCTATTGAGTTTTTTAGTTTGTTTTAAAAATTGGATCACTGAAGTCATCGCTTCACACATCAAACCTTGTCCCTGATAAGGAGTCCCAAGCCCGAAGTGAATTTCTCCAATGTCATGCCTTTGTATAAAGATCAAAATACCCATAGGTTGCTGGGTTAAATGATCTGCAATAATCCACATAAACTCAGGATCTGAGTTTTCCCACTTTTGTCCCGCCCAGTTTTCTAAAGTTTGTCGAGTTTGAGTTTGGTTCCGATGTGGATGTCTTTGCAAATATTTTGACGCTGCTAGATCGCTAAAATAGTTTTGAAATAAATTGATTTCATCACCACAGTGGTAGGAGCGAAGAATTAAACTCTTTGTCTTTAATGTTATTGGTTTGATCTTAGTCATCGGTGGTATCTGCACTTATTTTTCTAATGTTCGTAATAATTCAATCCGTACTTTTTCTGCTTTCTTTAATTTCGATACTACCAGCTCATAAGAATTCTGTACTAGGTCCTCAATCAGATGTTCATCCAGTTCATTATTTTCATACACTGAAATCCAGTGCTGTTTATTCATATGCCAGCCTGTACAGATATAAGAATAAATATCTCGCAGCATAGCACCATGATCAGGCGCTACTTTTAAATTGACAGCTTTGCCTTGGAGATAGAACTGAAGCATAAAGACTTTATCTAGCACCTTGAATACCTTACAACCTTCACCGAAAGGCTGAGTCACAGTGACTTCAGGTAAACTTATCGCTATCTGTGCTGAGATTTGATGTAAGGTCATAAGTTATGAATAAACCGAAATAAAACTGTGGATAATGCTTAAATTATCCACAGTTTTTAGTCGTCTTGTGAATAAATTAAGATGAACAACTTACCATGACTTCAGGTACATCACTCGGCAATGGCACTAGATCTTCAGGGTGTTCCAGATCCGGCTGTTTTAAATAAGGCTGACTCAATAATTTAAACAGGCGATCGACTTCGGAAAAGTCATCCCGCTCAGCCAGTTCAATGGCTTTCTGTGCCATGTGATTGCGCAGGATATAGTGTGGATTGACGAGTTGCATGGCGGCATCTAATTCTTCAATATCCTGATGTTCGCGGATCGCTTCATATTGAGTCAGGAATGCTTCAAACTGACGGCGATCCAAACAATCATCCTTGATTGCTTCATATTCATGATTCTGCAGGCGAATAAAGCTTTGCGTATAGTCGAGTTGCTCGCTTTGTAAGATTCTGAGAAAAGCCATGGCGCAGTCAAAGCTGTCTTTGTGAAAACTCGGTAAGCCCATTTTCTGGTTTAGGCCATGCTTATAATGTTCCAGGAAGGTCGGTTCATAATGTTCCAGACATTGGGCCAGATCCTGTTTCCATTGTTCTTCATCATAGTTTTCAGGACATAATGGAATCAGGTTATTCAGCCACATCCACAAGTTCCAGTGGCCGATGCTTGGTTGCTGCTGATAAGTATAACGACCCTGATAATCCGAGTGGTTATTAATCCAGTTGGGACGGAACCGCTCCATAAACCCATAAGGACCAAAGTCTAGCGTTGAACCGGTAATATTCAGGTTGTCGGTGTTCATGACACCATGTGCAAATCCGACCAGTTGCCATTTGGCAATCATGACTGCCGTGCGCTGAATCACTTGGGTAGCAAATGCCAGAATAGGCTGTTCTGCTTGCAGACATTGCGGGTAATGCCATTCCATACATTTTTGTGTGAATACAGGCAATAGGTCTGGCTGATACTGATTGATCCATTCAAAATGTCCAAACCGGATATGACAGTCAGACGTCCGTAATAGCATTGCACCCGGTTCCAGTTTTTCACGCTGTACACCTTGAGCGGAAGAGGTAAAACCAACCGCATTACTGGACTCTACACCTAGTGCATTTAAGGCGTGTCCGGCTAGGTATTCCCGAATCACCGAGCGTAACACTGCACGACCATCTCCCATACGTGAATAAGGCGTTGCACCAGCACCTTTCAAATGCAGATCAATGGTCTGATGATCTTTATCCAGAATCTGAGCGATCAATAAACCACGTCCATCACCCAGTTGTCCTGCCCATTGTCCAAACTGATGGCCAGCATACACCATGGCCAAAGGTTCAAACTCGGCAAAGGTTTTTTGACCACTACAGATTTCGACCCATTGTGCTTTATCTTCCTCAGACCATTGCAGATGCTCAGCAAGCGCAGCATTAAAATGTCCCGCTTTAGCATCTTTTAAAGGCAGTGGGGGCTGATGATGGTAAAGGCGAGGAGGGAGAGTTTGATATCGAGAATTAAAATACATAGCAGTCAAAATATTTAGGCAATAAAAGCAATATAACAAAGATCTCTGTTTAAAACTGTTGTAAAAGGAAAGTATAAGTAAGACAGACAAAAATAAAAAAAGCCCCTGATTTCAGGAGCTTTTTTGAGAATTTAAATCTTATTGAGAGACAGGCGCTTTTTTCAAATTACGTACTAACAGATTCAGTGTTTCACGATGATGAGAAAGACGCTGTTCAACCAGCTGGAATTCAACTTTAAGCTTGTCATCCATCTGGTGAATCTTTTCTGCTACAGCCGCCTTTTTCACCTGAATTTCCTGTTCTTTCAGTTTGGCCCAGTCATTCAATGTTTGAGTAAAGGCTTCATATTCCTGAGCAATCTTACTTTTTACATTGATAATGTCTTCATTGACATTATGGCCGTATACCGCCAGATCCTGCTCGGCATATTTAAACTTCATTGCCAGTTCAGCTTTTTTGATATTAAAGCTTGGAATACGGCGCAGATTTTTAGCCAGACCCAGTTTAGAGCAAGTCCAGATTAACCATTTAGTTGGGTCATATTGCCACCATTTTACGCCATTACGGTAATCGTACTGGAAGATGTGATGGTAGTTATGATAACCCTCACCCCAAGTTGCAATTGCTAACCAGAAGTTGTCACGTGCAGTGTTTTCATCCGTATAAGGACGTGAACCCCACATATGGCACAGTGAGTTAATGAAGAAGGTCACGTGATGGCTCAGGATTAAACGAACCAGACCACCCAATAACAATACACCCCAGACATCGCCTACAGCCCAGCCGATTGGCAACAAGATTGCAGCGTGTACTGCAATTACTAAAGGCACATAGTATTTGTGCTGGAACATAACGACTTTGTCGTTTTGCAGGTCTGGTGCATTTTTGTAGTTTGGTTCTGCAGCAGGATAGTCACGCAGCATCCAGCCCAGGTGCGCATACCAGAAGCCGTTATTAATTGAATATGGGTCTTTTTCCACGTCATCGACATGACGGTGATGGGTACGGTGACCTGAACCCCAGTACAGAATACTGTTCTGCACGGCAAAGGTACCCATGATCATTAAAATGATTTTTAAAGGTAAAGTCGCTTCATAAGCACGATGTGCCCAAAGACGATGATAGCCCGCTGTAATCCCCAGGCTGCTAACGCCGAGCAAAACAAACATACTGATCCAAGCGGCAAGGCTAAAATCATGGTGATACGCATATAACGGAATCGCGATAACAGCTACAATGGGTAAAACTACCAGAGCAAACACAGCGACCCAGTTAATTGGGGCTTGAGGTAGGGGAGCATTCATCTCCAACAGCACTCCTGGAACCTGGGAAGGTATAACAAAAAGCAGAGGCCGCTATTGTTTATTTTAACAGCGGTTAAGTCATTCATATTAGCACGCCCCCCTAGGGCATCACTAGCATTATTGTACGGTTGTATTGTACTTATCGGTAACAGAATAAGTAGGATGAAAACTACCATTTTCACGAGCTAGACAGGCTCTGATTTCCGAGTAAATCACTGAGATTTTTGAAGCTTTTAATCAAATTTATTTTATGAAAATGAGTCAAATGAATGTTCATTTTTTCTACTAGATTGCAGAGAAATAAATTTGTAAGCAAACCCATAACCTAAGGTTAAACAAGATTACAGACAGGTATTCTTCTTTAAATGATTTTTCAAGGCTTAAAGAAAAATAATCTTTATATAGAATCTTGCATTTTGGGTCATTTAAAGATGTTGCATCATTAACTTCGGATAATCCGTAATAAGACCCTGAATACCCCAGTCGCGTAATTCTTTGGCACGATTAACATCATTTACGGTCCAGACGCTGATGGTGAGTTTGGCAGCTTGTGTGGCTTGAATAATATCTTTGCTGGCCAGTTCATTCATCCAGCCAATCTGACAACAGCCAAGTTCTAAAGCTTGATCAATCGCCTGATATTTCACATCTGTTTCAATTAGAAGGCCGCGTTTTAAACTGGAATTTTGCTGTTGCAAAGCCTGATGGATTTTAGGATCAAAGCTGGTAATCACGACTGACTGCTCATAACCCTGTAACTGCTGTTCAAGCTCAAGCGTAATTTTTTCAGCATCTGCCTGGCTCGCGACACTTTTGACTTCAACTTCAATATGATCAAAGTTATGAATCACGGTTAAGGTCTGATCCAGCATGGGGGTCGCTTCGACCTTGTTCCATTCTGACCATTTCACTGCGTGGTTATATTGACTGAGATCCTGACGGCTACATTCATAGAGGGGTTTTTGCAAACCGGTAGTGCGTACAAAATTATCATCATGCATGATGATCAGGGCATTATCTTTAAGCTGGCGTACGTCAAATTCGACTGCGCGAATCCCGATATCCTGAATATATTGAAAACCGCCTAGTGTATTTTCAGGCGCTTCTCCACGCGCACCGCGATGTCCGATTATGCGCATGCTGCGATAACCTGAAGAAGTAAAGATGAAGACATAATGATGAGGAATTGTGACAGGAGTATTGCAATATTCTGCGCCTGAAACACTTTGTTGCAAATACCGTTGGCGCAGAATTTTCCGTGCAATTTAATACATTTTAGCGGATTTATTGATCAATGGTCTCGTTGATATTTTTTTGCCATAATACCTCAGAACCGCCTTCAGCACGTTGTAAGGTACGCGAAGCCACAAATAACCAGTCAGATAGGCGATTTAATAGCTGCAGGGAAGTCGCCTGAATATTCTGGTCGCGTGAGTGAACTGACATCACGCTGCGCTCTGCACGACGGCACACGGCACGGGCTTGATGAGCAAAACTGCAAACTAAAGTACCCGCAGGCAAAATAAAATCTTTCAGCATCGGCAAAGCTTCATTCATACGATCGATGTCATTTTCCAGAAAATCAATCGAGACTGGTTGAACCAGGTTAAAGCCAGGGATACACACTTCACCACCCAGATCAAACAACCAGTGCTGGATCAGGCTTAAAGATTTATCCCAAGTCGCTTTATCCTGAATGCTGCTTGCCGCGATTTGTGCGCGTAAAACCCCAATGATGGCATTTAGCTCGTCCACATCACCGAGCGCGGCAATACGCAAGTCATCTTTGGCAACGCGTGAGCCATCACCCAATCCTGTGGTGCCTGAATCGCCGGTACGGGTATAGATCTTACTTAAACGGTGGCCCATTTGAATTCCTTAAAATTTTGAATACTGAATATCAAAAGGATAATGCCATAGGCATGACATGATCCTCAAAAGTATTTATTTAGATTGGCTGGTTCTAGTATTTGAAAGTGACACCAGCGGAAGCCAGACGGCCACCATTGACATAGTATTGGTCGCCCGCACTATGCACGGTTTTGTATTTCACATCACCAACATTTTCAATATTGGTAAAGAGCTTTACTGTTGGATTGATATTCCAGTAAGCATTCAGGTCGACACGTGCATAGCCTGGAATGTCACGAGCAAAATCTTTGGCTTTCGATTTCGCAACCAATGCTGCACTTAGACCATAATCGGCATTTTGTAGACCTGTAGATAAGGTCAAAGACTGACGCGGACGACGTAGCAGCTCGGTATTCTGTTTGCTATCTTCAGTCTTGACGTATGTGTAACCAGCATTAATAAAAAATTGATCCTTGTTCCATTGCGCCGTTAATTCACCACCTGTCATTTGGGCTTCATCAATATTCTGGTTTTGATAGACAGGGAAGGTGTTGACCCAGTCACCGTCACAAGTGCTGATACAGGTTGAATTGATCAGGTGATCGACTTCCGTATGAAAAGCTGATGCGCCAACCAGAATATTGAATGGTAATTTTTGATCAATTCCCAGTTCATAAGAAATACTTTCTTCAGGTTTGAGCTGATCATTGCCGCCAAAGGCATACATATCATTTAAAGTGGGTGCCTTGAAAGCTGAACCGATATTGGTATAAATGCTGGTATTCGGAAGCAGCTGATAACGAATCCCGCCTTGTGCCACCGTATGAGTACCAAATTTTTCATTATCTTCGACACGCAGACCGAGTTGGGTACTGAAACCATGATTCTGGTATTGATGCTGAATGTAGTAACCAGTTGAATTGATGTCTTCATCAATAGCTTGGGTTTTGGCATCTGTATTACGTTGGGTCAGACCTAATAAAACATTCTGGGTCGGGCTAAAATTCCATTTGCCATAGATTTCAGCTTCTTGTGTCGTGCTGTGTACAAAGCTGTTAGATGTGACCTGATTTAGGTCATCTTTAAACTGGGAAAGTCGTGCATGAATGGCCGTGGTTTCAGTAGGATGAATCTGACCTTTTAAATTGACGATTTCATTTTTGAAATTCTGGCTGGAAAAGACACCCCAGTCGCTATATTGGCCATTTCCTGAATTCTGGCTGTAATCTAGAGATGCAGCATAACGCTCTTTTTCAACGCCGAATTTTGCACTATATCCTTTCTGGTCATAGCTATAGTCACGACTGTCATTCATGTTGAATACCGGAGTGCCATCAGTTTCTAAAATCTGGCCACGAATCTGTGCATAGATTCCATCTTCTGCGAGGTCTGCACCAACCAGTGATTTATAAGTCTGGTTTTCACCCATCTCGCCAGATACAAAAGCACCAGTTTTTTCAGGTGTTTTAGTGACGAACTGAACTACACCACCAATCGCATCTGTCCCATACAGCACGGATGCGGGGCCTTTTAATATTTCAATCTGCTTGAGGTCAGTGGTATCCAGAAATGGAATAGAGGCTGCACCGGTAGTTGCGGTATTTAAACGAACGCCGTCACGTAAAACCAAAGCTTGATTGGAGTTAGTACCGCGTAAGAACAGAGAAGTCTGCTGGCCATAACCGCCTGACTGCACCACATTTATGCTGGGATCTGTTTGTAATAAATCCGGAAGAGCCTTAATCGGTGATTGCTCAAGAACAGCCGGTTCAATAATCGCAATCCGGGCTGGCACATTTTCAATTTTTTCTTCAGATCGGGTAGCGGTCACCACAATGGTATCTAAAGCTGCTTGTGCAACTTTTTGCTCGGCAGCATGAACTGATGAGGAAAAACCCAAAGCAAACGTGATAGAACCTGCTAAGGCAGCAGGCTGAAATGGAATAGACATGAGATGTGCTCCATGCATTCACTCCCCGTGAATGATTGAGTTAAAGAACACAACAAGCAGGTATCCGGACTTAAATGCAGTATTGAAACATACTTACTTATCCACCTTCCCACATATTGATGCAGTGGTGTAAATCCTGAGGATTTATAAAGACAAGCTTTTCATTTTTTACCGTTGCGGGGGCAGCGTTGGATTTGCACCAACTTCCCTAAAGCCTTAAGGCCTTGACTCGTTGCAAATTGTGGCAAGTATAAAGTCTGCTTATGACTTAAACAATCAAGATCAAGAATAATCCGTATGAACTTTACGCAAGATCGATGATTTGCATTACAATGATTCACCCCAATCTCATAGATTACTTGATATCTTGGTAAATCAGAGCCAACACTATATGCGAACCCGTGCCAAAATCTGTGGAATCACCCGAGTTGAAGATGTCCAAGCTGTTGCGAATGCCGGCTGTGATGCCATTGGATTTGTGTTCTATCCACCGAGTCCACGTAGCGTGACTCAGGCACAAGCTGAAGTATTGGCCAAAGCAGTGCCAGCTTATATTCAAGTGGTTGGCTTATTTGTTAATAGTACGGCATATGAAATCCAGGATATTTTAAAAACTGTTCCGCTGGATATTCTGCAGTTTCATGGTGATGAAAGCCCTGAACAATGTCAGGTTATCGCAAAGCAGGTTGGGCGTCGCTGGTATAAAGCGATTCAGGTCAAACCTGATCTGGACGTAGTCGCTGAGATTCAACGTTATCAGACAGCAGGGGCCAGCGCAGTACTGTTAGACGCATGGCATCCTGATTTAAAAGGTGGTACCGGCCACAGCTTTGACTGGAGCACCTTTCCTCAATTAGATATTCCCTTGATCCTGGCTGGGGGCTTAAACCCGGACAATATCGAGCAAGCAATTCACACCACACAGGCTTATGCTGTTGATGTTAGTGGTGGTGTCGAATCCGCAAAAGGTATAAAAGACCAACAACTCATAGAACGCTTTATGCAAGGAGTCCATCGTGGATCAGCAAAGTACTAATCACAACAAGCCCGTGATTGACTATACCCAATTCCCGGATGAGCGTGGACATTTCGGTATCCATGGCGGGCGTTTTGTGTCAGAAACTCTGATGGCGGCTTTACAAGATCTGGAAAAGCTTTATTTCCGCATGAAAGATGATGAACAGTTTCTGGCAGAATTCGACCGTGATCTAGCCTACTACGTAGGTCGTCCTAGTCCTTTATATCATGCTGAACGATGGTCAAAAGAGTTGGGTGGTGCGCAAATTTACTTGAAACGTGAAGATCTGAACCATACTGGCTCACATAAAGTAAATAACACAATTGGTCAGGCTTTATTGGCTAAACTTTCAGGCAAAAAACGCATTATTGCAGAAACTGGTGCCGGTCAGCATGGTGTAGCAACGGCAACCATCGCAGCACGTTTAGGTCTTGAATGTGTGGTGTTCATGGGTGCTGAAGACGTGAAACGTCAGGCGATGAACGTTTACCGTATGCGTCTGCTGGGTGCAACAGTTGTCCCTGTAGAAAGTGGCTCTAAAACATTAAAAGATGCCATGAACGAAGCGATGCGTGACTGGGTTACCAACGTTGACTCAACTTATTATGTGATTGGTACCGTGGCAGGTCCGCACCCATATCCACAATTGGTTCGTGACTTCCAGTCCATTATTGGCCGTGAAGCACGCCGTCAGATTCAAGAACAGGCAGGTCGCCTACCAGATGCATTGGTTGCTTGTGTCGGTGGTGGTTCAAATGCAATGGGCTTGTTCTATCCATTCCTGAACGATCAGGATGTGAAAATGTATGGTGTTGAAGCCGCAGGTTTAGGGATTGAAACTGGCAAGCACTCTGCACCACTGAATGCGGGTCACGTCGGTGTGCTGCATGGTAACCGTACGTATCTGATGTCTGATAAAGAAGGACAGATCATTGAAACGCATTCAATTTCTGCCGGTCTGGATTATCCGGGTGTAGGTCCGGAACACAGCTTCCTGAAAGATATGGAGCGCGTGAACTATGTGCCAATCAATGACCAGGAAGCGTTACAAGGTTTCCGTGATTTGACCAAGATCGAAGGGATCATTCCTGCGCTTGAAAGTTCACATGCGATGGCTTATGTCACTAAACTTGCCCCAACCATGGACAAGGATCAAATCATTATTGCGACCGTTTCTGGTCGTGGTGATAAAGACTTGATGACCGTTGCCCGTATTGATGGCGTGGAAATGGTTGAGATGTAAAATCTCCCCCAGGCCCTCTTTTTCAAAGAGGGGAGAAAACCCTCCTATCTAAAAGGAGAGTAAGGTGGATTAAAAAAATCGTATTGAAGCTATTCAGTACGATTTTTTTATTTTTATAGATAAGAAAATTTTTAAAGATGAAGAGGAAGAAGCAATCTGGTTCAAAATAGAATAAAATTTATTCAAGTTCTGGATAAAACAGCAAAAAAATCAGTTTCTCATTCAGAAAATTAAAATGGTTATTTTAAGCAGAATTGGCCGGAAGAGCTGACGAACGGTTTTAAAAAATTCTTTATCAAATCTCAATAATCGGCATAATAGCTTCAAGCAAAAATAGTTTTTGATTGAGATGGAATGTCTTAATGGATTTAATTCAGGAAAATGGACAACCACGTTACGGACGTTTCAAGGAAATTCCAAAAAGTATTGATTACCATGCGTACCAGTACAAAAATCCCTATGGTGATGTACTCAAGGGATGGCGTAAGCAACTAAAATATAAAAAATTTAAATTCTGTAGTATTCAACACGAGCATTATACGATTGGCCTTGCAATTGCGGATATCGCTTGGGCCGGGCACAGTTTTTTCTATATCTATAACCATAGCACCAATGAAGTGCAGGAATGGAATGCGATCAATTTCTTCTCGCGCAATACGGTGCTAGATGAACAGCCATTGTTTAATCATAGTTATTTTCACAAATCTCCCTTTCAGATTGATATCCAGCATGCCAATGGGGTGCGTTATATCCATGTGACCAAATATGGTGAAATCAAGCTTAGTGCCCGAATTTTTTGTGCAGGTACAGATCCGCTGAGTATGTGCAGTCCGACCGGAATCAATGGCTGGACCTATACCCAGAAATTGACCACTTTGGGTTGTGAAGGTTATTTCGTAAATAAGCAGGGTGAAACCATCCAGTTTAATGAGCGCACCTTCGCCTCTCTGGATGATACCTGCGGCTTTTTGCGTCCTGAAACTGCCTGGTTCTGGCTATCTTGTAATTTCTGGGATACCAATCGTAACCGTATCGGGATCAATCTCGCTTCCGGCGTCAATGAAAGCTTTGGCAATGAAAACTGTTTGTGGGTAAATGGCAAAATTTATCCTGTGGCGGATGTGTTATTTCAGCAGGAATCTGACGAACGCTGGAACATCCAGTCATTGGATGGCTGCTTGAACCTGAATGTACACACAGGCTGGCGCCGTTATGAAAATCTGAATCTGCGTCTGGTCGGCAGCCAGTTTAGCCAGTGGCAAGCAAAAGTATCTGGTACTATCCGACAAGATGGCCAAGATATTGTACTGGTTAATGAATATGGACTTTTAGAACAGCACTATGCCAAATGGTAATTCATTTTTCTAACTTCTAAATCTAAAAAAGCCTTCAATCTCGAAGGCTTTTGATTTCGAGGTTTAATCTTCTGCAGCTTGCCAGAAGGCTTCTCCTGCCTGAATCGGGTCGCCGGTTTCTGCCAGCGTTTTTACCCAAACCTCATATTGAGCAATCACTGGGTGCTGGGATGGATGGAAATCCTTTTTAAACCAGTCACGATACTGTTTACCCATACGAGTCAGAGTCCCTTTTTTGCCAAAGAACCAAGGTAGGCCACGGATATTCATTTGCAAGCGTTGCAGCGGACTAAAGCCATCATGTTTAAGCATGACATTGGCACGGTAAATGGTAAAACCAAACATCAGCAAAGTCGTGATGAGCAAGGTGTATTGACGCAGCCATTCTGGCGTTTTTGCCACATCTTTCATGACATCAAAAGCCACATCACGATGTTCCATTTCCTCAATCGCATGCCAGGCAAACATGGCGCGAACAAAAGGATGGGCATTTCTTAAAGTATCTTTTTGTCCATAAAAAGTTTCAGCCATGAGCGCGGTCAGATGTTCTGCGGCTGCAGTGACTGCAATATTGTACTCAGGTGAACGGTTCTTCAGGTCATAGTTCATCATGTAGTTCAGACGCTGAATAAACTGATCAACCGGCATGCCTTGTTCCCGCATCAGGTTATTCATCTTGTCATGGGCAATACCATGCTGTGCTTCCTGACGGATAAAATCAGCTACCCGTTTTTGCAGATCTGGATCTTTGATCTGGTCACGGAACAGACGCACACTCTGAATGAAATAACGTTCACCGTCTGGAAAGGTCAGACTCAGTGCATCAAACATACGGGTCAGGAATGGATCGCCACCAAACCAGTAACGCGGAATTTCACTCAGCTTAAAATCAAGATTACTGCGTACCACAGGCTGTACGGAAGATTTTAAAGGTGCGTTCATCTGCTTTCATTCTTTTTCTGAAGATGCTGACAGTATGTTCAGAATTGCACAAATTGTTTTGACAGATATGGCCAATTTTTATACATTTTACGCCAGAGAAAAATAAAATATACATTCGCAGCGGAGACAGGGACGCGCTCATGCAGGACATCAAAATCTCCAATGGCTATATCCAGCTATGGGCCACCTATTTACGTAGCTTAAATATAGAACCTTTAACCGCAAAGTTTCTTGCAGATCTACGACCTCAGCTCATTGGACTGATTGATCAGCCTTTTGATGCACAAGTTCCGCTGGATTTTCTCAATAGCATCCTGTTAAGAACCCAAAAACAGCTAGCGTGTCCACAGTTAATTTTTGAAATTGTGCAGTGCATTCGGCCAGAACATTTTGGTGTGCTGGGCTATATGGTATCTAAAAGCAGCAGTATTCCTGAGATCATCGGCTATATCATGCGTTTTCAGCGACTGGTCATTGATGGGAGTGAATTTGTCCCATTGCAACTAAGACAGCATGCACAGAGTATTGAATTGTATTGGATCTATCAGGATGAGCGTTATAACCTGCTGAATGAGCTGACCATCGCAGCTATGGTGCAATTGGGACGTTTTATTTTGCAGGATCATCCTTTACTCTTGCGTCGGGTGCGTTTTGCCCATGCGCCAGAAATTGCCCGAATTCACTATCAAAAATTCTATGATGCAGAAGTGCAGTTTTCACAGCAGGATTATGGCTTTGAACTGGATATACAGGGACTGAGCCTGAAATCGGAACAGGCCGATCCAATGCTATTACAGTTATTGATTCGTCAGGCTGAAGAAGCGATTGCAGCCAAACCACCTGTAGAAAGTATTTTGACTCAGGCTCAAAAGGTGGTTGCAGAGCATCTAAGAAGCAGACAGCAGGCGATTAAAATTGAACAGCTGGCCGAGCAACTGTTTGTATCGACTCGAACCTTGCAGCGTCAGCTAAATGAGCAAGGTAGTTCTTTTAAAAAATTGTTGGAACAGGAAAGGATCAGGCGTTGTGAAAGCTTATTGCATCAGCCCCTAAGCCTGACCGAAATCGCCCAACAACTGGATTATTCTGACCAGTCCGCTTTAGCCCGCGCTTATAAGGCAGCAACAGGCAGGACTTTATTGCAATATAGAAAACAATTAAAACAGGATCAGGCATAAAAAAACGGCCATCATTGGCCGCTTTATCTCATGACTTAATTTAAGCTGTTTTTAATTTAGGATATCGGAAAGTAATTGCGATCACCGCAAATATTGCCAGAATCCAGCAATAATACACGCCCCCGATTAGCTCGACTGGAGAAAGTTTGGCAATCGAACAGGCCAGTAATAATTGTGCGCCATAAGGGATCAGCCCCTGTACCACACAGGAGAAAATATCCATCAGGGCGGCGGCACGTTTCGGATCAACCCCATATTCTTTCGCCACTTCACGGGCCATATCACCAGCCAGAATAATCGCGACAGTGTTATTTGCTACAAACAGATTCGAAAATACGACCAAGAAACTGATCCCGATTTCACCAGCCCGCTGACGGCCTACTTTAAATAAGCGGGTCAGCGCGTAGATGCGTTCGATCAGCCAGCGTAAACCACCTTCACGTTGCATGATCGCAGACAGGCCACCCAGGAACATGGATAACAATGCCACTTCAAACATGCCGACAAAGCCATCATAAATGGAAGTGTTCAGCTTGAGGATATTGAAATCTGGCGTAGCAAATAGCCCGAATAAACCCGATAACACGACACCGATGATTAAAACCGCCAGAACATGCAGACGGCTAAAAGCCAGTAAAAAGACCGCAATATAAGGCAGGACTAGAATCCAGTTAAAGTCCTTGTATTCCACTGGACTAGAACTACCAGTATTGAAGATATAGATCAAAATCGTGACGATAGAAGCCGGCACAGCAATCCAGACATTGACTCTGAATTTGTCACGTAACTGCACTTTCTGGCTGCTGGTTGCAGCAATGGTAGTATCCGAAATCATAGACAGGTTATCACCGAACATTGCCCCACCGACCACGGCGCCGATCGCATAAACCACCGGAATCTCGGTCACTTGTGCAAAGCCAAAGGCAATGGGTGCACAGGCGGCAATGGTTCCCATAGAGGTACCCATCGCCGTCGCAATAAATGCCGAAATCACAAACAGCATCGGTAAGACAAAACTCGGAGGAATGACAGACAGGCCCATCTGTACGGTGGCATCAACACTGCCAATCGCACTGCTAACACTGGCAAAAGCACCGGCCAGCATAAATACCATGAACATCAGAATCAGGTTAGGATGGCTGGCACCTTTCAGAAATTCTTCAATACCCTGATTGAGTTTGCCACGATACACTAATGCAGCCAAGATAATCGCGGGCAGGGCAGCAACAGGCGCTTTAATCTGATAAAACGCAAATTCAGTTCCGATCAGAGAATGATAGATCCCGCTACCTAAAAAGATGGTTAAAAATACAATAAGCGGCAACAGTGCAATGGCGCGTGCCTGCACTGTACCTTCAGAGTCAGTCTGCATAGGAGATAAAAAAATAAGAGAATGGGGCTAGTATAAAACAGGTTTTGCAATTTCAGAAAACTTTAAATGAATGCGCTAACATCTGCATTTTTATTAATTTTTCCATGATAAAAATAAGTTTATCTAAATATTCAACATTTTAGGGAATGCCAAAATTAGGCATCTTTGATCATTGAGAAAAAAATCAAAATAATCGTAAATAGATCCCTTCGGGTTGTTCTGAAATCCTCGCACAGGAAATGAAATGCCAGAGGTTGATGTTGCACACTGTTCAATGTACAAAAAATAGCGTTACAATGCGATGTCTTGTATTTCTACATAGTCAATGTCTCAAGTTTGAAACACCTTAAGGAAAGCTCAGCCCTATGTCACGTTTAGCCACACGATTTGGACAACTTAAATCTCAACAGCGTAAAGCTTTAGTTTCTTATGTTATGGCTGGTGACCCGCATCCAGAGGTAACCGTACCTTTGCTGCACCAGATGGTGGACGCTGGCGTCGACGTGATTGAACTGGGTCTTCCTTTCTCAGATCCAATGGCAGATGGTCCGGTGATTGCTCTGGCCGCTGAACGCGCGCTGGCCGGTGGCACTAATACCTTGGATGCCCTGCACATGGTGAAAGAATTTCGCTTGAAAGACCGCGAAACACCAGTGGTACTCATGGGTTATCTCAATCCGGTTGAAGTCATTGGCTATGAAAAGTTTGTGGCTTATGCCTATGAATGCGGTGTCGACGGCGTGCTTCTGGTCGATCTTCCTCCTGAAGAAGCTCAAGATTTGGGGCAGGTGCTGGAAAAATATGAAATGGATCAGATTTTCCTGTTGGCTCCGACCTCAACTGATGAGCGTATTCAGCATGTAGTGAAACAGGCCAGTGGCTTTATTTACTATGTGTCGTTGAAAGGTGTGACGGGTGCTGCAACATTAGATGTATCTGAAGCAGCTGCACGTATTCAGAAAATTAAGGCAGAGACAGATGTTCCTGTAGGCGTGGGTTTTGGTATCAGTGATGCTGCATCTGCGAAAGCGATGGGTGTTGCTGCCGATGCAGTTATTGTGGGAAGTGCGTTTGTAAAACAGTTTGCAACCCTCGCGCCAGAACAAGCCGTTATTGCGACGGTGAATAAAGTCAAGGAGCTTCGAGCAGCGCTCGATGAGTTATAGTATGAGTCAACAAGTGAAATCAGGCAAAATTCTGAGCCCATCGACCCCATGGACGGAGCGTATTGTTCCGGGCATTCATGTACCTGATGAGCAAACTACCCTAAAAGCGACATTCACAGAGCCAACCATTGAGTGCCCTGAATGTCATGCTTTGGTGACACGTACTGCAATGTCATTTAATGCTTATGTTTGTCCACAATGCGATGAACATCTGAAAATGAAAGCACGTGACCGTCTGAACTGGTTCTTTGATCAGGTACAGACTGAAATGGGTCAGGAATTTACGGCCAAAGATCCACTGAAATTTGTCGACAGCAAAGCTTATCCTGAGCGTATGTCGGAAGCACAAAAGAAAACGGGTGAAACTGAAGCACTGATCGTGATGCAAGGTCTGCTGAAAGGCGTGCCAATGATTGCAACTGCATTTGAATTCGACTTCATGGGCGGCTCTATGGGTACCGTAGTGGGTGACCGTTTTGTGCAGGCAGCCGAGCGTGCGATTGAAACACATCAACCTCTAATCTGTTTTGCAGCTTCTGGTGGCGCGCGTATGCAGGAAGGCATGCTGTCTTTGATGCAAATGGCACGTACTTCAGCAGCGATTCAGCGTTTGAAAGAAGCAGGTCTGCCTTATGTGGTGGTATTGACCCATCCAGTCTACGGTGGTGTCACTGCGTCTTTAGCTATGCTGGGTGATGTACATCTGGCTGAACCGAAAGCCATGATCGGCTTTGCGGGTAAACGTGTGATCGAACAAACTGTACGTGAAAAACTGGACGAACCGTTCCAGCGTGCTGAATATTTGCTTGATCATGGTGTAATCGATCAGATTGTTCACCGTCATGCATTACGTGATACAGTTTATCGTATTATCACGAAATTGATGAACCTGCCTTGAACACAGCACCATTAGCAACTGATTCACTTGATACATGGCTCGATTATTGGAGCCATGTTCACGTTACGGGGATTGATTTAGGCCTGGAACGTGTTATTCCTGTGGCTGAAAAGCTGGGCGTGATCAATCCGGAGGCTAAAGTCCTGACGGTTGCCGGAACCAATGGTAAAGGTTCAACGACCACGACTCTGGCTGCCATTCTCAATGCTCAGGGTTTTAAGGTCGGACTGTATCAGTCTCCTCATGTATATCGTTTTAATGAACGGGTGAAATTACGTGGGGTTGAAGTCGAAGACCAGTTGCTGATTGATGCTTTTGTTGAAGTCGATCGGGCACGTCGCGAATGCGATTTAAGCCTGTCATTCTTTGAAGCAACCACACTTGCTGCATTTGTGATTTTTAAACATGAACTGTGTAATGTGTGGGTGCTGGAAGTCGGATTGGGTGGCCGTCTGGATGTCGTGAATGTGGTTAATCCGGATGTTGCAGTCATCACCAATATCGGACTGGATCATACCGACTGGCTCGGTGATACCATTGAAAAAATTGCTTTTGAAAAAGCTGGTATTATCCGTCCGAATATTCCCGTGATATTTGGTGGTCAGCAAGATATTCCGCAAGCCATTCTGGATAAAGCTGCTGAATGCAATGCGCCGTTGTATGCTATCAACCGTGATTATTTCTATGAAGCCTTTGAAGATGGCAAAACCTGGGCTTTTGCATCGTCGGGTACGACTTTAAAATTGCCAACAGGTTCACTGGCGCTGGATAATATTTCGACAGCGGTTGCAGCGATCTTGCTGAGTGGTTTGGAAGTCAACCAGACAGCGATTGCGGAAGGAATTCAGGCAGCTAAATTGCCGGGACGTTTTGAAGTCCGAGAAATTCAGAATAAGACCGTAATTTTTGATGCCGGACATAACCCGCATGGGGTAGAGTTCCTGTTAAAACAATTACGCAATTATTTAAATTACAACAAGAAATATAAAGAAGTCATTTGTGTATTTTCCATGCTGGCAGATAAAGATATAAATTCTGTCGTCAAGTTGTTGAAAGACACTGTTCATTTGTGGAAAATTGCACCATTATCTGTGCCACGTGCGGCAGAGGTCACACTTTTGACTGATGCACTGCAAGGTGAATTGATAGAACAATTTGACAATGTAAAATTAGCTTTTAAATCAGCGCTGGATGAAACAGAGAATAATCAGCTGATTTTGGTATGTGGATCATTTCATACCTTAGAAGCGGTATGGGAGTATTTGGAAGAATGTCAATGAATAACAAACAACGCTGGATGGGTGGCGTTGTTTTACTAGGTGGTGGTGTTTTATTGGCAGCATTACTCCTGAAAGGCCAAAATGAAATTCATCAGGATCGTCAGCAAAACCCGGCACTGGCTGCAGAAGTAGAATCAAAAGATACAGTCAACAATTCATTAGGTTCTTTAACAGTCGATGTGGAAACAGAAAAACGTCTGCTGGAACAGCAGCGTCGTGACCGCGAAAAAGCAGTGGCTGAACAGGAAGCCCGTGCAGCTGAATTTTTAGCCATGCAACAGCAGGCTGAGGCAGATGCAGCACGTCGTGCGGCTGAAGAATATGCTGCTTTGAATGCCCATCGTATGGGACAGCAAAGTTCAGACAATATTCCACCTGAGCTGGCAGAAGATGAACAGACGAAGCAAAAACGTCTGGCTGAAGACAAGGCTGCTACACAAAAAAAGTTAGAACAGCAGAAACTTGAGCAGCAAAAAGCCCAAACTTCAGCTGATACTGCCAAGAAACAGGCAGAGCAGAAGGCTGCAGAAGAAAAACGTAAGCTAGAAGAGAAACGTAAAGCTGAAGAAGCGCATAAGGCAGCTGAAGCAAAACGTAAGGCCGAGGAAGAGCACAAAGCGGCTGAAAAGAAAAAAGAAGCTGAGCATAAAGCTGCTGAAGAAAAACGTAAGGCAGAAGAAAAACGTAAGGCAGAAGAAAAGCGCAAAGCTGAAGAGAAACATAAAGCAGAAGAGGCCAAGAAAAAGGCTGAAGCTGAAAAAGCCCGTAAACTTCTTGAAGGTGAAAGTGATAAACAGTGGATGGTGCAGGTGGCATTGGCTGCCAATGAAGCCAATGCTGATGCCATTGCGGCCAAACTGCGAGCCAAAGGCTACAAGGTCACCAAGAGCCAGACATCTAAAGGTGTGCGTATCATGGTCGGTCCATCTAAAGACCGTGAAACAGCAGATGCACTGCGTAAGAAAATCGCGTCTGATGCCAGCCTGAACATGAAATCAGCCTGGGTGAATGACTGGGTGCCGCTAGATAAGCGTTAATTCTCTTACTTAACCGAAGTTTCTGTAGATGGATTCGTGAGTTGCTCGCGAATCCATCTTACATTTTCAGGGATAAATAATTTTTCAATATTGCGCCAAATGGAATGAAAGCCATAACCGCCATGCTTCATTTCCCGTACTGCGTCTTCAATGCGCCAGTTCTGGAAAATAATCCGGTACATGGCCACACTGGCACCGGTACGGTCTGAACCATGATAACAGTGTAAAAGTATTTTTTCATTATTTTGCCGTGCCTGTTGAATCAACTGCATTACGTTCAGTAAATCCTCGCGATTCATAGCCCAGGTATGAATGGGAACATGTTTAAGCTTGAGGTCTTCATTTGACAAAATATCCGTATCTTTATCGCGTGAACGCAGGTTGATCACCACATTAATGGCATATCGTTTTAATAAGGGCGTCAGTTCATCGCTCGGCTGTTCACTCCGGTAGAGTTCATCGCTGATCTGATAAAAATTATGTTCTTCATGCAGTTCCTGTCCCCAATGCATTGGGCGTTCCTGTTCAGGCAGCGCTGGAGTACAGCCGGATAAAACAAGCGTGGAAACCAGAAGAAGTACATAATTATTTTTCATTGCAACCTAACTCACCTTTTTAATCATTCTCTTCAACAGCATATCGGCTTTTCCAAAAAAAAGCCTGTCCGAAGACAGGCTTGATGGGAAAAGTTCGAAAACCCGGCTCGTCGGAGGGTATCAAACTAAACATGAAAATGATGGTTGATGCATGACGATTTTCATTTTCATGGTGGAGAGTTGATTGGGGTTTTTTACTATTCAAAAAGGATAGAACAACCTTTAGCTTATCCTCTTGCACCCACAGCATAGCTGTGGGTCTTCTTGCGGAATATATTCCTCAGGGCGGAGCAGTGCTTCGTTTTAACTTGAACTACGCGCTTCGCTTGTCTTGCCACAAATTAAGGCAGTGTTCAAATACTGCGCACTTCGTTTGCCTTGCGCAAAACTGAAAAGCAGTGGTTTCGGTGTTATCACTCGAAGCATAGCTTCTCGTCTTGCGCAAGGGCAGTACTATGGAAACTGCGCGCTACGCTTGCCTTGCGCAAAATTAAAAAGGAGTCCTTTTAATTCCTTACCAGCCATAGCATAGCTATGGCTCTTGCGCTCGGGCGAAGCAGTGCTTCGCTTATCCTCGCTCAGGCTGTGGTGTCAGACGTAGGTATGGAGTTACTGCCTTATAACCTTTAGGGAAGCGTTGTTTAATTTCTTCCTCATCTTTTAATGAAGGCACAATCACTACATCATCGCCATGTTGCCAGTTTGCTGGAGTTGCAACTTTATGATTGTCGGTTAATTGCAGAGAGTCGACTACACGTAATACTTCATGGAAATTACGACCTGTTGATGCAGGGTAGGTAATAATCAGACGCACTTTCTTGTTTGGATCAATGATTACCAGAGAACGTACAGTTAGGGTTTCGCTGGCATTTGGGTGAATGAAACCATACAGCTCAGACACTTTTCGGTCCTGATCAGCAATGATCGGGAAGTTAACGGTCGTACCTTGAGTTTCATTAATGTCTTTGATCCAGCCATGATGCGATTCAACATCATCAACAGAAAGCGCAATCGCTTTCACGCCACGTTTTGTAAACTCGTCTTTCAGTTTCGCGGTAAAGCCCAGTTCAGTGGTACATACAGGTGTGTAGTCTGCTGGATGTGAAAATAAAATGCCCCAACTATCGCCTAGAAAGTCATAAAAGTTAATTAAGCCTTCGCTAGATTGCTGTTCAAAATTCGGTGCGGTATCGCCTAAACGTAAACTCATTTTCTTGCCTCAATTGATCTTGTAATGTGTCGATGAGAATAAATATGAACCAATTTTTTTATGATTAAAAATAGTGTTTTTAGAATTTCTTATGAATAAACCGAATAAAGAAGTAGGCTGTCGATTCAGAATCAGACAAATCAGTCGTCTAATTAACTATATTGCATGGGTAAAATTTGCTACATTACTTTGCCTTAGGTCTCAGGGCTAGGACGAAGGATGAGTTTTTTTCATTGGTTTTCTGGCAAAACCCTTGTAGTTCAAATTTCTAGCACCATAATAACGACTAAGAACATATTTATTTGACAAGCAAGATTTAGAGAGTCTATTCATGTTGGCAAGTCTGATCGGAGGAATCTTCGGTACCAAAAATGAGCGCGAACTCAAACGCATGCGTAAAATCGTAGACAAGATTAATGCGCTCGAGCCGACGATATCAGCCCTAAGCGATGCAGACTTATCTGCAAAAACTGAAGAATTCAAACAACGATATAATAAGGGTGAAAGCCTAGATAAGTTACTTCCTGAAGCATTCGCAGTCTGTCGTGAAGCTGCAAAACGTGTTATGGGAATGCGTCACTACGACGTACAGTTGATAGGTGGTATTACCCTGCATGAAGGCAAGATTGCCGAGATGCGTACCGGTGAAGGTAAAACCCTGATGGGGACGCTGGCCTGTTATCTTAATGCATTGAGCGGGCAGGGTGTCCATGTCATCACGGTGAACGACTATCTGGCACAACGTGATGCCGAGTTAAACCGTCCATTGTTCGAATTCTTGGGTTTAAGCATTGGGATTATCTATTCCATGCAGAATCCGATAGAAAAATCTGAAGCCTATAAAGCAGATATCACTTACGGTACCAATAACGAATTCGGTTTCGATTATCTTCGTGACAACATGGTGTTCTCGTTGGCTGAGAAAAAACAGCGTGGTCTGACCTATGCCATTATCGATGAGGTCGATTCGATCCTGATCGATGAAGCACGTACACCACTGATTATCTCTGGTCAAAGTGAAGATTCTTCCCAGCTTTATGCAGCAATCAATAACATTCCGCCGAAATTAAAAGCACAGAAAGAAGAAAAAGTACCGGATGGCGGTCATTTCTGGATTGATGAAAAACAGCGTTCAGTAGAAATTACAGAAACCGGTTTTGAAACCATTGAAAGTGAATTGATTGCAATGGGCTTGCTGGCTGAAGGTGAAAGCCTATATTCAGCTTCTAATCTGAATTTGCTGCATCATGTGACTGCTGCGATTCGTGCGCATTATCTGTATCAACGTAACGTGCATTACATCATCCATGAAGGTGAAGTGATCATCGTCGATGAGAACACCGGTCGTACCATGCCAGGTCGTCGCTGGTCTGAAGGTCTGCACCAGGCAGTTGAAGCAAAAGAAGGTCTGGAAATCCAGCCGGAAAACCAGACCCTTGCAACTACTACATTCCAGAACTATTTCCGTCTGTATAAAAAATTATCCGGTATGACCGGTACTGCAGATACTGAAGCTGCGGAAATGAAAGAAATTTACGGTCTGGATGTGGTAATCATTCCAACCCACCGTCCAATGATCCGTAATGACCAGAACGATTTGATCTACCTGAATCGTGAAGGCAAATACAACGCGATTATTCAGGAAATCCAGCGTGTTCATGAAGCTGGTGTTGCGCCAATCCTAATTGGTACGGCCACTATTGAAGCGTCGGAAATTCTTTCTGACAAGCTTAAAGAAGCTGGTATTGAACATGAAGTCCTGAATGCCAAACAGCATGAGCGTGAAGCAGATATTATTGCCCAAGCGGGTGCACCGCGTGCTGTAACGATTGCAACTAACATGGCCGGTCGTGGTACCGATATTTTGCTGGGTGGTAACTGGAAAGCGCTACTGGCCAAAATTGAAAACCCAACCTCTGAAGATGAAGCACGCCTGAAAGCAGAATGGGAAGCGAATCATGAAGCAGTTCTTGCTTCTGGTGGTTTGCATATTATCGGTTCTGAGCGTCATGAATCTCGCCGTATCGATAACCAGTTGCGTGGTCGTGCGGGCCGTCAGGGTGACCCGGGTGTATCGCGTTTCTACCTGTCTCTTGAAGATGACTTGATGCGTATCTTTGCGGGTGACCGTGTGGTTGCCATGATGCGTGCAATGGGCTTAAAAGAAGATGAAGCGATTGAACACAAAATGGTGTCACGCTCAATCGAAAATGCACAACGCAAAGTAGAAGCACGTAACTTCGACATTCGTAAGAACCTGTTGAAATACGATGACGTGAATAACGAGCAGCGTAAAATTATCTATAGTCAGCGTGATGAGATTCTGGCTGAAAGTTCATTGCAGGATTATATCGAAGAGATGATCCGTGAAGTGATGCAGGGCATGATCGCCAACTATATTCCGCCTGAATCAATTCATGATCAGTGGGATATTGAAGGTCTGGAACTTGCACTACGTGAAGACTTATCGATTGATCTGCCAGTTGCACAATGGTTAGAGCAGGATCGTCGTTTAGATGAAGAAGCACTGGTTGAGCGAATTACTGAAGAAGTGGTAAATCGTTACCGTTCACGTCGTGAACAAATGGGTGCTGAATCTGCAGCATCACTCGAACGTCATTTCATGCTGAACTCGTTGGACCGTCACTGGAAAGAGCATCTGGCAGCGATGGATTACCTGCGTCAGGGTATTCATTTACGCGGTTATGCACAGAAAAATCCAGAGCAGGAATACAAAAAAGAAGCCTATAACCTGTTTGTAAACATGCTGGGTGTCATTAAATCTGATGTGATCACTGATCTGTCACGTATCCATGTGCCAACACCTGAAGAGCTGGCTGAAATGGAAGCACAGCAGCAGGCACAGGCTGAAGCGATGCGTTTGCAGTTATCTCATCAGGAATTTGATGGATTACTGGCTGAAGAAGATGAAATCACCACTGAACAAAATGCGCAGGCTAATCCGGTTGCACCAGTCTTTGAAGCACCGGCAAGCCGTAATGCACCTTGTCCATGTGGTTCAGGTCTGAAATACAAACAGTGTCATGGCAAGATCTAATTTCTGCTAAGTTTCTAAACTATAAAAAGATCAGGACCAAATGGTCCTGATCTTTTTATGTATATGGACTTTTCAGCTGATGAATACTGTTTGCACTGTACCGGATTAAATGGTATTTAATGGCAGATTGAACACCGCAAAGTGGAAGAAACAATGACAAAAGTATTAAAAACGATGATGGTTGCTGCTTTGGTAATCCCGACTTTAAGTTTTGCTGAAACAGCAACAACGACACCTGCTAAAGTTCAGCAGGCCATTGGTCCAACTACGGCTCAGGTTCAGACGGGTACAGATGGTCAGGTGACCATTGCAAGTCCGCGTACTGGCATTCGCTATACCTTTAATAATTCAAACCGTCCAATCGTTTTGCAGACTGCAGCGATTGCAGCAGCCAATGCAGCGAATGCTGACCGTATTGTTGCTTCTAACCCAGCGCTTTCTGCGGCAAGTCAGCAACAGGCGAAACAAGCTTTATTGAGTGAATCAACCCAGCTGGCTAAAAACTAAGTTTGATCCAGTTTAATAAAACCAGTCACCATGACTGGTTTTTTATTGTGAAAAACCATAAGAAAAGTGAGTGTTCATCTGGCTTTGGCTCGATTTTTTAATGAAGATCAACTAAGCTGTATTTTTCTGAAACTTCAATATTGGACATTTAAAAATGGCAGTTGGTGACGTATCTATGCCACAGATGCATGTGGTAAAAGGGGTGAGAATTGGTTCGGCAGAAGCGTATGTACGCTATCAGAACCGACGTGACCTGGTGATATTTGAACTGGCTGAAGGCTCCAATGTTGCAGGTGTATTTACCCAGAATGCTTTTTGTGCTGCTCCTGTACATGTTTCTAAAGCACATCTGGCGGTAGGTAACCCACATTATTTAGTGATTAATACCGGAAATGCCAATGCGGGTACAGGTGCTACAGGTATGGCAAATGCTGAAGCCACTTGTGCCAAACTGGCTGAACTTGCAGGCGTGAAAGCTGAAGAAGTATTGCCATTTTCAACAGGGGTGATTGGCGAACAATTACCAATGGAACGTCTTCTGAATGGTTTGCAGCCTGCATTAGAGTCATTGCGTGATGATGCCTGGATCGATGCGGCAACCGGCATCATGACCACAGACACTACACCAAAAGGTGCATCTGAACAGTTCGAACTGGACGGCATTACTTATACCATGACCGGGATTTCCAAAGGTGCCGGCATGATTCGCCCAAATATGGCCACTATGCTAGGTTATGTGGCGACTGATGTGCCAATCAGCCGTGAACTGGTTCAACAGCTTTTATCTGAGACAGTGAATCAGTCATTCAACCGCATTACCATTGATGGGGATACCTCAACCAATGACTCTTGCATTTTTATTGCTACAGGTCAGGCCGGTGGAACAGAAATTTCATCAGTTGAAGATCCGCGTTATGCAGCTGTGCTTGAGGTATTAATGCGTACCATGAAACGCCTTGCGCAATTGATTGTGCGTGATGGTGAAGGCGCAACCAAGTTTATTACTGTGGCCGTAGAAGGTGGTGCCAATACTCAGGAATGCTGTGACGTGGCCTATAGCATCGCGCATTCTCCATTGGTGAAAACTGCGATCTTTGCTTCTGATCCAAACTGGGGACGTATTCTGGCTGCAATCGGTTATGCAGGTGTGGCGAATTTAGACGTTGCAAAAATTCAGGTTTGGTTAGATGATGTACAAATCTGCAAGGATGGTGGTGCTGCAGCAGACTATACCGAAGAGGCAGGTGCACGTGTGATGGCACAAGCTGAAATGACGATTCGTGTTGATCTTGGACGTGGTGAAGCAAAAGATACAGTCTATACCTGTGACCTGTCCTATGATTATGTGAAGATCAATGCTGATTATCGTTCATAATTCAGATTGTTTCTAAAGCCTCCGTTGTGGGGCTTTTTTTATATCTTATGATTTTTAATGACTGGTCAAAAAAGTATTTTGCTAGAGATGACCGGGATGTAGGGTGAAAGGTTCGTTGAATAATGAACCATGAGGGTAGAGTAAGAGTTGTTATGAATGATGCGACCAAATTAATAGCCAATGAAGCCAAATCGATTGTGCAGGCGCATTTAGATCGTTTAGGAGAACCCAAAGAGCATCAGATCAGTGCACAGGCCAAACAGGAAAAATTTGCACAGATTCAAGCCGAATTGGAAAAGCAGAATGCAGTACTAGTTGCACATTATTATTGTGATCCTGAAATACAGGAACTGGCAGAACTGACTGGTGGCTGTGTGTCCGATTCATTGGAAATGGCGCGTTTTGGACGTGACCATCCCGCATCGACCTTGGTGGTAGCTGGGGTTAAGTTCATGGGGGAAACTTCAAAAATACTTTCACCAGAAAAAACCGTCCTGATGCCAACTCTTGAAGCGACCTGTTCACTGGATTTGGGTTGTCCGGTAGAAGAATTTACCAAATTCTGTGATGCGCATCCTGATCATACTGTAGTGGTGTATGCTAATACTTCAGCTGCGGTTAAAGCCCGCGCTGACTGGGTCGTGACTTCAAGTTGTGCAGTTGAGATTATTGAACACCTCGATAGTTTAGGTGAAAAAATTATCTGGGCACCGGATCAGCATCTAGGGCGTTATATCCAGAATAAAACCGGTGCTGACATGCTGCTTTGGGATGGCGCGTGTATCGTCCACGAAGAATTTCGTTCGCGCGGAATTGCTAATATGAAAGCCTTATATCCAGATGCGGCAGTGCTGGTCCATCCAGAATCACCGATGTCTGTGGTAGAAATTGCTGATGCAGTCGGAAGTACTTCTCAGTTAATCAAGGCAGCTCAAACCTTGCCACATCAGCGTTTGATCGTGGCAACAGATCGCGGTATTTTCTATAAAATGCAGCAGGCTGTGCCAGATAAGATTTTGATTGAAGCTCCAACCGCTGGAGAAGGAGCAACCTGTCGTTCATGTGCACACTGTCCTTGGATGGCCATGAACGAGCTAGATGGAATCTTGCATGTTCTACAACATCGTGATCAGGAGATTCATGTTGACCCCGCATTAGCTCAACGAGCCAAACTGCCTTTAGATCGTATGCTGGATTTTAGTGCCAGCTTGAAACGCTAAGATTTTGTATAAAAAATGTCTGAAATGCTTGATAAATAAACGCTTGAAGTGTTTTTTTGATTTTTTTTAAATATAGGTGTTGACGTCTTATGGCGTCACGCCTAGAATGCACACCGTACCAAGCGATAAGCTTGATACGAAAGCTGAGATGAATCGGAGCATAGCACAGCCTGGTAGTGCACCTGGTTTGGGACCAGGGGGTCGTAGGTTCGAATCCTACTGCTCCGACCAATTCTTCAAGGCGGATGGTGAAAATCATCAGTAAAGCGCTTGTAGCTCAGTTGGATAGAGCATCCGCCTTCTAAGCGGATGGTCACAGGTTCGAATCCTGTCAGGCGCGCCATTTTTGGTGGCTTGATATTTAAGAACCAAGGTAATGGTGGATGTAGCTCAGTTGGTAGAGCCCCGGATTGTGATTCCGGTTGTCGTGGGTTCGAATCCCATCATTCACCCCAACTCTTTGAGTTGAACATCGGAGCATAGCACAGCCTGGTAGTGCACCTGGTTTGGGACCAGGGGGTCGTAGGTTCGAATCCTACTGCTCCGACCATCTTCTTCATGGTGGTTAAGATAAATGATACCGCGTCAAGCGGTTTTTTTATGTCTAAATAATGAAGACACCGTAATGGTGGATGTAGCTCAGTTGGTAGAGCCCCGGATTGTGATTCCGGTTGTCGTGGGTTCGAATCCCATCATTCACCCCAACTCTTTGAGTTGAACATCGGAGCATAGCACAGCCTGGTAGTGCACCTGGTTTGGGACCAGGGGGTCGTAGGTTCGAATCCTACTGCTCCGACCATCGATAAAAATGATTAATTATATAGATACCGCATCAGGCGGTTTTTTTATGTCTGAAATTTAACTACGAATTAAATTTAGCAATCAAAATAAAAATAGATTAAAAACTGGTTATTTATTAAGTTCATTCTTCATTCTTCATTCTTCATTCTTCATTCTTCATTCTTCATTCTTCATTCTTCATTCTTCATTCTTCATTCTTCATTCTTCATTCTTCATTCTTCATTCTTCATTCTTCATTCCAGAATTATGTTTTTAATAAGTCGAGCTAAATGTACCTAGATCTTTTTATGGGTGAGTCGCATTTATTGGGAGGTCCATAGGGATTGTGAAAATAAGAAAAATATTTATTCGAGTGAGTTGGAAGAATATTTTAAGCAAGAGTAGTTATAGGAATAAAAAACTAAATTGCACTTTATTAAGCTGAAACGAAATAGTCCCTGTTTTTTAAATTAAAAAATGGAAATAGTAAAAAGATATCTAAAAAATAGGGTTTTTAGATTAAAGAATATGCATATATGACATTTTTGTAGAAATAATAATCAACTGAAGTATTTTCTTAAAAATAGGGGTTGCGCTTGTTTGGGATTGGTCTATAATGCACATCCATCGGCGGTGATGAAGATTAAAACTTCTGATAAAACAGTAA
>NZ_VPAW01000025.1:0-50694 GCF_013419055.1 Acinetobacter sp. YH12108 | reverse complement strand
CAGCGTTCAATCTGAGCCATGATCAAACTCTTCAGTTAAAATCATTTCGAACTTTATAAGTAAAGTTCTTAAACTTGGCTCATCA
The DNA here is from genome assembly GCF_013419055.1 of Acinetobacter sp. YH12108. Taxonomy (NCBI): domain Bacteria; kingdom Pseudomonadati; phylum Pseudomonadota; class Gammaproteobacteria; order Moraxellales; family Moraxellaceae; genus Acinetobacter; species Acinetobacter sp. YH12108. Next base: position 50,609 of record NZ_VPAW01000025.1, on the reverse strand, counting down.
ATTTTCTGACTTAAATTTCGCTCAAATAAACTTCGAGTAATTTAAACCAATCAATCAATGAAAATAATTTCGATCAATCAACCAGTAAAAATCCACACAAGTTGTTCTTCATAATCTCTTAATGATCTTTCTAACACCTCGTCAGTGCTAGAAGCTGGACTTCAATAAACTTAACAACTCAGCAATCTGCTTCGTTCATTTCCGTCTATCTCGTCGGTATGAGCTCATTATAGGGCAATTTCCTACACAAGCAAGTGCTTTTAACGCACACTAATCATGACTGTTTCATTTTTATGCACCAAATTAGTTCATTTTCCTACCAATTGTTACATAAGTTCATAATATTCCAAAGAAAATATAAACAAAACATTTATGTTTTATTTTTCACTTACTTTTTCACGCTTGGTGCTTTAATGGTCACACTGTTGATTTTCACAGTTGTTTTCGGAACATCCTGATGCATGCCATAGTTCTGAGTAGGTACTTGAGCGATCTTATCGACTACTTCCATACCTTTTGTGACCCGGCCAAATACTGCATATCCAGCATTTCTTGGTGAACGATCCAGAAAACTGTTATCTACCAAGTTAATAAAGAACTGCGCTTTCGCCGAATTAGGGTCGTTGGTACGTGCCATGGCCAAAGTGCCACGTTTGTTTTGCAAACCATTATCTGATTCATTCTTGATTGAAGCTTTATTATTGGCTTTTTCCTGCATGTTGAGATCAAAGCCTCCGCCCTGAATCATGAAACCCGGAATGACCCGATGGAAAATGGTTCCTGTATAGAAGTTGCTTTTGACATATTCTTCAAAGTTTTTCACCGTAATCGGTGCTTTGTCATTAAAGAGTTCAATTTCGATATTACCGGATGAGGTCTTCATCTCGATCAGGGTATTGGCAGCAAAACTTGGCAAGCTAAATGCGATCAACGCGATAGCAGATAATGATTTTTTTAACATTTTTTAACTCATCTACTGATAAAGAAAGGTTGAGATTCACAACATATTAATCTTTCATGACTAATAATGCAGTGACCTGCCGACTAAAGACAAGAGAATAATAATGAGCCATGCATTACTACAGGAGAAAAGCGTCCATCAATTTCCGCCCTGGCATTTGCAGGGGGAGGGTTTTATTCTAAATTACTGGATTACCCCTCATTTCATTCGTGAATTTCAAAGTTTTCGGATTGCGCCATCTCCACTCGGCCGTGTCGTTCAGGTTCTATTAGTGCACTATCATCATTCTCCTGTGGGTCCTTATGATGAATTGCTCATTATGGATCATCCTTTAATTAGCAGACGGCGTCTTTCGACTATTCCGAAAATTTATGTCTCTACTCATGAATCTATTGTGCATGGTCAGCACTTGTGGGGTATTCCTAAAGAATATGCAGAGTTTGACTGGCAAGAACAGGGACAGGAAACGATTTGCCGCATTACTTATCGTGAGCAAAGCATGACGCTTCGTCTTAAAAAACCTAAATCTCCTCGTTCTTTCTATTTAAATAGTCATCATCTTCCAAGCTCCATGCTAAAAATCCGGCAAACCTGGAAATCCCAGCATTATCAGTTTAGCCCTCAATTCCGGGGTTATTTATCCAAGCTCATTCAAGCAGAGTGGCAAGATACTCAGGATATATTCCCGGATTTTTCTAAGGCTAAATATTTACAAAGCTTCTATGTGCCTAAATTTAATCTAGTCTTTCCAGAAGCCAAGATCCATAAAAAATAAAAAAGGTGTTTCACGTGAAACACCTTAATTACATCTATTTCTGAATCAGATTTTTTTATCCAGGAATTTACGGAAGTTCTTGCTGAGTTCGATGACCTGTTTTTTTGAGCGTTTATGAATTGGGGTCAGATTGATAAAACCGTGTGCCTGATCCGTATATTCCTGATAGTACACTCGCACCCCATTCTCACGTAACTTCAGTGCATAGATTGAACCCTCATCATGCAATACATCATGACGGGCAGTAATCACATAGGCAGGTGGCAGATCCTTCAGTTCACCATAGGTCGGTGAAATCAGCGGATCGTCCAGTTCGACCTGATGTGTTTCAGCATATAGCTTGGTCACCAGATCAATATCCTGAGCTGAAAGTACCAGGCCCTGATTGTATGCATAAAAAGAAGGATGGCGGCTTTTAAAATCGACAGCCGGGTAAAGCAATAACTGTGCACGAGGTGCATAGATTTTATCGGCACTCCGCTGCGCAACTACTGCCGCCAGATTTCCACCCGCACTATCCCCGGCCACTACAATCTGGTTTTTATAGATTTTCAACTGCTTAATGTTTTGGTGTACCCAAGCCAGAGCATCTTCACAAACCTGTACCATCTGCAAAGGACTGTATTCGGGCGTTAGCGGATAAGCCACGCTGAGTACCTGCACCTTGGCATGCACCGCCAATAAACGGCAAAACTCATCATGTGTATCCAAACCACCCACTATAAATGCACCACCATGATAGAAAATGACCATCGGCAATTTTTTCTGTGGTGCCGGATGATAATGTCGGGCAAAGATAGTGCCATTTTGCAATGGCAGACGCAGATCCTCGACTGCCTTGACCGGCGTCGGTTTCGCCTGAATAGCTTTCATGCGTTCATCAAACAGTTGACGTGATCGCACCGCATCTTCACTAATAAAACTCTGCTGTCCCTGTTTGATCTGAATCGCCATCAAGCATTTTATATAAGGATCCAAATCAGGATAGTCATAAGGATAATCCAATGCTTTTACCAGACGTTCTTGTGCAAAGCTCGGCAGGCAATCCAGCAAACGTGCTGCAGTGCCCTGCCCCTTATCCATTACAAATTTTGTGACCGGATTATTCGCACCCATGAGTTTTCATCCTTTTCCCATAATTCTTCATTTTTTCTACATGATTAGGATTTTAGTGACCATATTCTTATATAAGTCTTAATATCAATGTACATAGATTATCTGCCAAATACGCTAACCTGAATTTAATCAGATGTCATTAACAGTTTAAGTGAGATTTTTACAGCACTTTTGCGACTTTGATGTAGAAGTCTGTATACAAGGAGATAGCTTATGGCGATAAGAATAATAACGGTATCCTTAGCCACTGCATTTTTAGCCGTAGGCTGTGTGGCTTTTCCTGATGATGGTTATTATGACGGACGTTATGACCGTCGCGATCGAGGTTATGACTATCGCTATGATCAGGATCGTCGCTATGACCGGCAACGCTGGGAATACGAACAGCAGCGTAAGAGACTGGAACTGGAACGTCGCAAAAATATTCAGCAGCGTAACTGGGAACAGGAACGGCGTCGGCAAATAGAACTGGACCGTCGTAAAACTCAACTGGAACGACAACGTCTGGAACAGCAACGCAAAAATCTGAGTAACCAGCGTCAGAAACAGGCGCAGGCTGAAGGTAAACGTCGCCAGCAGCTGGAACAACGTAAAAAAGTGGCAGAACAGCAGCGTAAACGGGTTCAGCAAAACCGCTCCAATAATCCACGCTGGAATGATCAGCGACGTAAACAGGAACAGCAGCGACCACGTAATCGTCGTGATTAGGCAGAATATAAATAAAAAAAGAGGCCCTGATTTAGATCAGGGCTTTTTTTATGGACTCGGTTTTATGGTTTTGATCTCATTCCAGTTATTTTCTTTGAATAGAAGAAATGTTTTCACTCAGTATAGTCTTGATGAAGATGATCTCATTTTATAGGTCGAAAACCGTAGCAAATTTCAGGCAAAAAAAAGGCTTATCTAGAGAAAAGATAAGCCACGAAAACACATTTCTAAAAAGAGAAGAAACTACAGCGATAGAATCTGAAATGAATAATATAGCGTTGCTCATTTTTTGTGTAATACTTTATTGCTTAGTTATTAATCGCTTTTATGTCTAAAAAATAATCTGGACAAAAAAAGCCGGACCATGTGTGAGGGATCCGACTGGAAAAAACAGCTTAAAAAATAAGGCAACAGCAACCTGGTTCAGCTCTCTCCTCAGAACAAGGTCACTGTTAATGACGCTATGATGCACCGGTCTTAAAAATATTTAAAACAGATAAAAATTATTATTTCTATCTAAAAATACGATGCTACATTTATGAAAGTCATTAAATCCAAATAAATCCTAAAATTAATCTGTACTTGTGCTTGAATTTTTTGCCCCTGCCCCGATTTCTTTAAATAATTAAAAATTTCAATCATGGCAGTTCAGTATTAACGCAGTTAACTCTGACGCCCAAGGACTGTACATGTTTAAGAACCCATTTAAACGGAGTAAATCAATGGCAACTGAGCAGAACGAACAAGCTCAAGATCTTGAGCAAGAGCAAGCGACACAAGAGGTAGAGCAAACTCAAGCTGAACCTGAGCAAGTAGAAGTTACCGTTGAATCTTTACAAGAGCAGATTGCACAACTTGAAGGTGACTTAAAGTTAGAAAAAGCACGCACTGCCAATGCAGTTTACGAAGCACAAAAAAGTGTAGAACGTATTCAGCGTGAATCAGAAAAGCATAAAGACACTGTGCTGGAAAAGTTCTCTAAAGAGCTGCTAGATACAGTGGATAACCTGGAGCGCGCGATTGTTGCTGCAGGGGAAGAACAGGGCCCGTTACGTGAAGGCGTAGAACTGACCCTGAAAGCGTTGCTCAATACACTAGAGAAATTTGGTGTAGTCGCAGTTGATACCGCAAATGGTTTTAATGCTGAATTGCATCAGGCAGTCGGTATTGATCCAAATGCCAAATCTAATGAAATCGGTACAGTCTTGCAAAAAGGCTATGCCCTCAATGGTCGTTTATTACGTCCTGCAATGGTCATGGTTGGCGCTTAAGCTAAATAAATCGGGAGTTTGTGAAATTTTTTCTAAAAATTTACTTGAAAAAAATTGAACGGCTCTCATATCGGATAACAAGTGTAAATCACAAAAAAATTTTTGAGGAAACATCCAAATGGCTAAAATCATTGGTATTGACTTAGGTACTACAAACTCATGTGTTGCAGTACTTGAAGGCGACAAAGTTAAAGTTATCGAAAACGCTGAAGGCGCACGTACAACTCCATCTATTATTGCGTACAAAGATGGCGAGATCCTTGTTGGTCAATCAGCTAAACGCCAAGCGGTAACCAACCCTAAAAACACATTATTCGCGATCAAACGTCTGATCGGTCGTCGTTATGAAGACCAGGCGGTACAAAAAGATATCGGTCTGGTTCCTTACAAAATCCTGAAAGCTGACAATGGCGATGCTTGGGTTGAAGTAAACGACAAGAAACTTGCTCCACAACAGATCTCTGCAGAAGTTCTGAAAAAAATGAAGAAAACTGCAGAAGACTACCTGGGTGAAACAGTCACTGAAGCGGTGATTACTGTTCCTGCTTACTTCAACGATGCACAACGTCAAGCAACTAAGGATGCAGGTAAAATTGCAGGCCTAGAAGTTAAACGTATCATCAACGAACCAACTGCTGCGGCGCTTGCGTTCGGTATGGACAAGAAAGAAGGCGACCGTAAAGTTGCGGTATACGACTTGGGTGGTGGTACATTCGACGTTTCAATCATTGAAATTGCTGACCTTGATGGTGACCAGCAAATCGAAGTGTTATCAACTAATGGTGATACCTTCCTTGGTGGGGAAGACTTCGATAACGCATTGATCGACTACCTGGTTGAAGAGTTCAAGAAAGAACAAAACGTGAACTTGAAGAATGATCCACTTGCGTTACAACGTCTGAAAGAAGCAGCTGAAAAAGCAAAAATCGAGCTTTCTTCTTCTAACGCAACTGAAATCAACCTTCCATACATCACTGCAGATGCGACTGGTCCTAAACACTTAGTGATCAATGTAACTCGTGCAAAACTTGAAGGTTTAGTGGCTGATCTTGTAGCTCGTACCATCGAGCCTTGTAAGATTGCGCTGAAAGATGCAGGTCTTTCAACTTCTGACATCTCTGACGTAATCCTGGTAGGTGGTCAGTCTCGTATGCCACTTGTACAACAAAAAGTACAAGAATTCTTCGGTCGCGAGCCACGTAAAGACGTGAACCCGGACGAAGCAGTCGCAATGGGTGCTGCGATCCAAGGTGCAGTATTGTCTGGTGATAAAACTGACGTACTTCTTCTTGACGTAACTCCACTAACTCTTGGTATTGAAACCATGGGTGGCGTGTTGACTCCAATCATTGAGAAAAACACGACGATCCCTGCGAAAAAATCTCAAGTGTTCTCAACCGCTGCGGACAACCAGCCTGCTGTAGACATTTCAGTTTACCAAGGTGAACGTAAAATGGCTCAACAAAACAAATTGTTGGGTAACTTCCAATTAGGCGACATCCCACCTGCTCCACGTGGTGTGCCACAAATTGAAGTATCGTTCGACATCAACGCGGATGGTATCTTGAAAGTATCTGCGAAAGATAAGAGCACTGGTAAAGAGCAATCTATCCAGATCAAAGCAAACTCAGGTTTGTCTGATGCTGAAATCGAAGCAATGATCAAAGATGCTGAAGCAAATGCTGAAGAAGACCGTAAGTTTGAAGAGCTTGCAAAAGCACGTAACGAAGCGGATGCGCTAGTTTCTTCTGCTCAAAAAGCAGTAAAAGATCTTGGCGAACAAGTGACTGCTGACGAAAAAACTGCCATCGAAACTGCGGTTTCTGAGTTAGAAGCGTCTACGAAAGAAAATGATGTTGAAGCAATCAAAGCGAAAACTGAAGCATTGCAAAACATTATTATGCCGATCACCCAACGTGCTTATGAAGCAGCTCAAGGCCAAGGCGGTGCACAAGGTTTCGATCCTAATGCATTCCAAGGCGGCGAAGGCCAAGCTCAAAAAGCAGATGACGGCGTAGTTGATGCTGAATTCACTGAAGTAAAAGATGACAAAAAATAATTTGTCACTTTGAGAAAAAGACCGCATTTTATGCGGTCTTTTTTTTGTTCAATACATAGGCAATAGAATCTTTTTTAATTAAACTATAATGAAATAAATAACTTAAAAATAAAAACGTATGCAGAATTTTGTTAAGCTTTTTCTTCTGGCTTCCGGGCTTGCGATCATGCTGCTCTACCCGATGGGCAATCTGCTTCTGATCTTACCGCCGAATGTGGTACTCGCGCCTTTTAATTACCTGCAAACTTTCGGAATTGAAGCTTCTTTTTCCTTGGGTTTCCTGATTGCTATCATTGTATTACTGATCCTGGCTGTACCTCAGCGTTACCCTTCCGGAAAAGGTTTTATCATTCTAGCTATTGGATTGCTGAGCTATATTATTTTCCAGATCTTTAAATCTGAAATCACGCTGTATGCCTTTAATCACCAAACCAGACATTCCTATAACCTGAAATATTTAATTGAATTTATGATCTTCTTATTGAATGGTATAGGCCTTGGTTTTATCTATCATTCCAATATGCCAAGACAGGTTGAACAGTGGAAAGGTAAAAAATCATAATCTGACCTGAACAGAACCGTGCATAAGCACGGTTTTTTATTGCCACTTTTTATCGCTCTGACGCTAGGATTTTGCTGGTTTTTTAGCTACATTGAGCCAAACAATATTTAAAAAAACACTATGCGTCTTTTAAGCTTTCTGGGGATTGTCGTTTTCATTGTGTCACTGTTTTTGTATCTACAAACCAAGACCCATCCACAATTAAAATTTAATTCCCTGGCTGACCGTTTGACCCATCCTTTTGATACGCGCCTACGTTTCCGGATTGACCAAGTCGATCCCGGTTTTGGCTTGACCCGTGATGAGGTCATTCAATTAAGTCAGGAAGCGATTCAGATCTGGCATGAAGGAACCAGTCGCGATGATCTGATGGTTTATGATGAGAATGCTCAGCTGGCCATTCAACTGATTTATGATCAACGCCAACAGGACTATGAAGCCTTTAAAAAGGTCGAAAAAAAGTTACTTGCCGATGAAGCCAGATATCAGCGTGAAGTCAGCAATCTGCAAGTTTCACAGAAAAATCTGGAAGATCAGCAACAACGACTGATCCAGCAAAAAAGTCAGCTTGAGTTTGAATTTCAAACCCTATTGCAACGCCGTCAACAAGCCAGCTCATCTGCCGAGCGTGAACAGCTTCAGTATGAGATGGAAATGCTCAAGCCTAAACTGGAAAGCTTTAAGCGCGAATATGCCTATCTTCAGGAACAGCTATCTTCATTTAACCAGCAGGTTTCTGTTCATCAAAACAGTGTGCAAAGCCATCAGCGAAATATCCAGCAGGCCCAGCAGCGTTTTCCCCCACGCCAGTTTCATAAGGGTATTTTTATGGGAGATAAGATCCAGATTTACCAGTTTGATGCCAAAGATGATTTACGTTTAACTTTGGCACATGAGTTGGGCCATGCCTTGGGCCTCTATCATCATAATGATCCGGAAGCCTTGATGTATCCGGTATTGGGTGAACAGAATCTGCAAGATTTCAAACTGCGTCCGGCAGACAAGACCCTATTGTATACCCGATAACATTCAGGTTTTAATTCCCTATATTATTTATGTGTTTAGGCTAGTAAAAATACAACTTGGTTTCATTTCATGTTATTGTGAAGAACAGTAGGACGTCTTAGGCCAACTTTCTTGGAGATTCATGTGAGTTACTACCATATTTTAATTGAAGTAAATGACCACATTAGTACGATTGATGAAACCCGTGATATCGAGATCTTTGATATCGAGGATATTCAACCTTATCTTCATTCAATTTTGCTGCCTTATTTCAATGAACAGCTGATCGAGCTGGATGATGAAAATCTTGAATTTAAGGATATTTTGCATCTGCAAGTGAAACAGACTTTGTTACCGATCAATGACTTGATTGAGGAAGAACAGCGTCTGTTGCCGAGTGATACGGACATTACCATTACAGCCTACGAGATATTTAATAACCGCGAACTGAGTCAGGATGTCACTACAGTGATTTTTGACCTGCTTGAAGCGGTCAAACTGGAAAGCTAAGCTTTCTTCAGATATAAAAAAGTCCTCATATGAGGACTTTTTTATTCAACTTGATAGGTATTAGATCGAGAATGAAGATCCACAACCACAGGTCGTGGTCGCATTCGGGTTTTGTACCACAAAACGTGAACCTTCCAGACCTTCAACATAGTCAACCACTGAACCGACCAGATATTGATAGCTCAGAGAATCGACCAGCATTTTGACATCGCCATTGACGAATTCTGCATCATCTTCATTTTGGCTTTCCGCAAAGTTAAAGCCATAAGAGAAACCTGAACAACCGCCACCGGTGACATACACACGGAGCATTAAGTCTTGGTTACCTTCACTGTCACGCAACTGGCGTACTTTATTTGCGGCATTGTCGGTGAGCACAAGCGCTTGAGCATTCATGGCGGATTCCTCTGTTGAATGGAATGTCTTTAAAAAGAAAAGACCATATTTCAAGTATAACACACTCAATATATGGTCAGTCTGTACAGATTAAAAGTCAAATCAGAGTAATTTTATCAGGATTGTTTATAGTTCTCATCCTGTAATGCACATTCGAAGTTTTTCGGATTTTGCTTGCAGCGGAATTGCCAGAGTAACTTCATCATGCGTTTATCATAAATACCCCGTTTGGTCAGATCAATCCGCGAATCACGCATCAGCTTTTGGTAACCTGGCTTATCTGCTTCAGGAATATCCATCCAGTATTTAGAGGGAATATCTGCCTTCATTTTACCCAAAATTCCAAAAGCACGTGGTAACTGGCTTTTCACCCATTCACGTGATTTTTGTCCATATCCTGCCGGGAATTTATCTGGACGAATAATAATATTACCGGTGACCTGCAATACCGGATAATTCACAATAGCACCCTTGCTACCCAAACCTTTATGCAGTTCTAGCGGTTTAAATACAGCAGCCGGCGCGCCAATAATATCGACCTGACCATTGTTAAATTTAGAGCCAAAGTTGGTCACATCGGCGCTGACTGCCTGTGCACCCACTTGTTGAACCATGATTTTTTGTGCTTCGTCATAGTCAAGTACAGCAATTTTTTTACCTGCTGCTTTTGCAACAGTATTAATACTCCGGTCATTGACCATCAGGAAGGCATCGCCTACCGGAATTACCCCTGCGACTTCATACTTGCCTTGAACCATGAGCTTGGCAAAGGTCGGACTCGCCAGGCCTTGCATAACTTTTACCGCCAGGTTCAGATCAGGAATTGCACCAATCGCATCGAGTGAACCAGTAAAACGGTTGAACTGACGGCCACGCATACCAGTGACACTGATCCCGTCACATTTACCAGCTTTAAAATCTTCTGCGACGACGGCTTCATTGGTATTTACCCTGAGCTCGATATCAGCACCCCAGTTTTTTGCAGCCAGCTGATAGTCTTTCATTACAGCATAAACGTCACCATTTTTGCCGACCAGATCGAATACACATACCACCTGTTTAGCCTGAGCCAGACCTGAAACTGCCGCGAGTGTTGCACCTACAGCCAGGGCTTTCCATCCTCTCTGCATCATTTTGCTTTCCTTGATTGCCTTGTTTTTGTTATCTGCTTTAAGTGCTACATGTTATTGTTTTTTATACTAAACATGAAAGCATTATTTTTAATCAGCTTAACTGCTTTACCGTGATCTGCAATGGCAGATCTGACTTTGTTTAATATAAAAAAAGCTTAGATAAATCTAAGCTTTTTTCCTTAAAAATCAAATTATTCGCCAGAAAGTGAACATTCAAAGTTGGCCTTATCGACAGAGCAACGTGCACGTTTCAATACCGACATCATGCTGGCATCATAGATTCCACGCTTGGTCATATCCATACGTCCTTCACGTAATAACTTCTGGTACTTGGTTTTGTCTTCCGCGCTCAGATTCAGCTTATATTTCGCTGGAATACCGGCTTCCAGACGATTAATCATCGCCATGCTCTTAGGCAGATTTTTAATGAACCAGTCACGAGACTTCTGACCAAAACCAGCCGGGAATTTTTCCGGACGAATCACAAAGTCAGAGGTAACATGCAGTACCGGGAAGTTAAACATCGCACCACTATTGCCCAAACCTTTATAGATTTCGAGTGGCTTGTACGCATACGCCGGTGCGCCCACCATATCGACCTGACCATTATTAAACTTGGCCACGAAGTTGGATACATCAGACACTACAGCCTGAGCACCTACACGTTGAACCATGATTTTTTGCGCATCATCATAGCCAAGAACAGCAAACTTCTTGCCTGCCGCTTTTTCAATGGAGTTAATGTTTTTGTCACGTACAAAGATAAAAGCTGAACCTAATGGCGCAATCCCGGCCACCTCATATTTTTTACCGCCCATGGTCGTAACCATTTTAGCGGCATTACGCTTATCCAAAGCGAAGCTAATCGCACGCTGTGCAATGGCATTACTTGGAGCACCACCTAAGGCATCGATTGAACCGGCAAACTTGTTATATTGACGGGCACGCATGGCGGTCATGAATACGCCATCACATTTGCCAGCCTTAAAGTCATTGTCAGCGACGGCTTCATCCTGACGAGCGATCAGATTAATATCTGCGCCCCAGCCTTTTGCTGCCAGTGCCCATTCCTGAGCCATCTGGAAAGACTCGCCAGATTTACCAAGTAGGTCAAACACACAGATATCGACCTTTTCTGCATGTGCCACACCTGCAAAACCAAATGCAGAAAATGCAGCCAATGATAAGAGTGTTTTTTTCATTTTAGTTATCCTTTGAAATCTTGTTGTTAGCTGAGTGTCCGTACACGCGTCAAATATTAAGCAAATTTATTTCAAAAAAATAGAGCATTTACTCCAGATAAAAGCGGCTTTTTGGCCTATAAAGATAAATCAGTTTTTCTTGATTTCTTTTATCTTATTTTTTTATAAATATATCAGCATCTTAATATTTTAGCTTAGCTACTTTGAATTACATTTCATTTGCTGTAGTTACAAAGATATACATGATTTTAAAACTATTCACCACTAATTGAGCATTCGAAATTGGTTCTTTCCACAGTACAGCGTGCCCGTTTTAATACCGTCATCATGCCAGCATCATAGATGCCCTGTTTGGTTAAATCCATACGCCCTTCACGCAGAATTTTCTGATAACTGACCTGTTCCTCACGACTCAGGTTCAGAACATATTTACGCGGGATTTCTGCTTCCATCCGTTTTACCATCGCGAAGCTGCGTGGTAACTGCTTAACAAACCATTGTCGGGAATTGGCTGCAAACTGTTCCGGAAATTTATCCGGTCGAATAATCAGATCTGCCGTGACATTGACCACCGGAAAGTTAATCATGGCTCCTTTTTGGCCCAGCCCTTTAGTCACTTCGAGAGGTTTAAAGGCATAAGCGGGCGCTGCCACAATATCCACTTCACCCTGATTAAATTTACGGATGAAATTAGAAATTTCCGAATTCACCGGTACGGCTTCTACCCGGTTCACCATAATCGTTTGGGCATAGTCATAATGTAGAACCGCAAACTTCTTGCCTTTAATATGTTCCAACTTATTCATATTACGATCACGGACAAAGATATAAGCAGGACCAATCTGGCCAATACCGGCTACTTCAAATTTTTCCTTGCCGATCTGGGTGGTCATCCGTTTGGTATTACGTTTATCCAGCACATAACTCACCGCTTTCATGGCAATATCATTATTAGGAACGCCGCCAATCGCATCAATCGAACCGGCAAATTTGTTATAAGCTCGCGCGCGCATGGATGTCATATAGAAGCCATCGCATTTTCCGGCTTTGGCATCCTGATCGACTTTGGCTTCGTCCTGATAAGCAATCAATTGAACCGTAGCCCCCCACTGCTTGCTGGCTAATGCCCATTCTTCCAGCAGTTTGAAGGATTCACCCGATTTCCCCAGTAAATCAAATACACAGACATTGACTGGGGCAGCATGTGCACTCGAAGCCCATAGGCCCAGTGCAGATAAAATTAAAAATCCTTTTTTCATTTTTATTCTACTCAATATTATTATGAACCTTGATGGCTCTATCTTTCGGTTTTTAAACAAAATAGAGTATTTACTCAAAACATAGTTCATCATATATGAATCTATAAATTTTTAAAGCCTGAACAGGATAAACTGCAACGAAGATTTTTTGTTTTCTTCCGGCTTTCCATTAGAATAGCGGCATTCTCTTTTGCCCTTGTTAGTAAGTTCAATGATTCAGTTAGACCAAGTTTCGTTACGCCGTGGTGGGCGAGTGTTATTTCAAAAAGCCTCCATGCAGCTTCATCCCGGCTGGAAAATTGGTTTAACCGGCGTGAATGGCGCAGGAAAATCTACCCTGTTTGCGGCTCTTTTAGGTAAGCTGAGTGCAGATGAAGGTTCGCTGACTCGTCCATCCGTTTGGACCGTAGCGCATATGGCTCAGGAAATTAAAGCCTTGGATATGCCAGCCATTGATTTTGTTCTGTCAGGCGATGAAGAGTATTGGGATATACAGGCTAAATTAGCGCATCCGGAACAGCTGTCCGATGCAGAATTGGCACAGCTACATGGCCGTTTTGACGAGATTCATGGCTATTCTGCTCCATCTAAAGCAGCACAGTTGATGGCTGGTTTAGGCTTTATGGATCATCAGATCCGTCTGGATGTTTCCAGCTTTTCAGGCGGTTGGCGGATGCGTCTGAATCTGGCCCGTACCCTGATGAGCCGTTCAGATCTGTTATTACTGGATGAACCAACCAACCACTTGGATCTGGATGCAATTTTGTGGCTCGAAGACTGGTTAAAGGCGTATGAAGGCACTTTGGTGCTGATCTCGCATGACCGTGATTTTCTGGATGCCGTGACGGATCATATTCTGCATATTGAGAATCAGGAACTCACCCTCTATACCGGTAATTATTCAACTTTTGAAGTAACTCGTAGTGAACGTCTGGCGCAACAACAACAGGCCTTTGAGAAACAGCAGGAAGCCCGGGCACATCTACAAAAATTTATTGACCGTTTTAAAGCCAAAGCGACCAAAGCACGTCAGGCCCAAAGTCGGATTAAAATGCTGGAGCGCATGCAGGATCTCGTCCCTGCTCATGTCGATACACCTTTTACCTTCAGTTTCCGTGAACCGACCAAAATGAGTTCACCACTTCTGGCCTTGGAACAGGCGGAAATTGGTTATGGCGATAAATCGATTGCCAGCAAAATTAACCTGCAAATTACTCCAAATTCACGTATCGGTTTACTGGGAATGAATGGTGCAGGTAAATCAACCCTGATCAAAACCTTAGTCGGAGATCTGCCCTTATTAAATGGTCAACGTAAGGCCTCAGAATTACTCAATATCGGTTATTTTGCTCAGCACCAGATGGATGCTTTGGATGCTAATGCTAGCCCAATGCTGCAACTGGCACGCATCGCCGATCCAAAAATCAGTGAAGCTTCTTTACGTTCTTTTCTCGGCAGTTTCGGTTTTAGCGGTGAGCGCATGGATACCCCATGTGAGAGTTTCTCTGGGGGGGAACGTGCCCGTTTGGCTTTGGCTTTAATTGTTTGGCAGCGTCCAAATGTACTGATTCTCGATGAACCGACGAACCATCTGGATCTGGATATGCGCCATGCCCTGACTATGGCTTTGCAGGATTTTGAAGGTGCGGTGGTACTGGTCTCGCATGAACGTCAATTGATTGCGACAGTATGTGATGAATTGTTGTTAGTACATGCCGGACATTGTACTGAATTTGAGGGCGATCTGCAGGACTATGCCAAATGGTTACGTGAAGCGCGTCAACAGCAGATCAATGCGCAGAATGCCTTGGCCAAAGCACAGGTAGTAGAAACAGAAGCTAAACCTGTGGTGGTAGCCAAAGTAGATAAAGAAGCACAGCGTAAACTGGCTGCTCAGCGTCGTGAGCAGACTCGCCCGATTCGCAAGAATATTGAAAAATGTGAAGCGCAAATCGACAAGTTACAACCGCGTCTGGCAGAAATTGAAGAATTGCTGGCAGATAGCGCTTTATATGAAGCTGCACGTAAAGATGACTTGCTGAAACTTATGAACGAGCAAACTGAACTGAAACAGAAACTAGAAACTGCCGAAGAGCAAATGCTAGAACTGATGATGGAGCTAGAAAGTTTGGAGCAATCTTTTCAGGAAGGTTAAGTTTTAAACCTTGATTCAAATCTTAGAGATTAGCTGCAACTGGAGCTAATCTCTTTTTTATACTTTTTATATATTGCTCTCTCCATCTTTTCCCTGATTTTTTTATCGAAACCGTTTTTTGACATATTTTGTAGTGAATTACGCAAATCCTATATAAGTTTATTTTTTAAACACTCGGATGTCTTATTTCATACATTAATTTACAGCGATTTCTTTGCCCATAAGGCTCTAATAAAAGTGTTTTTTATTTTTGGCAGCCTTGATACGAGTCTGTTTAATGTTGAACTAGAGAGAGGAAATCCGCATGCGTGCTCTTACCTATCATGGTGCTCGGGATGTACGAGTTGAATCCGTTCCAGATCCAGTGATTCAGGAACCAGATGACGTCATTTTAAGGGTGACAGCGACTGCCATCTGTGGCTCAGATCTGCATCTATACCGGGGTAAAATCCCGGCCACTGAAGATGGCGATATTTTCGGCCATGAATTTATGGGAATTGTAGAAGAAGTCGGCCCTGAAGTCACAGAAGTCAAAAAAGGCGACCGGGTAATTATTCCTTTCGTGATTGCATGTGGTCACTGTTTTTTCTGTGAACATGAACTGATGGCTGCCTGTGAAAATACCAATACTGGCCGTGGTGCAATTATCAATAAGAAACAAATTCCACCAGGTGCGGCTCTGTTTGGTTATAGCCATTTATATGGCGGTGTACCAGGCGGACAGGCTGAATATGTTCGTGTGCCTAAAGGTAATGTGGGCCCATTTAAAGTGCCAGGATCATTACCGGATGAAAAAGTCCTGTTTCTGACTGATATCTTGCCTACTGCATGGCAGGCTGTAACCAATGCCCAGGTCACTCGCGGCTCCAGTGTTGCGATTTATGGTGCTGGTCCAGTTGGTTTACTGTCGGCTGCCTGCGCACGTATGCTGGGTGCCGAACAGATCTTTATGGTCGATCACCACCCTTACCGTCTGCGTTTCGCCCATCAAACTTATGGTGCAATTCCAGTGAATTTTGATGAAGTCGATGCAGCTGAATATATTATTCAGAATACTGCCGGTCATCGTGGTGTTGATGCTGTCATTGATGCGATTGGTTTCGAGGCCAAAGGCAGTCTGCTTGAAACTGTGATGACGAATCTAAAAATTGAAGGTTCGAGCGGCTTTGCCCTACGTCAATGTATCGCCGCAGTACGCCGTGGTGGTGTGGTGAGTGTGCCAGGCGTATATGCTGGTCCAATTCATGGCTTCCTGTTTGGTGATGCCTTCGATAAAGGCTTGACCTTTAAAATGGGTCAAACACATGTACATAAATTCTTGCCACAATTACTTGAATATGTAGAAAATGGCCAGCTGTCTCCAGAAGTGATTATTACCCATCGCATGAAACTGGAAGAAGCTGCTGAAGGCTATCGTATTTTCGATAAACGTGAAGAAGACTGCCGCAAGATTATTCTGACCCCATAAATACAATCATTAAAAAATAGAAAGCGCCGTTAGGCGCTTTTTCTATTTTTGATCACCATTTTATAAACCATACTTTTTCTATTTTCAGTTTTAAAAGCTCAGATCTATTGTCTGTTTATCAGATGAACTGGCACTAGGTCACGTGATGACCCAGCTTAAAAAAACTAAGCTATAGAAGTAAAAGTTGGAAAAATCTATAAGCCTATGATTCAGTAATAAAAAATTGAAAGTTCACTTGATTATTAAATTAATTGTGTAGTTTCACTACAGTGAAGATTTTTATAATTAAAATATGTTCCACGCTGATTGTTAATTAAATCTACAATATCAATATAAACCATTAATTTTTAAGTTATTTATATAATTTACCATTAAAAACAGATAAAAACTCACCTGAACTGGTTGCCGTTAAAGAACATAGAAGATATGGCTCCAACTAGTCTTTTAAATTCAAAAACCCATTTTAAATTTAAAAACACTTATCCACAAGATAGAGAAATTAAATTTAAATTTAAAAAAATGAGAGATAAGAAAGACAATATAACTTGTGGATAAATACTATCTTATTCACATAAAAAATATGGATAACTTTGCAGTTATCCACACGATTGATCAAGGTTTAAGTAAGATTTAAAACAACACTATTCAAATATTTTTAAAAAATTTCGAAGTAACTTAATAAATCATTGAAATTCAGGATTTCAAAAATCTAAGTTCTAGAATTTTCCATTCATCCTCTAGCTTCCAGATCTCCTGAAGACGCTGTTTATTATTTTCCAGTCCAATCAAGATCCGGCATTCGGTCTGATCTTCATTGTACTCGTATTCTTCATATTCTATGTCTGGCTTCAGCGGTTTCCATACGCCATTTTGTACCGCATGAGCGATCCGGTCATAACGCAGATAACTTCCTTCTACGCGGCCTTCCTGTTCAAAAACCACCTGAAAGTCCTGATGTTCATAGTGGCGCAGCACATCATAGTCGCCACTGTAGAATGCATTTGCCCAGATCTCACGTATTTCTTCAAGCTGGCTATCCATGGATAAACCTCTTTATAAATAAGACTTGATTCTACTGAACTAGGTTTTTTAAGACCTAGCATTAGCAGATCATTGGTCTAAAAACTGCTTAGATTAAAATTATTCTAAACAGTTCATCTGGCATTAATAGAAAATTTACGTAAAAAAAGCGCCTTAAAAGGCGCTTTTTCGTTTCGATTTATTCCGATGGATCAGGTATCAATATCGGCATTCAAGGCATTTTCTTCAATGAAGGCACGACGTGGTTCCACATCATCCCCCATCAAACAAGAGAACATGCGGTCTGCTTCAATTGCATCCTGCACCGTCACTTGTAGCATGTTACGGTTTTCCGGATCCATCGTAGTTTCCCACAACTGGTCCGCGTTCATCTCACCCAGACCTTTATAACGCTGGATCATCATGCCGCGGCGAGAGTCTTGCAGAATGTGCTGCCAAACCTGATGGAAACTGCTGACCTGAATCTTGCGCTCACCTTTCTGTAAATAAGCACCCTCTTCAAGCAGCGTGAACCAGCTTTTCGAATTTTTCAGTAAACGTGCATATTCACTTGAGCTGAGCAGGCTAGCATCTAGCAGGTAATGATGCGGCAGGTTATGCACATAAATTGTAATCCGTGGTAACCAGCTTTCTACGATCTGGCCATCAACATCTTTTTCAAAACGTTCCAGACTCAATTCAGGACGTAAACTTGGCTGGATTTTTTCAATCGCTGCACGCAGGTCTTCACCCCAGGTTTCCACATAAGCTTTATCTTCCAGCTGATCCAGCTTGAATGCTTCCAGTGAAATCAACGCATCCAGCAAGCTTGCAGGATAACGTACAGTTAAACGTGCCAGACTCTTTTGTGAAGTTTGATAATCGGTAATCACATTGGCCAGAGCTTCCCCACGAATCGCAGGGGCATCAGCACTGATATGCAGTTCCAGCTCATCAATCGCATTCGAAATCAGGTAAGTTTCCAGTGCATCATTGTCCTTGATGTACTGTTCCTGTTTGCCTTTTTTCAGCTTGTACAGCGGCGGCTGTGCAATATAGATATGACCACGTTCCACCAGTTCCGGCATTTGACGGAAGAAGAAAGTCAGCAGCAATGTACGAATGTGTGAACCATCCACGTCAGCATCGGTCATGATGATGATTTTGTGATAACGCAGCTTGTCCGGGTTATATTCTTCACGACCAATACCACAGCCGAGTGCCGTAATCAGCGTACCCACTTCTGCAGAAGAAATCATACGGTCAAAACGGGCACGTTCCACGTTCAGGATCTTACCTTTTAGCGGCAGAATTGCCTGCATCTTACGGTTACGGCCCTGTTTTGCAGAACCGCCCGCAGAGTCACCTTCGACCAGGTACAGTTCAGATAAAGCTGGATCTTTCTCTTGACAATCCGCCAGTTTACCTGGAAGACCGGCGATATCGAGCGCACTCTTACGACGGGTCATTTCACGTGCTTTACGCGCCGCATCACGGGCACGCGCTGCATCAATGATCTTGCCAGCGATTGATTTAGCCGCCTGTGGATTCTCTAACAGATATTCAGAGAAGGCCTTGTTCATGGCCTGCTCGACGGCAGATTTCACTTCACTCGACACCAGTTTTTCTTTGGTTTGTGAAGAGAATTTCGGATCAGGCACTTTTACTGACACAATGGCAGTCAGACCTTCACGCGCATCATCACCTGAAACCACAACTTTTTCTTTTTTCAGGATATTTTCACTGTCCATGTAGTTATTTAAACCACGGGTCAGTGCTGCACGGAAACCGGCTAAGTGAGTACCGCCATCTTTTTGCGGGATGTTGTTGGTAAAGCAGCGTACATTTTCCTGATAAGAATCATTCCATTGCAGAGCAACTTCTACACCAATGCCATTTTCCGCCTGAGTGGTGAAATGGAAAATGTCATTCAGGTGGGTTTTACCTTGGTTAATGTACTTAACAAACTCAGCCAAACCGCCTTCATAGTCAAAAATGTATTCGGCATTGATACGTTCGTCACGTAATACGATTCGTACACCTGCATTCAGGAAGGACAGTTCACGTAAACGACGTGCCAGAATATCGACATTAAAAATGGTCTGGCTAAAGGTTTCAGCACTTGGCCAGAAACGCACGCGAGTACCGGTCTTATCGGTCTCACCTACTACTTTTAACGGGAATTGTGGGTCACCATGACGGTATTCCTGTTCATGGATTTTACCGGCACGATGAATAGTTAATTCCAGTTTTTCTGACAACGCATTTACTACGGATACACCTACACCGTGCAGACCGCCAGAAACTTTATAGCTGTTATCATCAAACTTACCGCCAGCATGCAGAATGGTTAGAATCACTTCTGCAGCAGACACGCCTTCTTCAGGGTGAATGTCGGTCGGAATACCACGGCCATTGTCTGATACTGAAACTGATTCATCTTCATGAATAGTCACTAAAATTTCATCACAGTGACCTGCCAGCGCCTCATCAATCGAGTTATCTACGACCTCGAAGACCATGTGGTGTAAGCCGGTACCATCGTCTGTATCACCAATGTACATGCCTGGACGCTTACGTACTGCGTCTAAACCACGTAATACCTTGATGCTAGAGGAATCATAAGCTTTTTCAGTGGTTTGTTCTGTTTGAGAAGCAGCTTGATCTTCTGAACTCATGGTTTCTCCCTAGTGAAATATAGGTTTATCCAAAGATAGGTAAAAATTTAAAAACTATTGCACAACAACTTGAACTGTACCGTTTTCAACATTGAATAACTGATATGAGATAGACAGATCATGTAGGTGCTTTTGTACTGATTCATGGTCTAAAGTGGTAATAAAAACTTGACTACCAAGCTGGCTCAATCGCTCAATTAAACGTTGTTGTGCGGTTAAATCTAATTCTGCTGTCACATCATCTAATAATACCACAGTTTCCTTATTACAAGAATGCAGCATTGCGATTTGCGACAGTTTAAGTGCCATCATTAAAAGCTTTTTTTGTCCACGGGACAGGATCACATCAGCATCCCCCAAAGGGGTCTTGATACGCAAATCTGCGCGATGTGGACCATATTCGGTATAGCGTCGTTCCACATCTTTATCATGATGATTGGTCAGGTCATTCAGCAGGCCGTTTTCGCTGTGAAAGCCAGGGCTGTATTCCAGAGAAATCTCCAGATCAGGCAGTAGATGCTTGAGATCATCCTCAAAAAATGGCTTCCACTGTTCCACGATGCCGACACGCTGGGAGTGCAAAATCTCGCCATACTCACTCAGCATCTGGTTCCACGGTTCCAGATCAGACAAACTTAGAAAACGTTTGGATTTAAGCAGGCTGTTCCGCTGTTTTAAGGCTCGTGAATAATATTGCCAGGCATGATAAAACTCTGGTTCCACGTGGAACATTAACCAGTCCAATAACTGACGACGTGGTTTGGCGCCATGATCGATAATATCGGTACTTTGTGGATCAAGCAGTTGTAAGGGCAACATTTTAGCAAGCTGGCCTTGAGTCGCAATCGCATCACCATTGACCTTAATCAGCTGTTCCCCGCTGGCCATTTTTTGCATGCCGACTTTTTCAGTTTCCGATTGGGCGAACACAATCGCATCCGAGGCACCATGCTGAATGTAATTTTTCGGGATATGGGTACGAAAGGAACGCCCTGTGGCCAGTAAATGAATAGCTTCCAGTACTGAAGTCTTGCCTGAACCATTCTGGCCATAAAAAACATTAAACGGTTGCAATCCCTGGAGTGCAACCGTTTTTAAATTTCGTACACGTTCAATATGAAGACGCGTAATATGCATAGCGTTGGCTTAGCTCAGCTGTCGCTTAGACACGCATTGGCATCACGACATAGGTCTGATCGGTATGAGACGGATCCTGAACCAGCACAGACTGATTCGCTTCAGTCATGGTCATCGATACATCTTCACCGTCCAGTACCCCTAGCACTTCAATCAGGTATTGCGCATTGAATGACATTTCCAGTGGTGCATCTGCATACTGGATCGCCAGATCTTCAATCGCCTCATCCTGTTCCGGGTTATTGGCACGAAGTTGTAATGAACCGGCATTAAAGTTCAGGAATACGCCACGCAGTTTTTCATTACTCAAAATAGCCACGCGTTGTAAAGATTGCTTAAACACGTCATGCGCAATAATCACATTCTTGTCGCCACCACGTGGAATCACACGGCGGTAGTCCGGGAATTTACCGTCAATCAGTTTCGTAGTGAAACGAACTGTGATATCGGTCTGTTCTTTATCACGGCTGGCCATGCGAATGGTCACATTCAATAATTCACGACCAATCAGCAGAGAAAGCTGCTCATCTTCAACGCTTAATAAACGTTGCAATTCAGCGACTGCCTTACGTGGAACAATGGCTTGAATCGGTTGAGTTGCAGTCGATTGTGCTGCTGTTTCACACAGTGCCAGACGGTGACCATCTGTTGTTACCGCACGAAGCTGATTGGCATCAATTTCAAGTAAAGTACCGGTCAGGTAGAAACGTACGTCCTGCACAGCCATTGCGAAAGCCGTTTTTTCAAACAGACGCTTTAATTCGCGCTGAGTCACAGTCACTTGTGTACCTTGGGTATTTTCAGTATTCAGTAATGGATAGTCATCCGCAGGCAAAGTACCGAGCACAAAACGACTATTTCCAGATTTCAAGATACAACGCTGGTCATCAGTAATTTGCAGGTCGATCAGGGCTGCCGATGGCAAAGATTTACAGATATCAATCAGCTTACGTGCTGGAACAGTGGTTTCACCGGCTTGCAGACATGCACCTTCAGCCAATTGTGTGCTGGCAACCAGTTCCACTTCCAGATCCGAACCAGTGACGGTCAAAGCTTCAGCAGTCACCTGGATTTTCAGGTTTGAAAGAATATTTAAGGTATGGCGACGTTCAACCGCTCCTACGACATGTGAGAGAACATTCAGTAAGCTTTCTTTCGCGATTTTTAAACGCACGGTACATTCCTCTAAAGCTGAAGATTAATAAGATAAAAGTTGAATTTTTAGCAGTTAACTATGCGACAAAACAGGCCGCATAGCAAGAACAGAATTTGAGCGTTTTAGGTCAACTCTGCAACAGGCGTTGCAGGTTTTTATAGTCCTCATTGAAGATCGGATCTTCTTCACGCAAGCTCTGTACTTTTTCGCAGGCATGCATGACTGTACTGTGATCTCGACCACCAAAAGCCATACCAATTTCCGGGAAACTGTCTCCAGTCAGTTCACGTGCCAGACCCATTGCAAGCTGACGTGGACGGGCATAAATACGGGTACGTTTTGGACCTACCAGCTCTTTAAGCGGAATGCGAAAATACTCACTCACTACACGCTGGATATTTTCAGTGCTAATGGTCCGGGCACGAATTGCGAGGACATCTTTCAAAGACTCACGTACCACATCCAGATCAATCGGCGTTCCTTTAAAACGCGAGATCGCCACCACTTTATTAAGCGCACCTTCAAGTTCACGGACGTTCGCTACCACTTGTTGGGCGATAAATAGCGCACAGTTACGTGGTAAGTCTACACCAGTGTTTTCAGCTTTTTTCAGCAAGATTTCAATGCGAGTTTCAATATCGGGTGGTTCCACACCCACAGAAAGTCCCCAGGAAAAACGTGAAACCAGACGTGGATCAAGTTCGGTCAATTCTTTAGGATAACGATCCGAGGTGAGAATAATTTGCTTCGATTCATCCAGCAACGCGTTAAAGGTATAGAAGAACTCCACCAGACTGGCTTCTTTACCTGCCAGCAAATGAATATCATCAACCAGCAAAAGATCCAGTGAACGGCAGTTTTTCTTAAACTCTTCAACCTTGCCCTGTTGTAGGGAACTGACAAAATCCTGCACAAAGCTTTCCGCAGTCATATACATTACGCGGGCATTCGGCTTGGCCTGCAATAAAGCATTACCAACGGCTTGCATCAAGTGGGTTTTACCCAGACCAGTCGGACCATATAAAAATAGCGGGTTATGCTGTGAAGCCCCAAGTTGGGTTAACACCTTACGACAGGTTTCAGCCGCCATCTGGTTAGAACGGCCTTCAACAAATAACGAGAAGGTAAATAAAGGGTTCAGCTGACGTTTACGGCTATTTTTGCCTGAATCTTCTTTTTCTTTCTTAGGACGCGGCGCTGGCGCAACCACAGGTGCAGATTCCAAAGCCGCTGTTGTCGTCGCTGGCTGTTCACTGGCAGATAAAATTGCACCTGGACGTGAATCCACCAGAATTTCAACTTTACGTACGCGACCTTCAGACAGCTGTTCGGCCAAAATCGAAATCAGTTCCAGATGATGCTCTTGAATGTAGCGCGTCCAATACGGATTAGGTGCATAAAGACGCAGGGTATCGTCCAGCTCTTCTGCAACCAACGGGCGAATCCACATTGTAAAGACATTTCCAGAGAGCTCTTGTCGCAAGCGATTTAAGCAGTCTGTCCAAAGCATGTGAATCCCCTATTCATTCCATTGTTAATCAAAAAGGCTGACCGCGACCAAAGCGGGTCGCCATTCTAACCAAGTTATCCACATCTGTCATGGCAATTTCCACAGATTTTGCGCAAAAAGCAGTCATGGTGGATAAATTTAAATTTAAAAAGCTGGTGTGGATAAGTTTATCCGCAAGCTGTGGATAAAATATAGCACAAAGTTATCCACAAAGTATAAAATTAATAAAAACAGTTTTATCCACAAACTAAGTTTTTGTTTATTTAATATAAAATTAGCTTTTCCACAGAAAAAGTCCATCCTAATAGTAATAAATTTAAATTTATAAATTTGAATTTATTTATAAGATTCGGTTCTTTTGTGGATAACTAAGAAAAGTTTAAATTTAAATTCAAAACTCATGAGTTAAATTTAGATTTCACATAAGTTGTGGATAACTATGTTGATATAAGTGTTAATAACTTATATTTAATTTTAAAACAAATAGTTATATTGTGGTTAACTTATATATAGGTATTTGAATACAATTTTTTTAATCCCTATTTACAATTTTGATTTCAGTCTTATTTGAAAAGAAAGTGGCTTTTGCATTGACAGCTCAAGCAATGAGCACTAAAATCGCGGACCTTTATAGAAAGATCATTTTTGGAGTTTCAATATGAAACGTACATTCCAACCATCTGAATTAAAGCGTAAACGCGTTCATGGTTTCCGTGCTCGTATGGCTACTAAAGCTGGTCGTCAAGTTCTAGCTCGCCGTCGTGCAAAAGGTCGTCACAGCTTAACTGTTTAATCAGTTAGGCTTTGCCGATTTTGGGTGTTATGACTACACTTTATAGTTTTGGTACAGAGCTTCGTTTACGCTGTGCTGCAGATTATAAAGGAGTCTTTGATGGTGCGCTTTTTAAAGTGCATCAACCCCATTTCCTTTTTCTTGCAAAACATTCCGAACTGCCAAACAGCCGTTTGGGTTTAGTTGTTGCCAAGAAAAAAGTGCGCCGTGCGCACGAACGAAATCGAGTAAAACGACTTGCTCGCGAAAGTTTTCGCCTGCATCAACAGCAACTAGATGATTTGGATATTGTGGTTATGCCTAAAGTAGGTATAGAAGCAGTGCCGAACGCAGAGTTGCATCAGCAATTACAATTTGCCTGGCAGAAACTCAACCGTCTTGCCAAAAAGCATTCCAAAATAGCATCATCCTCCCCACAAAAGTAGAGATGGCCAATGGTACGTTTACTGCATTGGTTAATACGTTTCTATCAGATTGCGATTAGTCCTTTATTGGGACCACGCTGTCGTTATATTCCAACATGTTCTCAATATTCCTTGGAAGCAGTCCATACACATGGAGCTGTACGTGGTGTGTGGCTGGCTACTAAGCGTATTTGCCGTTGTCATCCGTGGGGTGGCTCTGGATATGATCCGGTTCCCCCGAAAGCGATTCGTTTTATTTCATTTCAGCAAATAGATTCTCAAACGCTTCACGTTGCTGTACCCTTTCGTGATCGTTTATTGAACCAAAATCACTCTAACCACTTGGGGTAATACATATGCAACAATGGGCCAGGATTGCAATTCTCGGAGCCATGTTTGTTGTCGCATATTTGCTCATTTTGGCGTGGCAAAAAGATTATGGCAATGCTGAAACCAAACCACAGCAAGAAGCTGCGGTTGTTTCACATGAAGTATCTGCAGATTTGCCAAATGCTCAGACGGCGACGACCGCCTCTGATCTGCCACAAGCAAATATGCCAGCGCAGCAAGCAACGGATGCCACCGCACCTGTAAGTCAGCAGCTTATTTCAGTACAAACTGACCTTTATCATCTTTGGATCAATCCTAAAGGTGGTGATATTGTTCGTGTTGAATTACTCAATCATGACAAGAATAAAGACAGCGATGAACCGTTCGTCATGCTGGAAAGCGATGCGAAACGGACTTATGTCGCTCAGTCGGGCCTGATCGGTCTGAATGGACCGGACAGCAGCCGTAGTGGCCGTCCAACCTATGAGCTGGAAAAAACGGCTTATACACTGGCAGATGCCAAAGCCGCTAAAAATAAAGATGGCGAAACTGTCAAAGTACTTTCTGTACCTATGGTCTTTAAAACGGCTGATGGTGTAGAAGTCATTAAAACCTTCAACTTTACTGAAGGTGAATATCCGGTAGTTGTGAATCATAAAGTGGTCAACCGCAGCGGCCAGACCTGGCAAGGTCAGATGTTCGGTCAGATCAAACGTGACAATTCCGAAGATCCTGGTAAATCTGATCAGGGTATCTTCACACTGGGAACGTTCCTGGGCGGCGCTTGGGGTACACCGGATGAAAACTACAACAAGTTAAAATTTGACAACTTTGTTGAAGAAAAACTGAATACCGAAGCCAAAGGTGGCTGGGTTGCAATGGTTCAGCACTACTTCGTGAGTGCCTGGGTGCCAGGTAACCTGAAATTGACTCAAGCCAATGGTGAAGCCTACAGTGCGAAGCTGGAATCACGTAAATCAACTGATAACATGAATATCATTGGTTTTACTTCTCCAACTTTCAATGTGCCTGCAGGCACCGTAGCTGAAATCGATGCGACCTTCTACTCTGGTCCAAAAGTTCAATCGGAGCTGAAAGACCTAGCGACTGGTCTGAACCAGACTGTAGATTATGGCTGGTTATGGCCAATTGCCAAACTGCTGTTTGTTGGTCTTGAGTTCTTCCATGGTCTAGTGGGTAACTGGGGTTGGGCAATCATCCTGTTAACCGTACTGGTTAAACTGATCCTGTGGCCATTGTCGTCGAAGAGCTACCGCTCTATGGCGAAAATGCGTGTGATTGCACCTGAAATGCAACGCATGAAAGAAGAGTTCGGTGAAGACCGTATGCGCTTCTCTCAGGAAATGATGGCACTGTACAAACGTGAGCAGGTGAATCCACTTGCTGGCTGTTTACCACTGTTACTGCAAATGCCAATCTTCCTGGCACTGTACTGGGTATTGATGGAATCTGTAGAACTGCGTCATGCACCATGGATGTTCTGGATTCAGGATTTATCTTCAATGGATCCTTGGTTTATCCTGCCATTGATCATGGGGGCGACCATGTATATTCAGCAGATGTTGAATCCGCAGCCAACTGATCCAATGCAGGCGAAAGTGTTCAAGATTATGCCAGTGATCTTTACAGTATTCTTGCTGTTCTTCCCGGCAGGTTTGGTGTTGTACTGGATTGTGAACAACTTGATCACAATCTTGCAGCAAACACTGATCAACAAGTCTGTTGCCAAAGACCGTGCTAAACGCGATGAGGCAACACCAGTCAACTAAGTTGTACTGATGGGCTGAATAAATCCGCTTAAGATGGTAATCTTGAGCGGATTTTTTTTGCTGTATTTTTAAGTTTTTCTAGGTGAATGTTATGCTCGACCGAACTACGATTGCTGCGATTGCAACTCCCCCAGGACGTGGCGGTGTAGGTGTCATTCGCCTATCGGGTCCCAAGTCTTATGAAATTGCCCAGGCCTTGAGCCAAAAAGATTTGCCCAAAGCCCGTTTTGCCGGGTTCCGTCAGTTCTATGATGCAGCCGGTGAAGTAATGGATGAAGGTCTGGTGATCTGCTTCCCGAATCCGAATTCCTTTACTGGTGAAGATGTAGTAGAACTGCAAGGTCATGGTGGCCCGGTGATTCAGAATGCCCTGTTGGGCCGTTTGCTGGAACTGGGTGCCACTGCAGCCAAAGCCGGTGAATTCTCGATGCGTGCCTTTGAGAATGGCAAGCTGGATCTGGTACAGGCTGAAGCCATTGCCGATCTGATTGATGCGACCTCCCAAGCGGCTGCCCGGTCTGCCGTGCGTTCTCTACAAGGGGCATTCTCGACTAAGGTCAATACGGTATTGGAACAGCTGATTCATTTGCGTTTGCATGTCGAAGCGGCAATCGATTTTCCTGAAGAAGAAATCGACTTCCTGGCGGATGGCAAGATTTTAAATCTGCTGGATGGCGTGGCGAATGCCGTCACTCAGGTTCAGCAATCTGCACGTCAGGGTCAGTTACTGCGCGAAGGTCTACAAGTGGTGATTGCCGGTAAACCGAATGCAGGTAAATCTTCCTTGCTCAATGCCCTAGCAGGTAATGAACGTGCGATTGTGACCGATATTGCCGGAACAACCCGTGATGTATTGCATGAAAAGATCACATTGAATGGCCTGCCGATTACCCTGACTGATACTGCTGGTCTGCGTGAAACCGGCGATATCGTGGAAAAAGAAGGCATTCGCCGCGCGATTAAAGAAATTGAACAGGCCGATCTGCTGTTGCTGGTTTATGACCTGAGCCAAGGTGATGACCCATTACAACTCGCTCAAGAATATTTTGCCGAACATCTCGAGCCGAAACGTCTGGTCCTGATCGGGAATAAAGCCGATTTGACCGGTGCCGATGCTGTCATGGGAGATTTTAACGGCTTCCGTCATATTACTGTCTCAGCCAAGCAAGAAACTGGCGTCCAGTCGCTCATAGATGCGATTACGGCGCATGCAGGCTTCCAGCCTGAAGAAGATACCTTTATTGCCCGTACCCGCCATTTAGACGCAATGAAGCGCACTCAGATGTACCTAGCTGAAGCCCGTGAGCAACTTGTAGTGTATAACGCAGGTGAACTGGTCGCAGAGTCTTTACGTCTGGCACAGAATGCGCTGGGCGAAATTACGGGTGACTTTAGTGCGGATGACCTGCTGGGCAAGATCTTTGGATCGTTCTGTATTGGAAAATAATCCTTAAGTTATATAAAAAAGCCCTCAAATGTGGGCTTTTTTATTAGGCTTTTAGCTGCAATTTTTGATGCCATAACCAAAGGATTAGACAGAGTGCACTGATCGCCACACAGAAACTGATCACGGCAAATCCTAAGCCGAAGTGATCAGCCAGATACCCCACCGCGATAATCGGCACAATCGTGCCCAAATAGCCAATAAACAGGTAAGTCGACATCACGGCTGCCCGATTTTGCAAGGTTGTGATCGCATGAATCACACCGAATGCGCCCATTAAGGCAAAACCATGTCCAATCCCGAATAAGATATCACTGGCGAAGAACAAGATACTTGCTTTAAGGATCATACAAAGAGCAAGGCTAACCAAGCTCACCAGCATAATCATCAAGCCAATATTCAGACATTTCTTTGCAGGAACAGCTTTAGCAAAGAACTGCACCACAGCAGAAATCAGCAAAATGCAGGTAATGGCGGTACCACTGACCAAAGGACCATGCCAAGGTAAGATATCCTGCACAAAAGACGGTGACAGTGAAGCAAATAAACTGAAAGCAGCAAAGGCATTAAATGCAGTCAATCCCACAATCATGAATACAGCATGATACTGAGGTTCAGGACGCAGTAATTTCGGTGCAATACTAAAAGGCTGGCGTTCAAAAGCAGGTGTTTTTAGCCAGAATAATCCGACAAAACACAGCACTGCCCCAAGAATAATTGGGAGGTATGGAGTAATTAATGGAGCTTGAGAAAACTGCGCAATTACCCCACCCACAAACGGCCCCAAACCAAAACCTATAGCCGTCAGAATCGATACCAGTTGTGGTGCAAGCTGCTTATGAGTTTCTGGAATGGTTTGCATCATGCCTAGCATTGCTGAAGTGGTCATCAGACCTGAAGCAATACCAATGATAAAACGACCCACCGACAAAATTAGCGCATTCTCGGCAAAGACTGAAATGACCAAGCCAATGCTAATAAATACCAGACCAATTTGCAGGGTTCTTAAGAAACCAATCGTGTTGCTGGTACGTCCCAGGAATAACAAGGTACCCAGACAGCCAAACATATAGGCGACAAAAATATAGGTAATCTGGCTTGGCGATAAATGCCAGATCTGTTGATAAATGGGATAAAGCGGACTTGCCAGTGCTGTACCGATGGTACCCATAATCAATGCAAGACTGACCATGGCGAAAGGTCGCCATGAGATATTTTCTGTCATGTAGCTGCCGTAAAAGTTTCACCACATTTTAAAAAGAATGATGTGGAAGAAAGAAGAGAATGGGTGGCAGTGTATCGGTTAGATGAAAAAGCGGTCAATTATCTTGC
Source organism: Acinetobacter sp. YH12108 (assembly GCF_013419055.1). NCBI lineage: Bacteria > Pseudomonadati > Pseudomonadota > Gammaproteobacteria > Moraxellales > Moraxellaceae > Acinetobacter > Acinetobacter sp. YH12108. Next base: position 20,435 of record NZ_VPAW01000025.1, on the reverse strand, counting down.
TGTAAAGAAAACAAAAATGTTGAACTAAACAATTAGCCATAACGCTTTAATAATTTTAAAAACTCAGCCAGTTCTTCTTCATTAACCACAGCTTCTCCAATGACATGCTCTCTTAAATGGGTCTCGATCAACTCATTCATCAAACCGTTTATGGCACCTTTAACGGCTGCAACCTGTTGCAGGACCTGAATACAGCCTGTCTCAGGATTCTGGAGAGACTGCTCTACGGCGTTCATCTGACCTTGCAAGCGCCGTACCCGGTTTAATATTTTTTTATCATCATGTACATGACTCACCACAAATCTCCAAAAATAAATATACTAGGGGGGAGTATTAATAACAGTTCCCTTTTATGCAAAAACATACCGCCAATTCGCACAGCCATCAATTTGATGAAGGTAATCCACTCGCACAGAAAAAGATTCTGTTTGCCACGATTCTGACTGCCGTCATGATGGTGCTGGAAGTATTAGGGGGATGGATCTTCCAGTCAATGGCTTTACTTGCTGATGGCTGGCATATGGGCTCGCATGTATTGGCCTTGGGACTAGCTTACTTTGCCTATAAAGCGGCCCGCCATTATGCGAATGATCCCCGCTTTAATATGGGTACTTGGCGGATTGAAATTCTGGCCAGTTATAGCAGTGCAATTTTATTGCTTGTAGTAGCCGGTTTTATGGCGATTCATTCAGTAGAACGTCTATTTTCGCCAGTTCAGATTCATTATAGCGAAGCCATTCCAATCGCGATTTTAGGACTATTGATTAATCTGGCCTGTGCCTGGTTGCTGCATGATGATGGGCACCATCACCATGATCATCATCATGGGCATTCCCATTACGAGCATGATAATAATCATGGTCATCATGACTTGAACCATAAAGCGGCCTTTCTGCATGTGGTTGCTGATGCTGTAACTTCTGTTCTGGCGATTATTGCTTTGATTGCTGGAAAATATATGGGCTGGGATTTTCTCGATGCAGTACTGGGACTGGTCGGCTCAATCCTGATTGCACGCTGGGCGATTGGCCTGCTAAAGCAAAGTGCCAAGACTTTACTGGATGCCGATATGGATGCCCCAGTGGTCGAAGAAATACGTGAAGTCATTGCTGAATATGGGAATGATCTGCATTTAACTGACCTGCATGTATCGAGAGTCGGTAAAGGTAAATTTTCCTGTTTTGTTGCCGTTCAAACGGGAATCCCCATTAGTGCTGATCAAATCCGTGAGGCGATCTCTATTCATGAAGAAATTGTGCATATCTCGGTGGAAGTCAATCAGCATTAAGGGGTCAATGTTCCACGTGAAACATAACTGATTGATCAGTTCGATTTGAACATCAGGCTACATAAAATAGTCAGAATTTTCTTTTTAAAAAGACTAGAATCAAAACACATTTAACTTGGACCTGAGCAGGACATTCATGCAAATAAGAAATATGCTGCTGGCTTTAACCCTCTTCCCTGGCCTTAGCTTTGCCAATGTGGATACAGTTAAAGCCAATCTGGCAAAAAACAGTCCCAACCTGAAAATTGAAAATATTCAGCCTACCGAAATGAAAGGAATCTATAGCGGTTCCATGCAGGGGCAGATTGTCTATCTGAATGAAGATGCCCAGCATCTCCTAGCTGGTTCAATGTTCCGTATTCAGGACCAGCATAATCTGACTCAGGATTTATTACTCAGACAAAACAGTGTCGACTGGAAAAAGTTACCGCTACAGGATGCGATTAAATCAGTCAGAGGGACCGGAAAACGTCAGCTTGCCATCTTTTCTGACCCAAATTGCCCGTATTGTAAACAGCTTGAAGTAGAGCTGAAAAAACTCAAAGATGTCACGATTTATACCTTCATCCTGCCTTTAAAGCAGCAGTCAATTGCGCCATCTAAACAGGTTTATTGTGAAAAAAATCCGGCACAAGCTTGGGAAGACTTAATTAGTCAAGGCATACAGCCTAAATCGAAAAAGAGCTGTAGCAATCCAATTGAACGTAATAAACAGCTGGCACAATCACTCGGTGTAAATGGCACACCAGCGATTATTTTCTCGAATGGTTTTAAAGTGATGGGCGCTCAGCCGGCAGAACAGATTGAACAAGGCTTCAAAGAATTCGGCCTGTAAAATTCTGACTATACTCAATAAATAAAAAAGAGCACTTAAACCAGTGCTCTTTTTATGAAATAAACTTATTCCAAGCAGGGCTTAGATCCGTTTACGTTTGGTCACCATATTGTAGATAAACAGGATGACTACGGCACCGATCACTGAGGCAATAAAGCCTGCGGCAGAATCTTGGGAGTACAAGCCCAGCATACGTCCGGCAAAGGTCGCAACCAGTGAACCGGCAATCCCCAGCAGGGTCGTAACAATGAATCCAGCTTTGTCATCACCAGGATGAATCGCGCGTGCAACCAGACCCGCAATAAAACCCACTACAATCGCAACGATAATTGACCACATCAGCATACTCCTTGTTATCATGTCTTTGTTTTTACATCATGTTTATCTTGCGGCAAGAAAAGCACTGAAAAAAGTCATGTCCTGCAACGGGCTGTTGCGTTTTTGTTTGCTGTGTTACTGAAATGATTCAAGAAATAAAAAAAGTGGCACGAAGCCACTTCTTTTAAACCGGTTCTTAAAGACCGATTTCACCAATAAATGGAATATGACGGTATTTTTGATCATAGTCCAGACCGTAACCAACAATGAACTTGTCTTCGACTTCAAAGCCCAGAAATTTTACTTCCAGCTCGATTTCACGACGTGAAGGTTTGCTCACCAAAGTGCATAGTTCAATTGAGTTTGGCTGACGGGTTTGCAGGATTTCCAGGACTTTGCTTAAGGTATTACCTGAGTCGATAATATCTTCAACCACTAGCACATCTTTACCACGGATTTCACCGTCCAGATCTTTCAGGATTTTGACATCACGGCTCGAAATCGTACCACCGCCGTAGCTGGATACAGTCATGAAGTCGAGTTCATGTGGCTTGGTAATGGCACGACACAAGTCTGCCATGAAAATCACTGAACCGCGTAACAAACCGATAAGTACAAGCTCTTTGTCACTATTGGCATAGTGTGCATCGATTTTAGCACCAAGCTCTTTGACTTTAGCTTGAATTTCTTCAGCGGAAATCATTACGCTCATTTGAACGGTCATGGGTAGATACCTAAAAAATAAAAATAGCAAAATAAAAAAGGTGTTGACCTGCAACACCTGAATTGCAGCAATTTTAATACATCCTTGCTTGAGATGCACCTGTTTTACTTGCTGTAAATGTAATCAATTTTTGGGCTGCTGTGAATCTCTCTTCAGCGCAAAGGCACAGACGGCGACGATTGCAGCCAAAATGATCCTGCGCTGACGCGATTTATTGGGCTTTGACATAGATAGCCTGTCCATAGACATAGGTTGCTGCAATATTACGGTCATCCCCCAGCATGGTCAGTGCAAAAAAGGTATCTTCAATATTTTTGGCCCTGCTCTGGCGTAGTTGTTGTAAAGCGGTGGCATTAAGATCCAGCACCACAAAGTCTGCTTCTTTGCCCACATTGAAATTCCCCAAGCGGTCATCCAGACTTAAGGCTTTCGCACCACCTAGGGTCGCATGATATAGCGACTCAAAAGCCGAAAGTTTTTCTCCTTGCAGCTGTTGCACTTTATAAGCCTCATTTAGGGTTTGGAGCTGGTTAAAGGAGGTTCCTGCCCCGATATCAGTACCCAAGCCGACTTTCACGCCTTTATCCCAGGCTTTCTTCAGTGGAAACAAGCCGCTACCCAGGAACAGGTTTGAGGTTGGGCAGAAGGCAATCGCAGAGTCGGTTTGATGCATACAATCCCACTCCCCTTCTTCCAGATGCACACAATGCGCAAATACGGATTTAGCGCCGGTCAGCCCATAATGATGATAGACATCCAGATAGCCTTCACGTTCCGGAAAGAGTTCTTTTACCCAGGCAATCTCATTTTTGTTTTCACTGAGATGAGTATGGATATAAACATCTGGATATTCGACTTTTAACTGCCCTGCTTTTTCCAGCTGTTCAGGCGTTGAGGTCGGAGCAAAACGTGGCGTAATCGCATAAAGATTACGTCCTTTACCATGCCATTTCTCAATCAGGGCTTTAGAGTCGCTATAGGCAGATTCTGCAGTATCCGTCAGGGCTTCAGGTGCATGGCGGTCCATTAGCACTTTACCGGCAATCAGACGCATATTCTGTGCTGTAGCCGCTTCGAACAGTGCTTCTACCGAGGCTGGATGAACGGTACAGAACACCAAAGCTGTGGTTGTACCATTTTTCAGCAATTCCTGAATAAAGAACTGTGCAATTTTCTGGCTATACGCCGGATCCTGAAACTGGATCTCAGTCGGGAAGGTATAAGTATTTAACCATTCTAGTAGCTGTTCCCCATAAGCACCGACCATTTCAGTTTGCGGGAAATGGATATGGGTATCGATCATACCCGGAATGATGAGCTGTTCAGGATAATAAGTAATATCCAGACCTTCAGGGAGCTGCTGCTGACCTTCCTGCCAGGAACCAAACCACTGGATTATTCCATTTTTTATGATGAGTAAACCATCTTCTATATAACGCACTTGGTCGTGAATTTCACGTGCTTGGGCAACTGTATTCTGGATATCGAGGAAACGACCACGGATAGCTGTCGTCGCAATGTAAGAAGACATTGAAAACCTGCACTTTGTAATTTTTTCGATTGATTGTAGCTGAAAAGTTCTAGCCTGTATGGGAAATACACAACTAAAAATCCCCAAATTTTAACAATGCAAAATAGCGGCCAAGATCAAAGCAATTATCACGAGATTTTTAAATTAGATTTAAATAAAGAAAATGATGCTAATTAAAGTAGCCAAAACGATCACTGGCCTGAAATAAAAAAAGCCCGCATTTTGCGGACTTATCAGAAATGACGAAGCAATTATTTATAGCGCTGTTTCATTGTATTTTTTGCTATGACGGATTGATAACCATGCGGTAATCGTCAGCACAATGACAATAAAGCTCAGGGAAATCCAGATCGGCATATGGAATACTTCCAGCATCAGCATCTTGAAGCCGATAAAGACCAGAATGATCCCGAGGCCATAAGGCAGATAGTACATTTTTGATGCAGCACCAGCGAGCAGGAAGAACATGGCACGCAGACCCAGAATCGCCATCAGGTTCGCTGTTAAAACAATAAAGGGATCGGTGGTGACAGCGAAAATGGCTGGGATCGAGTCTACCGCAAAGATCACATCAGAAGCTTCCACCAGAATCAGCACCAGAAATAATGGCGTTGCCCACAGGACACCGTTCTGATGCACAAAAAATTTATTGCCACGCATTTGCGGCGTAATCCGGATATGTTTGCGTAGCCATTTCAGAACTGCCATATCTTCAATATCGGTATGCTCTTCTCCTTGGCCGCGCAGGAATTTAAAACCGGTATAAACCAGAAAAGCACCGAAGATATACAGAATCCACGAGAACTCCTGTACGAACCATGCGCCAATAAAAATAAAGATGGTCCGCAGAATAATGGCACCCAAAACGCCATAGAGCAGCAGCTGGCGTTGCAGTGCAGGAGGAATAGCAAAGGCAGCAAAGATCATCAGCCAGACAAAGACATTATCAATTGCCAGAGATTTTTCCAGCAAATAACCGGCAAAGTATTCCATCACCTTCTGGTTTGCCAGAGCAGCCCCTGAAGTCTGTTCCAGATACAGCCATAATGCACCGCCAAACAGAGTCGCTACACTGACCCAGGCAATACTCCAGTAGGCGGCAGTACGGACTTTGGTGGGCTGTCCGTGCTGATGCTTAAAGCCGATAAAATCGATGACCAGCATCACTGCAACGATAATGAAAAAAGCCAGATACAGCCAGGGTGTACCAATTGTTTCCATGGGAATTCTCCACATCTGACAATCGGCCATAAAAAAACCTTGACCTGCTGTCAGATGAAATACATCTATAACAACATGATCAAGGTCTTGCCTACATCTTTGTGCTTTACTGGAGGAGATCCAGTCGCATTTCAAGATGCTCAGATACCGACTTTTTGCAAAGTGTAATGACGATATTCTGACACGTTCAAAAACTGAAACTTCATTCTTAAACGTTTGGAGGAGGCTACTCCCCTTGTTCAAACTCAATTCTGTTTGAGCAATTGCTCAATATCAAATGAGCATGACAGATTTTGTGCATAATCACAAATTATTTTACAAAAAGCAGCGTTTAATCAGCAGCTTTGGGCAGAAAGTCCAAACGCTGAACCAAATAAAGACTAAGCAGAAATCCAAGGATCGCCAGCCCTGCGCCTACCCAGCCAATGCTCGATAGCCCGATCTGAAGCGTGACAATACTGCCAAGCAAAGCTCCTCCGCCAATACCGACATTATACAGGCCGGAATAAATGGCCATGGCAACATCTGTGGCATCTGCAGCCAGGTTCAGGGTTTTGGATTGTAGGGCCAGGCTGAAACCAATGATGCTCAAACCCCACAGCAGAGATAAGCCAGACAGACCGGTGACTGTGCTCGACAAGGGCAATAACAGCAACATGGAAATAACCAGTCCAAAAGTAAAAGCAGGAATAGTCATTTTCGGAAACTGTGCGGCAAAGCGGCCAAACAGATAAGAACCCAGGAATCCTGCTCCGCCATAAACCAGAAGTAAAGTTGTGGTCTGGGCTGAATCAAAGCGGGCGATATTCAGGGAGAATGGTTCAATATAGCTATAAGCGGTAAACTGCGCCGTAATCACCAGAATGGTGAGGGTAAAGACTAGCATCAGGCTTGGACGTTTGATCAGGCTTTTTAAGCTGCTGAGGGAGCCTGAATTGACACTTGGAAGCAATGGCAAGGTTTTGGCCAGAATCAGGCAAATGATCAATGCGAGACACGCAATCAGGGCAAAACTATTACGCCAGCCATACGCCTCACCAATCATCCGGCCAAATGGAATACCGAGCACCATTGCCATCGCCGTTCCTGTGGCCAATAAACCGAGTGCCTGAAACTCTTTACCTTTCGGTGCGACCCGAACCGCGAGTGAAGCGGTAATCGACCAGAACAAGGCATGTGCGATGGCAATCCCTATCCGGCTGATCACCAGCATGCTAAAACTCCAGGCAAAATAGGACAGCAGATGACTTAAAATAAAGACCGCAAAGACCAGCATCAGTAGAAAACGCCGTTCTATGGCTTTAGTGAGCAGCATGATCGGAAGAGATAGTAGGGCCACGATCCAGGCATAAATGGTCAGCATGATGCCGGCCTGAGTGGCGGACATGGCAAAGCTTTGCCCGATTCCACTCAGTAATGCCACAGGAATAAATTCGGTGGTGTTAAAAATAAAAGCCGCGCAGGCTAAAGCGATGACACCAATCCATTGCTTGGTGACGGAAGAAGCGGAAGATGAGTCAGACATACGAAGTTGCATGCAAAAAGATGCTGCATTCTAATCCTGTCTTTCTCAATTAGGGAGTAGGTAAAATTAAATTTTTGGGGTGATATGTGATGACTAAAACTGCATCACCCTCAATCAGGCAAAATAGAGAAATAAAAAGTTATCAATATTTGAAAAAAATCACAGGAAATGATGAAAGAAAATAAAAAATTTCATCCAATATTAAAAACTTAACAATAATTCATATTATTTCTTTAAGAAGATGTTTTAAATTAAATAAACCAATAATTTTATTAAGAGATCAGCCTTCAGTATGGACATTCAACATCAAGATTCAAAACGCGGCGGTGTATTTTTTATGGAGGAAGATGGTCGACGTCTTGCTGAAATTACATATCAGTGGCAAGAAGCATCGACCATCGTGGCTGATCATACCTGGGTAGATAATTCCTTACGCGGTCAAGGCGTAGCACGCAAAATGCTGGATGTACTGGTCGACTTTGCCCGCAAGAATAGCTTAAAAATTATTCCCCAGTGTTCCTATGTAGATGTCATGTTTAAACGTGATCGCAGCCTACAGGATGTGGCAGCTGCTATTTAGCAATTAAATTAAACTTATCCAAGATAGAGATATGTTGTAATTTGCCTTTAAGTGCAGGTACAGAAATACGCTGCAGCAGGTTATATACGCCATAACCTGCCATCAGGCCTATGCTGTTCCATAACACTTCTTCATATTTGCCTAACAGCGTAAGTATTCCTATCATCAGGCTTACACTGATATAAAAAAACATACGACGGCGAACAAACTGTAAAAGCGTCCAGCCTACAAAAACTGAACTGAGCAGAATGTTGGTCTCGGTCGTCAAGGCCATCTCATTCAGCATAATCAAAAGCATAAAACATATACACAACAACGCTACAGTGAAAATCAGATCTTTTAACATCAGGTTTCACTCCTTCATCATTATCGCTATATATCTGAAATCATTGATTTCCTCTCAGGAGGTAATTGTTAGAAGTTTTCTTTGGAAAAGCAAACCTAAAACAATGTAAGCAAAAACGGATATTTGATTAAAAAATGATCGACTTAAATTAAAATAATTGATTAAATTATGCTTTTAATTCTTTCTTCAGTGAGATGACCTTATGCTACAGCTTTGCTACGCCAGTGAGCGGATAGAATCTGAACAAGAGTTATTACAGGATCTTAGCGATATATTATCTGTAGCGAGAAAATTTAATAAAGCTCACCAAATTAACGGGGTTTTATATTATTCCCACGGCAAGTTTTTTCAATGTCTGGAAGGTGAGGCAGAGGTGGTAGAAAATCTGTTTCAGAGTATTTGCCGTGATCCACGCCATCATCAGGTGCTTCGCTTTCAGGATGCAACGGTAGAACGTCCACATTTCTCGGAGTGGTCGATGAAATATGTCCATAAACATAGTGAAATTTCTTCTTTATTTTCACGTTTAGGTTTAGGCCAATTTGAACCTCATGCACTGCAACAGGAACAACTGGGTGGATTCCTGGAACTGCTCTATCGTCTGGATGAAAATCAGGCCAATCTTGCTTCTCCTCAAGGTTATAAACAGCGTGGTTATATTCCCTATTTTTAATTGATGCTAAAAAATAAAAAAGTCCGCATAGCGGACTTTTTTGTTGCCAATGATGATCTAAGTCATTTCAATCATGACCTTTAAAGCCTTTTCGTCAGAGGCATGTTTAAACACATCATAAGCCTTTTCAAATTCAGCAAACTTAAAGTGATGGGTGGCCAGTTTTTCCAGTGGTAACTTGCCGGAACAGCAGGTCTTGAGCAGCATACCGGTGGTATTGGTATTGACCAGACCTGTGGTAATGGTCAGGTTTTTAATCCAGAGTTTATTCAGTTCAAAATTGACGGATTTACCATGTACACCGACATTGGCCAGATGGCCGCCTTCTTTCACAATGTGCTGGCAAATATTCCAGGTGGCTTCTAAGCCCACCGCTTCAATAGCACAGTCCACCCCTCGCTCATCAGTGAGTTCCAGTACACGTTGAATAGCATCCTCATTGGCTGAATTCACGGTATGAGTGGCACCAACAGTTTTGGCAAATTCCAGCCGGTTATCATCGACATCGACCATGATGATATTGGCTGGAGAATAAAACTGGGCAGTGAGCAAGGCACTCATGCCAATCGGGCCGGCACCGACAATCGCTACATTGTCTCCCGGTTTGACCTGACCATATTGCACACCAATTTCATGTGAGGTCGGCAAAATATCTGAAAGAAAGACCGCAACATCTTCATTCAGACCTTCCGGTAAATGATAAAGAGAAGTATCGGCAAATGGGGTTCGGACATATTCGGCATGAGTGCCATCAATCATATAGCCCATGATCCAGCCACCCTCGTTTCTACAATGGGCATACAGCTGTTTCTGACAGTTTTCACAGGTGCCGCAGCGGCTGACACAGGAAATAATCACCCGATCGCCCTTTTTAAAGTTTTGAACAGCGGAACCGACTTCTTCCACAATACCAATACCTTCATGACCGAGAATCCGGCCATTAAAGCTGCCGGTTTTTTCTTTTGCAACCTCCTCAATTTCGGGGTTTTTGCCTTTCCAGATCCCGAGGTCAGTACCACAAATGGTGACTTTGCTAAGTTTGATAATGGCATCAGTGGGTTGCAGAATTTGGGGAATAGGACGTTCTTCAAAACGAATATCATTGGCGCCGTAATAAACCATGGCTTTCATTGTTGTCATGACAGATCTCCTAAGGAAATGAGGGTCTGAACAAGAGAGATAAAGCTATTTTTTTGCTGCCTTTACAGCCTAGAAAATCATCAGGAGGGTTGAGGATAAAAGAGGATCGAAATGCTGTTGTTCTTATTGATTGTGCCTAGGGCACTCAAAGACTGCAATGAGTCTTATGTTCAGATTGCAACAAAAGATAATGAAAAGAAGAAAGATAAATTTTAGCTGTTTTAATAGTGAAATAAGAAAGTTGATTTGAACTTGAATGAAGTTTAATTTTCTTAAAAAAGATAGAAAGCGAATTTAATTTTTAAAATAAAAAAGCCCGCTATTACGGGCTTTTTTATATAAATTTTTAAGCTTTTAAAGCGCTAATCAGTTTCTGATGTAGCCCGCCAAAACCGCCATTGGACATGATCACCACGGCATCGCCCTCACCTGCTTCAGCCACTACGGTCTGGATAATCTCATCCAGAGTACGTGCGACTACAGCTTTATTTGGCGCAGCGTCAATTACCGGTTGCAGATCCCAGTCCAGACCTTCAGGTTGATACCAGATCACTTCATCCGCCAGACGCGCGGAATGTGCCAAGCCATCTTTATGACTGCCCATACGCATAGTATTGGAACGTGGTTCAATAATTGCCCACAGCTTACGTTCACCGAGACGCTTGCGTGCGCCATCAAGGGTGGTATCAATCGCGGTTGGGTGATGGGCAAAGTCATCATAGACTTCAATGCCGCGTACAGTGTCCAGCAGTTCCATACGGCGCTTAACACCGCCAAAGTTTGAAAGTGCTTCACAAGCCGTTTCAATAGAGACACCGACATGTTCAGCAGCAGCAATCGTTGCCAGTGCATTGGCTACACTATGCTGACCGGTCATATTCCATTTCACTTCGCCTTTCACGATACCGTATTGGAGTACCTTGAAGTGAGAACCATCTTCTGAAAGCTGTTCAGCATAAAGCTCAGATTTTTCATTGGCATCTAATGAAGTACGAACCACAGGCGTCCAGCAGCCCTGCTCTAGCACTTCATCAATATTCGTTTCAGTAATTGGCGTAATAATGCGGCCTTCACTTGGAATGGTACGCACTAAATGGTGGAACTGTTTCTGGATCGCTGCCAGATCATCAAAGATATCGGCATGGTCAAATTCCAGATTGTTCAGAATCGCCGTTTTAGGATGGTAATGCACGAACTTGGAACGCTTGTCGAAAAAGGCAGAATCATATTCATCGGCTTCGACACAGAAGTATTTCCCGCCACCTAAACGCGCACTTTCAGAAAAGCCAAGCGGGACACCGCCAATCAGGAAGCCAGGTTCTAAACCGGCCTGATCCAGTACCCATGCCAGCATGGTGGTAGTTGTGGTTTTACCATGCGTACCAGCTACACCTAAAACGTGTTTACCTTGCAGGACATGATCTGCCAGAAACTGTGGACCTGAAATATAAGGCAGGCCTTCATTCAGCATATATTCTACAGCATCAATACCACGTTTCATGGCATTGCCGACAATGATCAGATCCGGATGCGGCTGTAAATGGCTGCGGTCGTAGCCCTGCATTAAAGTAATGCCTGCATTTTCCAGCTGGGTCGACATCGGTGGATAAACGTTTTGATCCGATCCTGTCACCTTATGGCCTAGATCACGTGCCAGTAATGCCAGTGAACCCATAAAGGTGCCACAAATACCCAAAATATGCAGATGCATCTACTTCACTCCATTTTGCCTGACACATCACTTTGTACTGGTGCTGTTGCCATGATTTATTCGATTTGCAAGCAACGATAGCAAGGCTTTGACCGAAAAGATAGTCAAAGTTCAAGCATTCCTGCGGGATTTTTTAAATCCTGTTTCACAGACAAATTCAGGGAAATTTTCAAGCTTCCAGAATATCTTTTAGCAAAATAAATCGTAAAATAAGCCCGAACTTTTTGCAGAGTGCATGCAGATGCTACCGGCTCTCTTTCTTCTGGTGATTGCCAACTGTTTTATGACCCTGGCCTGGTATGGACATCTCAAATTCCTGCCGCATGATGCACCGCTGTGGCAGGCGATTTTATTTAGCTGGGCCATTGCCCTGTTTGAATATAGCCTGATGATTCCAGCAACCAAATTATTGGCCCAACAGGGACTGGCGGTGGGTCAAATGAAAATTACCCAGGAAGCCGTCACTCTACTGGTCTTTGTTCCCTTTATGATTTTCCTGTTCAAACAGCCGTTTAAACTGGATTATTTATGGGCAGCGCTGTGTCTCTGTGGCTGTGTCTATTTTGTATTCCGCAGTTCCTGAAATCATCTACTAGCCACTACTTCCCTATTTTTATTCCAGTTTTTAAGAATCCAATAAAAAAATAAGAAAAATCGAGCCTTGCTTTGACCGTTAAATTTTATGAAGCTGAAAAATCAGTCTATAATATGCATTCCTATTCAAGCTTGGCTCTCTCGTCGAGATTTATCTTTCTTACTTTAATCTCTGGAAAATTTGCAATGAATGCGGCTGCTGCACAAGATACTCCTCTCGTAGGTATTATCATGGGTTCTCAATCAGATTGGGCAACTCTCGAACACACTGCCAAAATGCTCAAGCAGCTTGGTGTCCCATTTGAAGCCGAAGTCGTTTCCGCACACCGTACCCCGGACCGTCTGTTTGAATATGCTGAACAAGCGCGTGATCGTGGTATTCAGGTGATTATTGCCGGTGCAGGTGGTGCAGCGCATTTACCAGGTATGTGTGCAGCCAAAACTGATCTGCCAGTACTGGGTGTACCCGTCAAATCTTCGATCTTAAATGGTGTCGATTCATTGCTTTCTATCGTGCAAATGCCAGCGGGTATCGCCGTAGGAACATTGGCGATCGGTCCTGCCGGTGCAACCAATGCAGCCATTATGGCAGCACAGATTTTAGGTTTAACCCGTCCAGAGATCGCAAAAAATGTCGCAGATTTCCGCGCGGCACAAACCGAGAAAGTCGCAAGTAACAATATTCCAGGTCAAATGTAAGTCCAAGCTTAATACGGGATCAAACACAATGGATAAAACCATCGGTATTTTTGGTGGCGGCCAGTTAGGTCGGATGATGGCACAAGCCGCACTACCTCTAAATATTCAATGTACGTTCTTTGAAGCCAATACGGACTGCCCTTCTGCGGCTTTGGGTCCGGTTTTCTCAACAAAAGCTGTAAATGGCTTGCAGGATTTCATCAATAGCGCAGATGTCTTCAGCCTGGAGTTTGAAAATACACCCCTAGCTGATGTCGACGTTTTAACGCAAAACAAAGATCTGCATCCGCCTCGTCAGGCTTTAGCCATCGCACAACATCGTCTGTCTGAAAAAGCCCTATTTGATGAACTGGAAATTCCGGTTGCACCATATAAAGCGGTGACTTCAGTCGAAAGCTTGCAGGCGGCCGTTGCTGAGCTTGGCTTACCGATCGTGCTAAAAACCTCTCGTGGTGGTTATGACGGCAAAGGCCAGTTCGTTCTACGTTCAGCAGATCAGATTGATCAGGCCTGGGCGGAACTCGGCCCTGCTGGTGAATTGATTGCCGAAAGTTTTGTGACTTTCTCGCGTGAAGTATCCATCATTGCGGTACGTGGTCAAAATGGTGATGTCAAAACCTGGCCATTGGCTGAAAATCATCACCATAACGGCATCCTGTCGCATTCCATCGTTCCGGCACCCAATAGTGCGGATCTGCAGCCAGTCGCGCAAGAATACATTACTCGCCTGCTCAATCACTTGAATTATGTGGGTGTCTTGACCCTTGAGCTGTTTGTGACAGACAAAGGCCTGTATGCAAATGAAATGGCACCACGTGTGCATAACTCAGGTCACTGGTCGATTGAAGGCGCTGTCTGCTCGCAGTTTGAAAACCATATTCGTGCGGTCGCAGGTCTGCCACTGGGTTCAACTCAAGTGGTGCGTCCAACCGTGATGGTGAACATTATCGGTCAGCATCCCAAATCTGAAGATGTCCTGACTTTAGAAGGCGCACACCTGCATCTGTACAATAAAACAGAACGTGAAGGTCGCAAGATTGGTCACATCACTTTGATGCCCACAGACAGCGCTCAGCTGACCACTTTATGCCGTCAACTGGCGAAGATTTTACCGAATCCATTGGCATTGAGCGAAGATATGACCATCTAAGCTTTGAGCTGCTGATAAAAAAAGCGATCACTTCGGTGATCGCTTTTTTATTTGTCCAGATTCAGGCATGATTGCGCCTCTTTAAAAATCCCCTGCCATTGGTCGGATCATTTTTAAAATCAATTGCTTATAAACTGATCAATTGAGTATAAATATAATAATTTAATTCGCTGCTATTTTGGGCTGAATTCTGGGTTATTCACTTGTGGATAAACTTAATATTGAGTTTGAATTTAAAACTGGAAATAGATTTTAAATTTAAATTCATAAAAATAAATTCAAATTTAAAAATGAACTTTGAATTTAAACTTCGCTGCTTAAATTTAAATTCAAAAATATGAATTCAAATTTGAAAGCTGATCAATGAATTCAAAGTTCTGAATTTAAATATAGTTCCTTCTAATAAAAATGAATTTAAAATAGAAATACTATATACCAGAAGCCTTTGGCTGATTGAGCAGTCCTAATCTAAAGACAAGTTATCCACAATAAATTTTTAAATTCAAAAGTAATTTCCTGAGTTTTGAATTTAAATTTAAAAAATGAGCCTGATTTGAATTTAAAATGGACTTGTGGATAAGTTTTTAAATTTAAAAGCTACAAAATGAATTCAAAAGTGTAGGAATTATGAATTTAAATTTACGCATTGGCGCTTTAATTTTCGTCATGAGCTGCTAAGGTAGAAACATAATTCAAAATCTAAATATTTAAGGGTCTTATGCAACGGCTTGCACTTTTTGTTGGTTCTTTGGTTTTAGCTGCTACACAGGCACAGGCAGAACTGATTATTAATGGTCAGCGTGTGACATCAACGGATATATCCTCTGTTCCGAGCAGCCCCGTCAATTATGCGTCCCAAAATAATTTTCAGAATTGTCTTGCCAATTTGCGCAGTCAGGCGATTGCACAAGGCGTAAGTGGTTCAACCTACGATCGTTATACGCAAAATTTAACACCCGATTATTCTGTGATTGAAAAGCTGAATTATCAGCCTGAGTTTTCGACTCCGATCTGGGATTATCTGTCCGGACTGGTGGATGAAGAACGTGTACAACTGGGTCGACAAAAACTGCAGCAACATCGTGAGGTATTAAACCGGATTAGCACAGCCTATGGAGTACCGGCAGAAACCATCGTAGCCGTATGGGGCGTAGAAAGTAATTTTGGTGATATTTCCGGGAAGTATCCTTTATTACAGGCCTTGGGTACTTTGAGTTGTGAAGGTCGTCGTCAAAGTTATTTCCGTGGTGAGTTCTTCACCACTATGAAACTGTTACAGCGTGGCGATGTCTATGAAAGCCAGCTCAAAGGTTCATGGGCAGGCGCATTTGGTCACACCCAGTTTATGCCATCAACCTATGATGAACTAGCGGTAGATTTTGATGGGGATGGTCGTCGTGATTTAGTCGGCAGTATTCCTGATGCACTGGCTTCTACAGCCAATTTCCTGAAAAAACGTGGCTGGCAGACTGGCCAACCTTGGGGCTTTGAAGTAAAAATTCCACAAGGCATGTCTGTTTCAGGCGAAGGCCGACGCAATAAAAAATCACTGAGTAGCTGGATGAACCGTGGTGTGGTGCGCGCTGACGGTACTTCGCTATTGCAGGGCAATTTATCAGAATCTTCTCAGGCTGGCTTATTGGCACCTGCAGGTGAAAATGGCCCGGTATTTTTAGTCTTTAAGAATTTTGATGCCATTTATAGCTATAATGCAGCAGAAAGTTATGCTTTAGCGATTGCACATTTATCTGACCGCTTACAAGGTAAAGGAAGCATCCAGGCAGCTTGGCCAACCGATGATCCGGGTACGTCACGTGCGGAACGTCGCGAGATCCAGCAATTCCTGTTAAACCGTGGCTATGATATTGGTGAGGTAGATGGTCTAATTGGGGATAAAACCCGTCAGGCGATTCGTCAGGAACAGAACCGTCTGGGTTTAAGCCCGACCGGTCGTGCAGGACAGCAAATCCTGCGTGCATTTAGAAATGAAAATGCCAAACTCATGATGCGTTAGGAAGAATTTAGACATGATCTAAATATGATTCTTCATTATAAAAAAGGTCTGCAAATATGCAGACCTTTTTTATAACTATATATAGTGAGCTTAAAGCTGCTCTTATACAGAGGTAATTGTACCCAGAACGCGATAACCTGATGCACCTGTCACAGCCGGCAGATTGCCGCTGAGTTGATTCATAAAACGCATCGCCAGCCAGGCAAAAGCTGTGCCTTCCACCCAAGTCGGATTTAAGCCAAGGTCGGCTGTGGTTTGTACGCTCCAATGATGTTTACGCAAACGCCAGCGTAACTGTTCCAATAAATGTGAATTATAGGCACCACCACCACAAACATAAACTTCACCGGTATCCAGACCGGAACGGTAAATGGCTTTTTTAATCGCACGGGTAGTGAGCTTCATTAAAGTAGCTTGCACATTCTCTGGTGTATCTTCAAGTTCATCATATTGAAGGTCATTGCGCCAGTCGGCAATCTGTTCGTCCAGCCATTCCAGATTAAAGTCTTCGCGGCCAGTGCTTTTGGGTGGCTCTTTTGAGAAGAATTCATGTTCCTGTAAACGATCCAATAGGCTACGGACTGGCGTGCCATAAGCCGCCCAGTTACCATTTTCATCAAAAGGCTGGCCAGTATAACGCTGACACCAGGCATCCATCAGAATATTGGCAGGGCCGGTATCAAAGCCATAAACCTGATCTGGTTGACCTGCCGGCAGAATGCTGACATTAGCAATGCCGCCCAGATTCAGAATCACACGGTGAATACTGTCATGCTGGAAAATATCTTGGTGAAAAGCCGGAACTAAAGGCGCGCCTTGGCCACCAGCAGCCAGATCACGACGACGGAAATCGGAAATGACCGGAATTTGGGTGATTTCGGTAATAATATTTGGATCACCGATTTGCAGGGTAAAGCCATGTTCGGGGCGATGGCGGATGGTCTGACCATGCGATCCAATCGCCTTAATTTGAGATCGATCTAAATTATTTTCTTTAATCAGCGTATTGATGCCATGACCAATCATTTGTGCCAGTGCGACATCAGCTTTGCCCATGCGGTCGATTTCATTGTCATCTGGCAAAGTCAGTGCCATCAGTTCATCACGAAGATCGGGATCAAAAGGCAAGGTGAGGGTAGCATGAAGCTGAAGTGGATCAAAAGAAGCAGCAACAATATCGACACCATCCATGCTTGTGCCGGTCATTACCCCAATATAGATCGCTGTCATGATTATTCTTAAGCCTGCAATGTGCTGAAAAAGTGTTAGTATATCGCACAAATTGAATAACTGATGTATTTGGATTTTGTGATGTCAAATTTCCTGCCGGCTGAAGAACAACTTGCCCTCATCCAACGAGGCACCCACGAAATTATTTCTGAAGAAGACCTTCTGAAGAAATTAAAGCAGAATCGTCCTTTAAAAATTAAAGCGGGTTTTGACCCAACTGCACCGGACCTGCACCTAGGTCATACAGTTTTAATCAATAAATTAAAAGTATTCCAGGACCTGGGTCATGAAGTGTACTTCCTGATCGGCGACTACACTGCGATGATCGGTGACCCAACGGGTAAGAGCGCAACCCGCCCGCCATTGTCACGTGAGCAGGTGCTAGAAAACGCAAAAACTTATCAAGAACAAGTATTTAAAATTCTTGATCCAAACAAAACCAAAGTCGTGTTTAACTCGGAATGGTTTGCACAAAAAACTGCAGCTGACCTGATTCAATTGGCATCACAACAAACAGTTGCACGTATGTTAGAGCGTGATGACTTCACCAAGCGTTATAACAATCAGCAACCGATTGCGATTCACGAATTCTTATATCCACTGGTTCAAGGTTATGACTCAATTGCTTTAGAAGCTGACGTGGAGTTAGGTGGTACAGACCAGACCTTTAACCTGTTGATGGGTCGTACTCTACAAGGCCGTTATAACCAGGAAGCGCAGGTATGTATCACTGTGCCAATTCTTGAAGGTCTGGATGGCGTGAACAAGATGTCTAAATCTTTAGGCAACTATATTGGTGTATTTGATGCACCGGGCGCGATGTACCAGAAAGTATTATCTATGCCGGATTCACTGATTGAGCGTTATTTCGATCTGCTCAGCTTCAAATCTATAGAAGAAATTCAAGGCTTGCTGAAAGAAATCGAAGAAGGCCGTAACCCGCAGGAAGTAAAACGTATCCTTGCGCTGGAACTGGTAGAACGTTTCCACGGTGCTGAAGCTGCCGCTCATGCCCATAAAGGTGCAGGTAATATCATTACTGAAGGTGAACTGCCTGAAGGTACGCCAGAAGTGACCATTTCACGTGGTGAATTTGGTGGTGAGATCTTCATTACTTCAATTTTACGTGAAGCTGGCTTAACCAAAAATGCTGCTCAAGCTAAAGATGCCTTAGGCCGCGGCACTGTAAAAGTGGACTGGAAACCGGTTGATGCGTCTTTTTCTGTGAAAGAGAACGTAACTTTAATTATTCAGGCCAGCAAAAAAGCAATTGCAAAAGTGACCTTCGTTGACTAAGGCCGGTTCTAAGTTATTGAAATAAAAGCAGGCTTCGGCCTGCTTTTATTTTTTAAGTTGTATATGAATTATATAAATATAGAAATTCAAAAAAAACCTTATAAAAACAACATTTAAATTTTGCCATTTGGCTTGCATTTCTGGTTTTTTGTGTATAAGATTTATTCGTCTAGAGATTCCGTGAAAAGCATATCTAGAGGGTAATGATCAATAACAGACAACTCCATAATTGATCAGGTCTCTAAGTGAAGAGACAAGTTAATATAATGTGAATAACTATAATAATGACATAATGGATCGGGTAAAGATTCAATTCTAAGGAAGAGATTTTGGGAGAGATCTCTTCCTTTTTTATTGGTGTTGTCTGGCTATATGTTCAATCTTCAATAAATTCAAAACAAAGATGGATGAATTAGCTGGGATTCAGGTTAAATCCATAGTGAGATGAATGAATCATCTTTGAATCTCAATCCATCTATAAAAAGAAAGGTAAATAAGGTGTATCAATACCAGACTGAACAGATGTTTGATGAAGACATCGATTTCATTTTGCGTTTTCTCTTCGAATATGAATCTGCTGAGCAAAAACAAAAATCTTTTGATCAGGTACAGGCTTTATTTCAGCAATTAGATCTTGCCTCTCACTATTTACTCTTTTCATTAGTCAAAGAACGTCTGCCACGTCGGGCCAAATTATTGTTTGCTGCTGAAGACTATAGTGGCAAGAAAGAAGTGATTGAGGAAGTGATGCAGCATTGGGTAAAAGATAGATACTCAAATGTGGCTTAATCGATTTTAATCTTCTGCTTATTCTTCCGCGCTTAAATAAGCTTTCTGGATAATCTGAAATCTAGAAAGATCATATCCTCATTTTTGCTTCTTAAAAGCAGGGTTAAGAAAAAACCTGTATACAGCAAGGATTTTGAGCTTACAAAAAGCTCCATATCTATAAGTCGGATAGAAAACAGCAAAATATGTAAGCTGATATAAGAAAATTTCGGAAAATTCTGGATACAGCCCTTAAATTTTACGGTCTTATTCAAAAGTCACAGTTTTTTGATAGTTATCAGGTCTTAATAAATTCTACTTTTTTAAATTGAATTGCAATGAATACGGCTTTTATAGAAGAAAAATGCTCAAAATTTAGATAAAAAAGCGATTTTTTAACGAAATTCGTAGAAAAAAGATACATACGTGAAAAATATAGTGAATTGGGGGTTGCAATGATTCTGAATTCCTCTAGAATGCACCCATACCGACGAGATACACGGTGATGAACGAAGCGAGACGCTGAGTTATCAAGTGTTTCAAGTCCAGCTTCTAGCACTGACGAGGTGTTAGAAAGATCATTAAGAGATTATGAAGAACAACTTGTGTGGATTTTTACTGGTTGATCAATCGAATATATTTTCATTGATAATTGGTAGAAATTTCTCGAAGTTTATTTGAGCAAATTTTTTGTCAGTAATTGATGAGCCAGAATTGGTACCTTGTCTTAACTAAGGTACAAAATGATTTTAACTGAAGAGTTTGATCATGGCTCAGATTGAACGCTGGCGG
>NZ_VPAW01000024.1:0-51436 GCF_013419055.1 Acinetobacter sp. YH12108 | reverse complement strand
TTTCCTGTTGGCACTCCAAATTGGATTGAATATCTCTCAGACTTTGCCTACAAGAGAATTGAGACATCAATATGGCAATAAACTGATCCCACCGGGAAGCCGCTCTAAATTTCTGTCCAACATGGTGCACTTTAGCAAGTTGTTCAAAATCCTGTCGCACAACAGGTTTAATTAGCTCATGAAATACGGTATTCTGATGGGACAAAACCTGAATCCTGGTCGTTAAAGTGTTTGTTTGCACTCATATTTTAACTGTTAGGACTCAGGTTTTTTTATTTAAAGCAAACTATGGGACAGCAATGGGCTTAACGCCCCTTTTCTTCATCATGAATCTTTTAATCAAGCTTCGGCTGGATTCGTCAATTCTGTCATTGGCCAACGTGGAGTTGTGGTTACAGCCAAGCCATCTTGCTGTCCGGCTTTTAGACGTTGATAACCCGCAAAAGCAATCATCGCACCATTATCGGTACACAGTGCAGGTTCTGCATAGTACACGGTGGCTTTGATTTTCGCCAAGTCTGCTTCCAGGCGTTCACGCAAACGCTTGTTGGCACTTACACCACCAGCAATCACCAGACGTTTTAAGCCAGTCTGTTTCAATGCCTTCACTGATTTTTTAACAAGTGTATCGACAATGGCTTCCTGGAAGCTTGCAGCGATATCTGCATCACGTCTTTCTTCACCGAGTTTCTTCATTTGAACAGAAACTGCAGTTTTTAAACCACTGAATGAAAACTCCAAACCTTGATGCAGCATTGGACGTGGGAAAGCAAAGGCGTTCGGATCGCCCTGCTCAGCTAGTCTGGAAATATTCGGGCCGCCCGGATATGGCAGACCCATCATTTTCGCAACTTTATCAAATGCTTCACCCGCCGCATCATCAATCGATTCACCGAGTAATTCATATTGTCCAATGCCATAAGCGGCCATGAGCTGTGAGTGACCACCAGACACCAGTAATGCCACAAATGGAAATTCCGGTGGCGTTTTAGAAAGTAATGGCGCCAGCATATGACCTTCCATATGGTGCACACCAATTGCCGGTTTATTTAAGGCAAAGGCCAAAGTCCGACCAAACAGTGCGCCCGTCATTAACGCGCCCATCAGGCCCGGACCACGGGTATAAGCCACCGCATCAATTTCAGTTTTTTTTATGCCACTTTGTTCAAGCAGTTCATTCAATAAGGGAATGAGTTTACGCACATGATCGCGCGAAGCCAGTTCTGGTACGACGCCGCCATATTCAGCATGCAGTTTAATCTGGCTGTACAGCACCTGTCCGCGCAAACCCAACTCGCTGTCATACAGCGCAAGTCCTGTTTCATCACACGACGTTTCCAAGCCTAAAACGATCATTAAACTGCCTATAACCTGTATCAAATCTATTGCAGCAACTATTATAGACTTGTGATATGAGATGTAAATGAGTAAAATACTGACCTTCACTTGTGATCGAGGGCAATTCGGCCCTGATCTTATCCATAACTTAATGAGGATTCTTCATGCCACAAGTTAAATTGAAAGAAGGCGAACCAGTAGACGTAGCTATCCGTCGTTTCAAACGTTCATGCGAAAAAGCGGGTGTTCTTGCTGACGTTCGTAAACGTGAATTCTACGAAAAACCAACTCAAGAACGTAAACGTAAAAAAGCTGCTGCTGTTAAACGCTACCAAAAGAAATTGGCGCGTGAATCAGTACGTACTACTCGCCTTTACTAAGATTAATTTGTGATTGACTGCTTGGAATAAATAATGACTACTTTAAAAAACCAGATTACTGACGTATTGAAAGCCACCATGCGTGCCAAAGATATGTCAAAGTTGACGGTCATTCGTAGTCTGCAAGCAGCAATTAAGCAAATCGAAGTCGATGAGCGTAAAGAACTTGACGATGCTCAAGTTCTTGCGGTCATTGAAAAGCAAATTAAACAACGTAAAGAATCGATCAAAGCCTTTGAAGGCGCTGGTCGAGATGATTTAGCTAGTAAGGAACAAGCCGAAGTTGAGGTTCTCTCTCAATTTCTACCAGAAGCTATGACTGAGGAAGAACTTGATTCCCTGATTGCGCAAATAATTGAAGCGCAACAAGCTACTAGCATGAAAGATATGGGTAAGGTGATGAATTCTCTGCGTCCGCTCATAGCCGGGCGCGCCGATCCTGCACAAGTTTCAGCAAAAATTAAAGCAAAACTTGCTTAATTCCCCCATTATATTTCAAATCTAAATCTGCGTTGAACTGCCTCCATTCCGGACAGTTCTCAGCATTTTCTTATTTATTCTTACTGTAAATTACAATCCACATTATAACGTTTCAGCAACTGCATCTCTTTTGAAGATTTTACCTGCAGTATGACATCCTGCTTGCCTACATTTTGATACTGACGATCCAGATAAGCCCGGTTCTGGTCTGCCGCTTTATATAAACGATCCACATAGCGCTGCACAATCGCGCAAAACTGCTGATTCTGCGATGCGCTAAAACCCTGCTGCTGTGGATTTAAACCTTTTAAAAACTGGCGTGATTCTTTTTGATAATCAGTATTAATCTGTTCAACGGACTGCACGTATTCTGCCGCACTAGCCGCCAATACATTTCCGCCACACCCCAATATCAATAAACCCAATAATATTTTTTTCATAAAATAATTGAAATAAACAACTTAGCTTTGCCCGGATTGTAGCGTGATTTAGTGAACTTCGGCTATATCTACTGAAACTAAAAATTATTAGAAAAATAGACTTAAATTTTAAACTGTCGCGTTTGCTGCATCTGTTTTAAACGTTGACCTATGGTTGCTGACAGAGACTGATTGCCTTTGCTGATACGTTTAGCATGTATTAAGGATTTAATCGCAGTTTCTTCATAGCCCGACCAGTACTCTACTTCAGCCCGATAACGCAAGACGTTGGCGGCTTTTATTGATGAATCAGGTGCTGCATTCGCTGCCAGTTGCATTAATCTCCAGCCACTAACATCACGGGTATTGCTATTTAAAAAGCGCTGCACAATCGTTCTGGCCTGATCAGGCTGTTTAGCACGAATCAGGGTTTCAGCATATTTATAATTTAAAGCACGGTTTTCCGGCATGATCCGTGCGGCTGAACTAATGCTTTTTAGCGCATTATCCAGCTGATTTTGTCCCAGATAAATATCAGTTTGAAATAACACCTGCAAAGGATGCATATTATTGTGCTTTTTGGCTTGATCCAGTGCGACTTGTGCCGCCTGAAAGTCTCCCTGCTGAAGCTGATAAGCCGTTAAAGCCAGCTGGCCAGGAAAATCATTACGTTGCACCATTAAGTTGAGCTGTTGTTCAGTGGTCTGACGTGACAGTACCCGCGTATACCATTTAATGATTTCAAAATCCTGATCATTTAAATTACGCTTAACCGCAGGCAACTGATTGGCGCGCAAACGCGCTTCACTCATACGCTCAGTAGTTAAAGGATGCGTCAGCCAGAAATCTGGCATAAAGCTTAAACGGCTAGTGGAACGATGCATCACTTCAAAGAAATCCGCCATACTGTGCGGACTATAGCCGGCAGCATACATATATTGCATCCCGATCCGGTCCGCCTCACGTTCCTGATTACGGCTATAAGTCAATTGCTGATCCAGTAGTGCTGCTTGAGAACCCATCATCATTGCTGCACCTGCATCACCATCTGCCTGTGAAGCGACTAATGCCCCCACCAGAATCCCTGCTAAGGCTAATAACCCTTGTCCTTTAAAGGTTTCTTGCGAACGACTGTAATGACGTTGTGTAACATGTGCAATTTCATGTGCCATCACCCCTGCCACTTCGTCTGTATTCCGGGCTGAATTAATCAGGCCAGCATTTAAAGCAAATAATCCGCCGGGTACTGCAAAAGCATTAATTTGCGGATCATTGATTACCATTAACCCAATCGGCTGCTGTAATTTGGTCTGACTGAGAATGTGGGAAAATATGGAAAGTAACTGATCTTCAAGCCATGGATTCTGAATCACAGGCATTTGTTTCTGGACTTGACGATAGACCTTTTCGCCGATCATTTGTTCTTTTTGCTGATCGATCAATCCGACGCCCGCACCAATATCCGGTACAGAAAATTGTGCAGCAGGCTGATTAAAATAATTATTATCACTATGTCCTGCCGTTGCACACAGACCTAACCCGCACGCCAATACCAAACGTTTCAATGAAAAATCTCTAAAATTCAGTTTCAACCTGTCTCGAATATAGCATCGAAAAATGAGCATAGATGCAGGGAAATGTTATTTAATATTACTTAGATGAACCAATCACTTGCGGATTCACCACATAGCGTGGCACCCGCCCTTCAAGTGCATCGACCAGATTCTGATAAGCCAGCTCAGCCATTTTTCGACGTGTCGCCACTGTGGCCGAACCGACATGGGGCAAGGTAATGACATTATCCAGCTCAAATAATTCTGATTCTTTTAAAGGCTCTTTCTCATAGACATCCAGCCCCGCAGCAAAGATTTGGTTGGCTTTTAAGGCTTCGATCAAAGCCTGCTCATCAATCACAGGCCCACGGGAGATATTCACCAGCACCGCATGTGGCTGCATTTGTGCCAGTTGTTCGGCTCCAATCAGAGCTTTTGATTCAGCATTTAAATCCACGGTAACCACCACGAAATCTGAGCGCTGCAAAAGCTCCTTCAGAGAACAATACTGTGCACTGAGCCCTTGAGCCAATTCCGGTTTTTCATGGCGATTATGGTAAAGGATATTCATATTGAAACCGTAAAACCCACGGCGTGCAACTGCTGCCCCAATATGCCCTAGCCCGATTATCCCCAGCGTTTTTCCGAAAATATCCATACCAAACTGTGCTTCACGTGTCGTGCGGTGCCATTGTCCCTGTTTGGTCCAGTGATCCAGATAAGCCACTTTGCGTGCAGCTGCCATTAACAGTGTGAATCCCAGATCTGCCGTGGTTTCAGTCAAGACATGTGGAGTATTGGTCAGATAGATATTTTTTTCATTCAGATAATCAACTTCATAGTTGTCATACCCTACACTGACACTAGAAATGATTTTAAGTCGGGTTGCTGGTGCCAGATTATCGCGATTGAGCAGTCGGCCTGCCCCAATCATGCCATCGGCATCGCGCACATGTTCCAGCAACTGTTCATGTACATTGCCCAGTTTCGGCTGTAAAGTTACTACATTAAAATTTTGTTCGAGTTTTTTCTGGACATCCTGATCGATCTGGCTAAATACAATCACTTTTTGTTTCATATGTCCCTATTCCACATCAATATTATTCTGAGTTCTCTGGCCTGTTTTGCATAAACTGCCATAAGCGTTTTTTAAGTATGGGCTGATCCAGCATTTCCTGTAAAGATGCCAGTTGAATCATTTTATTATGTGTCACATGCGGAATAGAGCCAAGGGAAATGATATTTTTTTCCAGGCTCATCATGTCCAGAAAACCCTGAATATAAGATTCAACACCCCGGCCATCTTGCAGATTCACCCAAGGAAAGGGCCAGTTCAGTTCATAAAATTCACTTTGCAGAGCACGCTGGATATTGCTCCATAAATGCTGGGTTTGCTCGGTCATTTCTGTGGCATCGATGACAATCGTGCAATGTTCCAAGCTTAAAGCCTGCAAGTTGAATGGCGGAATATGCAGAATTTCCCGCTGTTCCTGAATTGATGCAACAATTACTGGTACTTCACTTTTAACTTCAGCTTTTGCTTCAACTGTAACAGGCTCAGGCGCAATTAAAGGAGCTTTTTCTACCGGAGCAATCTGAGTCGGTTGTGGCAGGATGATTTCGCTATGTAATTCTGCTGGGGCCTGATCACGCCAGATCGAAACCTGATGCTGCTGACATACGTCGCCCTTGGGAATCCAGATATCGATTCCTAATGTTGCCAGTATGTCACGCTGATGCCCAATCATCTTTTCTTCATCACCTATTTCAGGTTGAACATTTTAACGGGATTCGCTTTTCTTTGCCGAACTATTTCCAGCTTTTCACTCTCTATCTTGAGTCATTTTAACTCAAAATAGAAATCAGTTTATAAGATTACTTTTTTTCTACTGCAAGTTTGTTTATAGATCAGTTCTGGAAAGACTGGACTTAAATACATCTTATTAATTTAAAAATACTAGATAATCATCAAGCTGTTTTTCTTAAGCATTTGCGAGGTAATTTCATTGGATTCAAAGCCCAAGCGCCAGTATAAAAGCTCCATCACATCCAGCTCATCCTGAGTCATGATCCGGTCGCTCCACAGGCAAACTTCTGCAATTCCTAACATGCTCAAACGATCACGTAATAACAATCCGGCAATATCATTTAAAATCTCGGCCAAATCAATCGGCTCATCTGAGATTTCACTATACAGCTCAAGTTCTCGCGGGCTAAGAATACGATTTAAAATCTTTTCCCGAACCTCCAGCTGATTATCGCTATTAATCTGCTGCACATGCAGCAAGGCATCAATCAGACGTACAATCTGTGGTTTGACCTCATCTAAAGACGTTGGCGTATGCATCGGCAGCAAATTCAGTTCATACTTCACCTGCTCTAGCAATAAGGCATCCAGCAAACCGATTTCACCATCTTCCTGAATAATCCTTGCCAGCTTCATTAAAAACTGCCGTGCCACCGTGGTTGGCATTCCACCAATATTTTTACAGGCTTGCTGGAAAATCGAGATATGTACCCGTCCATCCAGATTTAATAATGAATCAATAATCGCACGACTGACTTCTGCCTCGGTCGGAATAAATTCACGATATTGCCGGATCATCAAAATTGCGACCATCACCTCACGTGAACCGGTCGAAGTTTGCAAAGCACGTTCAATCAGCTCTGGACGCGGCATATTGGCACGTAGTTCAGGATTCAATGGCTTGATGGCATCTTTGATCGCAAAACTGATCGGAGACAAACGCAACAAAGGCAAAGGCTGTGGGGATTCCCAGACTGCTGTGCTTTCAGGCACGACATCTTCGAGTGAACGAAACAAACTAAACAAAGGCTGGTTTTTTAATTTCTTCAGATTTTCGAGCTGCAAATCCTGAATCAAAGCAGGATTTAATTCATAAATACGCTGATTAATATTCGGATGAATATTCAACCAGTTCTGTGGATTTAAAGAATTGGCAAAACACATATGTGAAATGGATTCGGCATATTCACTATAGATCTGTGATCCTGAATGATGCACATGAATGCGCAATAAAGTCTGAATATTGGCATCATTCTGAATCAGGCGTCGGGTTTTCTGATCATTTTTATAGGTACGTCCGCCCAATGAAATATATTTAATAAAACGCGTGATCAAAATACCCAAGCTGCCAATCAACCAGATGACTGCTCCGATTGAAACATAGAAAGTTTCAAACTTGTTTTCCCGAGGTACATCATTTCGATAAAACCCCAACTTCGCAATCTTGCTGCCCCATTGGCTAAAAGTGGTCAGACTGCTATATAGAATTTTCAGGCGGGTATTTTCAGCTGTTTCACCAGATAGAATCTTGTTAAATTCATGGCTAAGCAAGCCATAAAGTTCAATTTCATCTAGAGTCTGTAATGCACCCCAAGTCAGAATAATAGCGGTATCACGTGGACTGAAACCCGCTGTTAACGCATTGACCCCGACTTCATTGGGCAACACATACATGGCTGGCGGTTCAATCAGAAACGTATCTGCCAGTTGAGCATTAATCCGTAGCGCAGCACTTTCTTCTGGAATACTTTCCATCTGGTTCAGTCGACGCGCGCCCATTTGCTGGGCCAAAGAATAACCGCCAGCACGAAACGTATAAAACTCATAGATGACCGAAATGATCATCAAAAACAAAACCAGCGCTACCAGATAAGGACTAAGGACATGCCACCATATCGACTGGCCAGGATCAGCATAGAAAACAAACAGGCCAACCACTGTATTGATAATCAGAACTGTTAATAGTATCGCAATCAGACAAAAGCTGGCTAGCAATAGCATATTCTTGTTTTTGACCAAAGCATATCCTACGCTTTTCAATCTACCACCCTAACTGATCTGGTCTTTCCTTGGGCTCATCATAAAACAAAAAAGCGGGAAATTCCCGCTTTTTCATCATGATTTTAATTGCTTAGACTTCGCGTACACCGGTCAGGTCAACTGATGCTGCATCAATATTCACATCAATAAAATTGTCGCCTTTTTTGGCGCCATCACTGCGTTTTTGCTCTAATTGATCGAGGTATTCAGCATTGATTCCACCTGCGACATACACACCATCAAATACAGAACAGTCAAATTCACGCAAATGAGGAACTTTTTTGGTACGTACTGCATCTTTCAGGTCTTCCAGATCTTGGAAAATCAGACGGTCAGCACCAATGATTTCACGGATTTCTTCTACACTGCGTTCAGAAGCGATCAGTTCAGATTTCGCCGGCATATCAATACCGTATACGTTTGGATATTTCACCATAGGTGCCGCAGAAGCGAAGAATACTTTTTTCGCACCCGCATCACGTGCCATCTGAATAATTTCATTACAAGTCGTACCACGCACAATCGAGTCATCGACTAGTAGAACGTTTTTGCCCTGGAACTCGAGCTCAACCGGGTTCAGTTTTTGACGTACTGATTTTTTACGCAGTTGCTGACCTGGCATAATGAAGGTACGACCGATATAACGGTTTTTCATGAAACCTTCACGGAATTTCACGCCTAGCATATTGGCTAATTCTAATGCCGAAGTACGCGAAGTATCCGGAATTGGAATCACCACATCGATGTCATGCTCATCGCCCCACTCACGCAGGATTTTTTGTGCCAGTTTCTCACCCATTTTCAGGCGGGCTTTATAGACAGAGATCCCATCAATGGTTGCATCTGGACGGGCAAAGTACACATATTCAAAAATACATGGACGGTATTCTGGATTCGCTGCACATTGCTGGGTAAAGAAGTTACCGTCAGAATCAATGAAAACTGCTTCACCCGGTTCGATATCGCGTTCAACTTTGAAGCCTAGTGCCGTAATCGCTACAGATTCAGAAGCAATGATATATTCCATACCATTTTCTGTTTCGCGCGAACCATAAATTAATGGACGGATACCGTTTGGATCACGGAAGCCTACCAGACCTTGACCAGTAATCATCGCAACAACGGCATATCCACCTTTACAACGCTCATGTACACGCGTTACAGCCTGAAAAATATCTTCAGAGGTAGGTACCAGCTTGCCACGTTTTTGTAATTCGTGCGCCAGTACGTTTAGTAGCACTTCTGAATCTGAATCAGTATTCATGTGACGCAGATCAGTTTTGAACAGGTCATCATGAATTTCTTCAGCATTGGTCAGGTTACCGTTATGCGCCAGCGTAATCCCATAAGGTGAGTTTACGTAGAATGGTTGCGCTTCGGCACTGCTTGAAGTACCCGCCGTTGGGTAACGCACATGACCAATACCATAATTACCCTGTAAAGCACGCATATGACGGGTATGGAATACATCACGGACCATACCGACATCTTTACGCAGGAACAGGCGGCCTTCCTGACAAGTCACAATCCCAGCTGCATCTTGTCCACGATGTTGTAACATCGTTAATGCATCAAACAACATTTGGTTAACAGGTGATTTACCAGCTATACCAACTACTCCACACATAGCAACCTCGCAGACAAGCTAGGATTAATAAAAAGGATTATTCGTTGACGCATCTGAACTCTTGGCCTTGGATGCCGGTTCAGATGAGGAATCTGAAGGTTTCTGTGCCCCTTCAGACTTGATATGTTGCAGGGCGCCATTTGCGGCTTCTTTGGAGAGCTCTGTTGCCCAAGGCGCATATGGCAATAAGACCTGTATAAATTTGGACTGCTTCCAGTGCGGCGAACTTTCCACCCAAGGGCCAATCCCCTGCATGGTAATCAGGACAATCAGCAAACCTTTCAGGCTGCCGAAAACACCCCCCGCAAGACGATTCAGCGGACCAAGTTTCAGGGTTTTTAAAATGCGGTTGAGCAGAAAGGTGACAATCCAGGTGAGTACCACAATCATCAGAACGATAAAGGCAAAGGCTGCAATCTTCTGTACCACTGGATCTGTACTGAGAGCAACCATTGAGGGCGCAAGTAGTGTTGAATATTTCGCCGCAATAATCAAGGCAAAAATCCATCCCACTAAGTTCGCAAAGGCTTTAATAAATCCTTGGCGCAAACCGTTGAGCCCTCCAATGAGCAAGATAATCAGTAGAAAGATATCAATGGCATTCATAGGATTTAAAGCGCGGCTACACAGTCTTTAACCAGTTCCGGCCCAGTATATATGAGGCCACTATAGACTTGTACAAGGCTTGCACCAGCTTTTTTCTTGGCCAGCGCATCCGCACCTGAAAGAATACCACCCACACCAATCAATGGAATTTGTCCCTTTAATTCCTCTGCAAATGCAGCCAGACATGCCGTGCTTTTCTCAAAGACTGGCGCGCCTGATAAACCGCCCGCTTCTTCTGCATGCTCCAGACCTTCCACACCTTCACGTGACAATGTGGTATTGGTCACGATCAGACCATCAATCTTGTATTGCAATAACTGCTTGGCAATAAAGGCAATATCTTCAGCTTCAAGATCCGGTGCAACTTTTAATACCAGAGGAACGTAATGCTGATGTTCCTGAGCCAGTTCCAGCTGACGATTCTTTAGCGTTTCCAGCAATTCAGTCAGTGCATCGCCACTTTGTAAACTGCGCAGGTTCTTGGTATTTGGAGAAGAAATATTAACGGTGATATAGGAAGCATAATTATAGACTTTTTCTAAACAAATAAGGTAATCATCTACTGCTTTTTCTACCGGAGTATCAGCGTTTTTACCGATATTGATTCCCAGTACACCTTTAAATTTTGCAGCTTTAACGTTTTCAATCAGTTTGTCCACACCATCATTATTAAAACCCATACGGTTAATAATCGCTTTGGCTTTCGGAAGACGGAATAAACGTGGATGAGGATTACCAGGTTGCGGGCGTGGAGTAATGGTACCAATTTCAATAAAACCAAAGCCTTGACTGGCCAAGGCATCAATATAGGCACCATTTTTATCTAACCCTGCTGCAAGACCGACCGGATTAGGAAATTCGATTCCCATACAGGTCACAGGTTTCACAGCAACATTTTGACGCATCATGCCCATTTTATGGGATGATTTTAATAGTGATAGTGTCAGCTCATGTGCACGCTCTGGTGCTAAAGAAAACAACAAAGGGCGGGCTAGAGAATACAACATATCTAGAAAAGTCTACTGCTTTTTAAGTCGGCATATTATAGGCATAGGCTGACAAAAAAACCATGCTTTGCAAATCTTTATTTTTACCAGTTATTGCACAGTCGCTGTTAATTTAATCTGCCCTGCTTCATTATTTAGTTCCATTTTCTCGATACTTAGCCCCATTTGTGCCAACTGTGTCAGGAAGTTGGCCAGCACAGAATAATTTTCATGAGACAGCATCAACTGAATTTTTCCATCCATTTGCTGTGATGCGACCGACAGCCCTTGTTGCTGAGCAATACGCTGCACTTTTTCTGCTGCATCTAATTGCAAGTCTCCTGCCGGCTTCATAGTAACAGCATTGCTTTGCATCCAGACCAGCGTATCTTTTAGATCATTTAAACGTTTCTGCTGGGTATCTGCTGTCTGATGCATTGCCCAGAGTGCACTCGCAACAGCGGTCACCAGCACAAAGATTGTGGTAAAGATTACCAGAATGCGTTCACGTGCTGACAAACGATCCAGATAATCGGTCAGTTTTTCAATTTGCAGATCCATGCGGTTCTGTAAGGTTTCAATAGCTTTCATTATTGTATTTTCACCAGTCCTACGGCGCCTGTTCCATTCGCCTGTATATTCCCCAATTCTACTTTAAAGCCCTGCTGCCCCAGTTGCTTGGTCAAAGTATTTAAACTTTCAGATGAATTGGACTGTAACTGCAGACTCAATCCAGACGGATCATAATTGACACGCTGTGCCACAATCTGGTTTTGCATCAACACCGGCCCGACTCGGCTAATGAGCTGCAAAGCCTGAGTATCCGCAGCCTGACTTTGACGAAGCTGGGCTTCAAACTGACTTTTAATATTCTGCTCAGTGACCGGATAATTCTGTCCAAACCAGTATTTAAACTGATCAATCGCCTGCATCGCAGTGGTATTGGCGACTTTTTTATATTGATACCAGCGCACCGCATCATAAGTGAACTGCAATACCAGAATCCCAAGAAAAACCGCAGCACAGGCTTTCCAGTAACCGGAAACAGTATGATCCGATTTACCCTTTGGCAGGATATTAAATAGATGCTGTTTCGGTTTTTTTAGCATTGGCAACGTATATTGGAACGAGTTTAATTGTTCACGTGTTGCTACCGCTTCTAAACTGCTCATTTGTTCAGGGCTGAGATTGCTGACCTGATATTCCAGATCTTTGGGCTGAAAATCTAGATAAAGGCTCAGATCATCCACTGACTGGCCAATATATTCAGCTTCACGTACCAGCAGATGCCCACCAATTTGTGCAATAACGCGCTGCTGCGCATGTTCAGGTACTGGTAAGACCAGAAAGTCTGGCAATAATGCAGTGACTTTAACAGGAATCAGATTCAGGGCATGCTGCAAAGTTTCAACTGTAGAATTTGCAATCCCCAGAATACTGATCTGGTCAGGCTGCTGAAAATGATGCAGCACTTTCATCGTATCGACAGGCAGTACCACATATTCTTCTAACAGATATTTGATGCCATCATTGCCCATTTTCTTGTATTGGCTCTTAGGCAAGGTCTGCTGCAAAATCTGCACATGACGACTTGGAAAAAAGACCGTCGCCTCTTCACCATGATAGGCCTGAATATCCTGAATCAGCTGCTCGAGTGTTGCAGCAGTGTTCCAGAACTCCCCCTTTGACCATTGCCAAACCCCATTGGCTTCCGGCATCCATAAATACAACATCGATTGTGTTCTACCGTTTTAATTGGTTTTTATACTGTTGGAATAAAGCTTTTAACTTGTGTTGATAGACCTGGTGCAATCACGGCCTGATCATAAATACGTGCTTCTGATAAATGGAATGGATGAAAAGACTCAGTCAACAGAATAGAGGCAATATGCGCCACAACATTCATATGACAAACCACCGCAATGGACTCATACGGCAGTTGTGACAACCATTCAACTGCAACTTTAGCATCATCATCAGGCTTGATAGTATTACAGATCACAACGGGTACATCTTTAAAATAGTGCTGTAAATGCGCCAGAGTTTCCTGCGCACGCAATAAAGGACTGACCACAAACACTTCCGGTTTAATGATGTCCTTTAAATACTGTGCTGTCTGTTCCGCCTGTTGATGCCCGCGCTCCGTTAGGGGACGTTTGCTATCATTCCCATTCACTGGTGGCGCGGCTTCGCCATGTCGCACTAAAGTCAGTTGCATCTTATTTCCCTATTTATTTGGTCACTACGATCATCAGTCAGCATCATAATCATCGCGCTTCCTGTGTTATAGATCAGACTTGATGATGTGGCAAGACAAATTCGACATCACTGCGATGACCATTTTTCATCAAGGATAGAGCGATCGTCAGCGGCGGCGCTCCTTCAAAGATCACTTCATACAAGGCAGTTGTAATCGGCATATACACATCCAGCTCTTCTGAGCGTGCTTTTACCTGCACAATCGTGTTAATCCCTTCTGCCGTCTGCCCCAGTTCAGTCGTCGCCTGCTCTAGGGTTTTACCCTTACCTAATGCATAACCAACCTGATAGTTACGACTCAGCGGACTGTTACAAGTGGCGAATAGATCACCTACACCTGAAAGCCCCAGGAAAGTCAGCGGGTTTGCACCCAGCTTGACTGCAAACCGACTCATTTCCGCTAGAGCGCGGGTCAGAATCATACTCTTGGTATTTTCACCGACATTATAGGCAGCCGCCATCCCCATCGCGACCGCATAAATATTTTTCAGTGCACCGCCCAGTTCTACGCCATGTACATCATCACTGGCAAAGACACGGAATAATGCACTATGGAGTGCCTGTTGCACTGCATAACGTACCAGTTCAGATTCACTGGCAATCACCGTACCTGCCGGCTGACCTGCGACAATTTCTTTGGCCAGGTTTGGACCAGACAGCACACCATAAGGCACTTCCGGTAGTTCTTCACGAATGATGTCACTCATAAAGCTGAAGGTATTGGCTTCGATCCCTTTTGTCAGGGAAATCACCGCTTGAGAGGTTATAAAGGGCTTGATCTGCTGCAACACATCACGGAAAGAATGGCTTGGAATCGCGACTAGAATAATATCGCGATCACGAACAGCCTTCTCCAGATCGGACACAGCAAGCAGATTTTCTTCCAGCTTAAAATCCGGTAGATAGCGTTTATTGATATGTGTTGCATTAATATCTTCAGCTACTTCCGGATCACGAATCCAGATCATGGTATCGCAGCCATTTCGAACCGCGGTATTGGCCATTGCAGTACCAAAACTACCACCGCCTAAAACTGTAATTCTTAAAGCCGTATTCTGGTTGACCACTACCGGTTCAATCAAATCGGTAAAATTTAATTCTGACATCTTGTTTTCTAATATCCTGTGTCTTGAAATGCCTTAGTTTTGATTCCAATAACTTACATAATTCTGGGTCTGGATTTCAGCACGTGGTGCAATCGCTTTTGCCGCCGTACCGATATAGATAATGCCAGAAACCAGATCATCCTTACCAATACCGAGCGACTGCTTGAAAAATTTTGATTCTACTACTGCGCCACTACGCCACATAGTTGAAAAACCTTGAGCCTGCAAAGACAGCAAGAAGTTTTGAATAGCGGCACCTGAACTCAAAATCTGCTCAAAATGTGGCACTTTCGGATGATCCTGCAAACGGGTTAATGCCAGTACCAGCAAAGGTGCACGAAAAGGATGATTCTTGACCCGTTCAATCTGAGCTGATTCAGTTTGACCCAGATCTATCAGTGCTTGCGATAACAGTTCACCAAATGCTTCACGTTGCGCATCCGGGATGATCACAAAAGTGGTAGGTTTTAACCGGTGATGATCCGGTGCTGTCAAAGCAGCTTTAAATGCCATTTCTAACTGTTCTGCATTCGGCGCAGGTGCCAGCAAATGTCCTATTGATTGACGTTGGTGAATATTTTGATGAACGATGTCGACCACAGATTCCGTCATTGCTTTATAGATCTATAACTTAAAAACTACGGTCAAGATTAGCATATTCCACTAGTAATACTCTAGAAACTTGCAAATACCTCTACCTTGAAAATATTTAAGGAAGATTACAATATTTTCTATGGAATCAATAAAAGGTCTCTTTCATTCACTTTTCTCTCATAGAGCAACATCAAAAATTGCCAAACTTATACAACAGCTCCTAATTCTGTGCTTTTTACTGTGTTTCAATATTCCCAGTTCTGTTTTCAAGCGAGATTTTATGATGAAAAAAACAATTGCGATCAGCGGATTAGCAGCTTCAGCTCTACTTTTAACTGCCTGTGCATCTAACCCGACTTCAGTGGCGGTTCAAAAGGAAAATAATCAGTTTGAAGTAACAGGATTAGGTAAAAACCAGTTAACCTCTAAAAATAATGCAGTGAATGCCGCCAGCAAAACCTGTGGCTCCAAAGCAACTGCGATTATTCTGGATGAAAAAACTTCTTATAATGGTGCACTAAAAGGTGTAGTCGATGAACAGACCGGACAAATGATTCAGGCTGCTGCGACTGTATTAGGCAATATTGCCGGCACCAACACCGGATTGAACCAGAATGATGATTATCAGACTGTTTTAACGTTCCGCTGTGAAGCAAAATAAGCTTCAACATGTGCAGTAATAAAAAACCGCTCTTTAAGAGCGGTTTTTTTGCAGTTTAGATTAGCAATAGCCTTCCAAACGGGTCAGCGGTAATTTTTGTCCAATCGCTTTTTCAATCTCTGGCAAATAGAACGCATCATCTTCCGCCAGGAAACTGATACTTACACCACGCGTTCCCGCACGACCGGTACGACCAATACGGTGTACATAATCATCGGACTGTTCAGGCAAAGTGAAGTTAATCACATGAGATACGCCATCCACATGAATACCACGACCGGCAACGTCTGTCGCAATCATGATGTTATGTTTACCATTTTTGAACTGGTCTAACATTTTTAAGCGTTTGTCTTGGGCAATTTCACCTGACAGCATTACCACTTTATAACCATCACGTTTTAAATGATCATATAGCTTACGTACCTGATCACGACGGTTAGCGAAAATCATGACCTTTTCAATCGGCTCATCACGCAGAATGTCTTGCAGCAACTTATATTTGTCTGCTTTCGCGACCATATACACCCGCTGTTCTACGTCGGCATTGGTTTTTTTCTCTGGCTCAATTTCGACAGTGACCGGTTCAAATAACCATTGCTGTGCCAGATTCAAGACATCATAGCTAAAAGTTGCAGAGAACATCAGCGTCTGACGCTGCTCTTTGCGTGGCGAGAAACGCACAATACGTTTTACTGATGGAATAAAGCCCATATCCAGTAGACGGTCAGCTTCATCAATCACCAGGAATTCAATCTGATCCAGCCAGACTTCTTTTTGTTCGACAAAATCAATCAGACGCCCTGGAGTAGCAACCATGATATCCACTGGCGCTTTATCCAATTGAGCTTTCTGCTTGTCAAAATCTACACCACCTAGAAGTGTTACGACACTCAGGTCAGTAAACTTGGTCAGCTCATGCGCGTCGCTTTCGATTTGCAGGGCAAGTTCACGTGTTGGTGCCAAAATCAAAGCACGCGGTTCACCACGATAACGCTGTTCTTTTACCGGATTATTCAGCAAGTCATTAATCACGCTAATCAGGAATGCGGCTGTTTTACCCGTACCCGTTTGTGCACGACCAATAGCATCATGTCCTGCCAAGGTGAATTTTAAAACCTTCTGCTGAATCGGCGTCATGGAAGTAAAGCCTAAAGCATCAATTGCCTTTTTCAGTTGGGGATGTAAATTTAAGGTTTCAAAACCAGATGACATAAAGCACTGCTCTAATTTGATATTCACTAAGATGGAATAGTATAAACAAAAAACGCCCCAATTTATATTGGGGCGTTTATTAGCTTAATCCGAAGATTAGTCTAATGGTTGAACTTCTTCAGCTTGGAAGCCTTTTTGGCCTTTAACTACACTGAATTCAACACGTTGGCCGTCACGAAGTGA
Organism: Acinetobacter sp. YH12108; assembly: GCF_013419055.1. NCBI lineage: Bacteria > Pseudomonadati > Pseudomonadota > Gammaproteobacteria > Moraxellales > Moraxellaceae > Acinetobacter > Acinetobacter sp. YH12108. The sequence continues at coordinate 34,185 of NZ_VPAW01000024.1, read as the reverse complement.
ACGGTGGCCTTCGCCTTGGATTGCACGGAAATGAACGAATACGTCATCACCGCCGTTGCGTTGAATAAAGCCGAAGCCTTTAGTGTCGTTGAACCATTTAACTACGCCTTGTTCACGAGCAGCTGTCATAAGTTAATCCTCATTGATACTAAAAAAAGGACCACCCGGTGTTGCAAACAGCAGAGCAAACAAGTTTGAAAATATTATTTTTAAGCTTGTAATCATTCTGTAAAACTATTAACAAAATCCCGGTTACATCCATTGTGTATAGGGCGAAAAACAATCAATTTGTTTATCTGAAATCCTAAATACGCAACGAGCTTAACATGGGTTTATGACAATTAATAGATATTTTTTAGCTTTGTTCCTTTTGATTTAGTTATTTTTTTCACAATATATATCAGAAAAATTATATATATTATTTCATGTAACTTTTTAGCTAAATAGTTGGGTTTTGGCATCCTATTTGCTAATATTTATAGCCTTTTTTGCGATATGAATAAAACGGAAATGAGTGATAACCACGGTCAAGCGCATATTATTGATGCCATGGGTAAACCCTGTCCGATGCCGCTCCTGATGTTAAAGCGTGCATTAAAAGCAGATCAGGGCAAAACATTCTTGTTAAAGTCATCAGATCCATATAGTCAAACTGATGTTACACGGTATTGCCAAATGCATCAGTTAAAATGCGAATCTCAACAGATTTCTACGACCGAGTATCACTACCTGATTGAATCTTAAAAATTTTCAATTAAACTGGATGCTCTCCATACTCGTATAAAAGTTTACATTTCTCTACCCAAATATCCATTATTTGAGGAGAGTTTGGATTAAGATAAAACCTAGTTAAGGGTTAAATCCCCCGCACTTCAAGGAGAACACATGAGTGACAGCCGCAATCAATTGATGCCCCTGTCATTATCGGCGCCAGGTGTCAATCTTGGTGCTTATATTAGCACTGTCAATCAAATTCCTATTTTGACGGCCGAACAAGAAAAAGAGTTGGCCGAACGCTATTACTACGACCAGGACCTGGACGCAGCAAAAATGCTGGTCATGTCTCATTTGCGTTTCGTGGTACATATTGCACGTAGTTATGCAGGTTATGGCCTGCCTCAAGGTGACCTGATCCAGGAAGGCAACCTTGGCCTGATGAAAGCCGTTAAGCGTTTTGACCCTAGTATGGGCGTACGTCTGGTGTCATTTGCGGTGCACTGGATCAAAGCTGAAATTCATGAATATGTAATTCGTAACTGGCGTATTGTCAAAATTGCGACCACTAAAGCGCAGCGTAAACTGTTCTTCAATTTACGTAGTCTGAAAAAGTCTTCTAAAAAGTTAACGCTTGAAGAAGCTCAGTCGATTGCCAATGACCTGAATGTAACACCAGAACAGGTGTTGGAAATGGAAGGCCGATTGACGGCTTATGATGCAGCATTTGAAGCATCAGGTGACGATGATGACGAAAATTCAACTCACGTTGCTCCAGCACTATATCTGGAAGACAACCGTTATGACCCGGCACGTCTGATTGAAAATGAAGACTATGAGGAACAAAGCACCTCTGCCCTGCATGAAGCGATGGAACAGTTAGATGACCGTTCCCGTAATATCTTGCAGCGTCGCTGGCTGGATGATGAAAAATCAACCTTGCATGAACTGGCAGCTGAATATAATGTTTCCGCCGAACGTATCCGTCAGCTTGAAAAGAATGCAATGGAAAAGATTAAAGTAGCAATGTCTTCAAACTGATGTATTGAATTAATAAACTACTAATCTTAAGAAAAAGCCTTCATATATGAAGGCTTTTTTTGTCTTTTAATGCCGTGTTTCAGCCTTAGCTTTTATGCTAAGGTTAAGCGCAAACTTTATTGGGAAGGTCAATTCAAATGTGGATTGCGATTTCAGCACTGAATCTTGCGCTTGCAGTCATGCTCGGCGCATTTGGTGCCCATGGTTTAAAGACTCGAGCGACTGAAGCACAGTTGACCTGGTGGCAAACGGCCACAGATTATTTCTTCTACCATGCTCTTGGCTTACTTATTCTAGCAGTGATCAGCAGAGTGATTCCTGAATTGCCAATCAAATGGAGTTTTCTCCTGATCCAGGCGGGGATTTTCCTGTTCTGTGGCTCACTCTATGTCATGGCACTGGGTCTGCCGCGCGGTTTAGGTGCAATTACGCCAATTGGTGGTGCCTTAATGATTGCTGGCTGGTTAATTCTGGCCTGGAATGCCGTAAAATACCTCAAATAGGTCTGATGCTTTAATCAATAATCATGGAGGGTTGCCAAGATGCTGGTGTATATCAATGGCGAACAACAAGAAACTCAATGCAAGAACCTGCTGGAACTGGTTCAAAGTCTGGCGCTTGAGGGTAAACGCTTTGCAGTTGAGGTCAATGAAATGATTATTTCTAAAAGCAGATTGGGTGAAACGCCCATTTGCGAAGCGGACAAAATAGAAATTATTCACGCAGTCGGTGGCGGCTAATAACACTTGGAACAATTATGCAAGATTTATTACAGATCGGTTCACGCCAATTCCAGTCTCGTCTTTTAGTAGGCACAGGCAAATATAAAGATTTAAATGAAACAGATCAGGCCATTCAGGCCAGTGGTGCAGAAATTGTAACGGTTGCTATTCGCCGGGTGAATATTGGTCAGCATCCAGACCAACCGAACCTGCTTTCAGTGGTTCCACCAGAAAAATACACCATTTTACCAAATACTGCGGGCTGTTTTGATGCCAATAGCGCAATACGCACCTGTATGCTGGCACGTGAACTGCTGGATGGTCATAACCTGGTAAAACTGGAAGTACTGGGCGATGAAAAGACTCTTTATCCAAATATTACCGAAACTTTGAAAGCAGCGCGTACCCTGATTGATGACGGTTTTGAAATCATGGTCTATACCTCAGATGATCCGATCGTGGCACAAGAACTTGAAAGTATGGGCTGCGTAGCAATCATGCCTTTGGGTAGCCTGATCGGTTCTGGTCTGGGGATTCTGAATCCACACACGATTTCGATTATTAAAGAAAATGCCAAAGTGCCTGTGCTGGTTGATGCGGGTGTCGGTACTGCCAGTGATGCAGCGATTGCCATGGAACTCGGCTGTGACGGCGTACTGATGAATACTGCGATTGCTGCTGCACAAAATCCGGTCTTGATGGCCTCTGCGATGCGTAAGGCGGTTGAAGCGGGTCGTGAAGCATTCCTGGCCGGTCGTATGCCACGCAAACGCATGGCCAATGCCAGCTCACCTGAAACCGGTTATTTCTTTAAATAATAATCGAGGCTAGAGGCCCAAAAAATTATTTAAATCATGTCGATCTGTTCAGGAGTTTCCAGCAAACTCCTGGACTTTTAAATCTTTATGACTCTGATTACATTTTAAGATTAAGATGAGATCCCTTTCATAAATCAGACAATGGTCGTTCATTAGTATTAAAGTTCCTTCCTTCTCTCTTCAGGATGGGGAGCATGCTCCACGAGAGGATGAGGGGATTTCTTAAAAACCTCTCCCTAGCCCTCTCCTATAAGGAGAGGGAGTTTCCTTGACCATTTTCTAGTAACTTAGATTCTCAAATGAAGAACTCAAAATATTTTTAATTGATGAGAAAGACACATTGCAGCTCATCACAAACCTGTCTCATATGATTTTTAAAAGAGTCCTCTCACCTTCTTTTGATAAACTAACTCATTATCCAACTTCGAACATTTATAAAAATATAAATAAAAGGAATTTAAACCGATGCTTCATCAAATCAAACTGCCTTTCCTATTTAGCACCCTGCTGTGTATAGCATTTACACAAAGTGCATGTGCAACACCTCAGATAGGCAGTTCTCTAAATTCAAACTATCAATCTTTTGTTCCGAAAAACTGGAAAATTTTAGAAAAAGCGCAAGGTGATTTAAATCAGGACGGTCAAGCGGACCTCGCACTGATTATTGAAGATACTAATCCCGAAAACTTTGTTGCAAATGCAGGTGTAGGTAATCATGTTCTAAATACCAACAAACGAAAACTTTTGATTTTATTCAAGCAGGCAAATGGTTATCAGCTTGCAGCTAGCAATACTACTTTGCCAACCGAAGGTGATGTAGAGTCGCCTTGCCTCACTGATCCACTTGGTGAATCCGAAGCCTTAAGCATTCAAAAAGGTGTACTTCGGGTTCATTTACACTACTGGCTAAGCTGTGGTTCATGGTATGTCACCAATTATACTTATACCTTTCGATACCAAGATAATGCTTTTAAATTGATTGGCTATGATGTAGATGATTTTCACCGTGCCTCGGGTGAGAGTACAGCACGAAGCATTAACTTTTTAACAGGCAAGCTAAAAACTACAACAGATGAAAATGAATTTGCAGAACAGACGCAACCTGCCAAAGTTCAATGGTCCACCTTAAAACACCGCTACGCACTAAAATTTGAACAGGTTCAATTTAATCAGCCACAAGAGTTCAAATAAAATTAAATATCACAAACTCTTTCAAACTGAGAATTACAGCTTAAAGTGCTTCTAAAATTCGGATCTTTACACTCGCAACCGCACCTTTAGTGGCTTTAGCATGTTGCTGCATATTTACACTATGCATATGGGTTTCCAGATGCTGAATACTTTCCCATTTTTCAAACATCATGATTGAAAAAGGCACTTTGGTCTGTAATCGGCTCTCAATCTCTGGATGATCAATATAAACATCATAAAGATGACAGCCTGGCTCTTGTAATACCTGTGCGCGGATGTTGTTAAATGAATCCAGCACTGTTTTCATATCTTGTTCCGAATGACAAATGATTTCAGCAATAACGGTTAGCATGGTCATATCTCCTGGTTAAGCAAAAATTTGAATTAAATGTTCACGATACTGTGTAATATACGCTTCAACTTCAGGGGCTTTAATTACATCATTCACAATAAATGTCGGTAAAGCCTGCATCCCCAAGAATTGGTTGGCTTTATGAAAAGGTAAGTAAACGCCATCTACACCCACGCCATGAAAAAACTGCTCGGTATCCGTAAACGCATCCATCGGTGCATTCCAGGTAAGAGATAACATATAGTTTTTATCGTGAATCAGGCCACCTGAGCCGTATTGTTTTGAAGCATCTGAACGTGAGCGACCATCATTTGCATACAGGCTGCCATGCCCTTCGGTAAAAACATCATCAATATACTTTTTCACTGGCCACGGCGCACCCATCCACCAGCCTGGCATTTGGTAAATGACCGTATCTGCCCAAAGATATTTTTCCACTTCTGCTTTTGCATTATATTCACTATCAGCACGAGTCACCTGAACCTGATGCCCCAGTCCCGACAATACTTCTTGTGCCAGTTCGGCCAAAGTATCATTTAACTGACCATTTGAGTGGGCAAAAGCTTTTGCGCCATTAATTAATAAAATATTTTTCATGGAAAGAACCTGAAACCAAAAATTTATGCAGGCACTATATAGACTCTGCTTATTGCTAAAAAGCAGTGATTTTGCAAATCATTATTGACTAAATATCAACAATTACTTTGGAAGCAATAAAAAAAGCGCCTTATGGCGCTTTTTCAAAATTTTAGTATTAAGGAATCAAACCTTCATCACGCATTGCAATCTGTACAGACTGACGTTCTGCAACCTTATTACGGATATGAATAATATTTTTATATGGGCTCAGATCATGTTCAATCTGGTTCGACCAGTTGGTCAGAACAAACAGGTAAGCATCTGCCGGACCGAAATTATCGTCGACCAGATAATCATTGTCCGATTCACCAATCGCCTTATCGATATAACTCAATAAACGGTCAATTTCTGCATAGGCTTTTTCTTTGGCTTCATCTGATAATTTTCCAGTGAAGAATACAGCATAAGCATCATGCAACTCTGAGTTGAGATAACCTAACCACTCCAGCACTTTGGCACGTCCCATGCCAGAAGGTGGAATCAGATCTTGTTTTGGATCGTGTTGAGCAAGAAACGGTAAAATTGCAACATTTTCTGTAAGAATTAAACCCGGATTAATTTCTAATGCTGGTACATAACCTTTTGGGTTAATTTCGTAATAATCTGCACCTTTTTCTGTTTTATGGGTTTTTAAGTCAACACGTTCCAAATCAAAATCGACATTAATTTCATTTAAAATAATATGAGCTGCCAAAGAGCACGCGCCTGGCGAATAGTAAAGCTTCATTTCTGATCCTTGTTATACACTTCTCAATGTTTTAAATCGCTTCTGACAAACTTTCAAGTGATCAAACCTGTAAATTGCAAAAAAGCGTAACTGTGATTCAGCACAGTTACATATTCAATATTGAGGAATTTACAGGCTTTTGCAAGTCAATCTTGTGTAGATTTTTATCTGTATCTGTTTAAGATACGCAGGTTCTCAAAATTTAGATGATATTTCGTGATTAACCTGAAAAAAGAAGAATGGTTTTCCAATATCCGGACTGATGTACTGGCAGGTTTGGTGGTTGGACTCGCCCTGATTCCTGAATCTATTGCCTTTTCTGCGATTGCCGGTGTCGATCCGCAAGTCGGCTTATATGCCTCTTTCTGTATTGCCGTGTCCATTGCCTTTTTCGGTGGTCGTCCTGCCATGATTTCTGCGGCTACAGGTGCAATGGCACTATTGATGATTACGCTGGTCAAGGATCATGGCTTGCAATACCTGCTTGCAGCCACAATTCTGACCGGGATTATTCAGGTGATTGCGGGCTTTTTTAAAGTTGCCAAGCTGATGCGTTTTGTGTCGCAGGCTGTGGTATATGGTTTCTTGAATGCTCTCGCGATCCTGATTTTTGTGGCACAAATCCCGGAAATTAACCGGATGGATAGCACCGGTTATCTGTTTATTGCGATTGGTCTGGCAATTATTTATCTGTTTCCTTATATCCCTAAAATTGGTAAAGCGATTCCATCGCCTCTGATCTGTATCGTCGTGCTGAGCGCACTTGCGTTAGTGCTTGGTGCAGATATGCGTACTGTGAGCGATCTGGGACAGTTTCCAGATACCTTACCCGTCTTTCTTCTTCCAGAAATTCCACTGAATCTGGAAACTTTGCAGATTATCCTACCTTATTCCTTTACTTTAGCCACTGTCGGTTTGCTGGAAAGCATGATGACCACTACAGTGATTGATGAAGTGACTGGAACTGAAGGCGACCGGCATCAGGAATGTCGTGGTCAGGGTATGGCCAATATTGTCAGCGGTTTTATGGGTGGTATGGCCGGTTGTGCCATGATTGGCCAATCAATTATCAATGTCTCTTCAGGTGCACGTACCCGTTTATCCACTTTGGTGGCTGGGGTGTTTTTGCTGTGTCTGGTGGTCTTCCTGAAAGACTGGCTGGCTTATATTCCTATGGCGGCGCTGGTAGCCATTATGATTATGGTGTCATTTACCACCTTCCAGTGGGGTGCAATCAAACAGTTTGGCAAGCATCCGCTAGAATTTAATACCGTGATGATTGCTGTGATAATTGTCGTGCTCGCTACTCATAATCTGGCGCTCGGTGTATTTGTCGGTGTATTGCTCTCTGCTCTGTTCTTTATTAATAAGCTGGAAAGAACTGTACATGTCTCGACTTATTTGCATAAGCCTAACTCACGTAGCTATATAATTTCTGGTCAGATTTTTTTCAGTAGTACAGAAAAGTTCTACCAGTTTTTTGATTTTAAAGAAAAGCTGGATCAGGTTGAGCTGGATCTGACGCATGCACATATCTGGGATGTGACTTCAGTAAATATGCTCAATAACGTCATCCAGAAGTTTAAAGCCCAAGATATAGAGGTGACTGTAATTGGTTTAAATGAAGCCAGTAGCACTTTGATCGATCGTTTTAGTACCTGATCAAGCTTGATCTATAAAAGAGCCAACTGGCTCTTTTATTTTGTCTGAGATCTCTGGCTCGATTTTTATGGAGAAATACCGAGAAAAGTTTGACTTGCACCGCTCAGGACTTAAAATACCGCATTCTGAATTTTTAGATTTGCCAAAATTATGTCGAACGATCAATTAGACCAGCAAGTCGTGGAGCTGGACAATTTAAGCGAGCACCGTGAAATTGTGACGTTTATGCGCCGCTCAGCGCCATTAAATACCTCTCAACGTACTGCGCTTGAACAATATGGTCACTTAATTTTGGAATATCCGGTGGGTGATTTGCGTCAGCATTTTGAACACCCTGAACGTCCGCTGACTGTAGAAATCGGTTTCGGTATGGGTCGTTCACTGGTACTCATGGCGAAAGCGAATCCTGAGCGTAACTTTGTCGGAATCGAAGTGCATGTACCGGGTATTGCGCAGTGCGTGTATGAAGCAGGTATGGCAGGCGTAACTAACTTACGTGTACTGGATGCTGATGCGATTCAGGTACTTCGTGAAATGCCGGACAATAGCATCAACACCGTTCAGCTGTATTTCCCTGATCCATGGCAGAAAAAACGTCACTTTAAACGCCGTTTTGTATCTCATGACCGCATGCCATTGGTTGAGCAAAAACTGGAACTTGGCGGTACTTTCCATGCTGCAACAGACTGGGAACCGTATGCTGAGTGGATGCTGGAAGTTCTGGAAGAACGTCCACGTTTAGAAAATCTCGCAGGTAAAGGTAACAGCTACCCTCGTCCTGAATGGCGCCCACAAACCAAGTTTGAGCGTCGCGGAATCGAAGCCGGCCACAAGATTAATGATTTTATCTTTAAGAAAATTTCTTAATATCTATAAGTCTAAAAAGCGCTGATTATTCAGCGCTTTTTTATTAGCTCTGATGGCGTTCTAAAATCTGCTGGCTGAGTAATCTATATACATCTGCCAAGTCTTGTCGCTGAGACTGCTCTAGCATCTGCTGATGCATATTCAGAATATTCTGATCACCACGCATCGCAGGTCCAGTCTGCCCCTGACGAGGATCATTTTTCGTCGCTTTATGGGCTGTTTCCAGAATCAATGGATAAAGCAGGCTAAAGTCTACCTGCTGTGCATCCACAATCTGCTTGGCCATGTCATAACAGTAGTTGCTAAAATTGCAGGCAAACACTGCAGCCAGATGTAAGCTCAAACGTTGGTCTGAACTATATTGATAAACTCGTTTGCTTAGGCTATTTGCTAAATGAGTTAAGATTTCTTGATCTTCTGGCTCAGACGCTTCAATAAATAAAGGCGTATTTTCCCAGTCAATTTCACGTTCCAGACTAAAGGTTTGCAATGGATAAAAGACGCCAGACTTTGCATGTACATCTGCTAGAACATTCAGGTGAGAACTGCCTGAAGTATGGACAATCAGCACATCTTGCAAGTAAAAATAGACTTGTCTGATGACCTCAGCAATTGATTGATCACTCACGGCAATGATCATCAAGTCTATATCCTGATTCAGATTTTCAGGTTGAGCGATGGCTTGCGCTTTACATTGATCAGCCAGTTGCTGTGCTTTATCCAGAGTCCGGCTGTAGATCTGTACAATTTCATGTTGTGCTGACAATGCATGGGCAAGATGATAAGCCACACGCCCTGCCCCAATAATACTAATCCGCATTCATCAATATTCCTGAACCATTGCGCACAGCATGCCAATAAAAAAAGGATGAATCAATTCATCCTTTTGCTTTTAAATCAGTTTTAGAATTTTCGTAAGGTCAGAATCTGTTCACTGCGACCGAAAGGCCCGTGAATATCATGCAGCACACCGCTGGTGAGACCAATCCCATCTTCACCATACTGTTGCACCACTTCCAGCCCCAGCCATTCACCTTGCGGCAGACGGTGCATATGAATCTGCAAATCCAGATTCGGGAATCCCCAGCCCGCATTTGGATCCTGACGTGGCACAATGCCATTCGCGGTATCGACCATACCGAGTAAACGACTAAAATCTGTAGTCAGTTGTCCTTCTACCATATCCAATGAATTTCTGAGCCAGACAATGCCTTTGCCTGCACGATGATCAGGATGTGCACGGGTTTCAATACTTTGAATATAACCGCCCGGCCAGCAACTCATACCCTCCCAAACCGGTAAAAACTCAGGGCTTTCAATCGGAAAATCTTCGATACCTGCAATGGCCCGGCTATCCGAAGTCAGCATCCTCCAGGCACGAGCAACGATACAGGTTTTTCCATTGGCACACATTTCCGCCTCAATCAGTTCAATAGTTTTGCCAGGACGGATCATGCGTGTAGTAATAGAAAATTCACCAAATGCAATCAGCCCAAAAATATCCAGTCCAACCCGGCCAATGCGCATTTCTGATCTAGGCTGAAACTGTTCCAGTTCAACACATAGAATACCGGTTGCTGGCGCCATGTGCTGTTCATGAGGATTCCACGCACCTTGAGCATGAATATTGGAACGATAATAGGCAGTAGTACTGCCATCTGTATGCTGCTCGCGCTGGATCAAACTATAATATGCTGACATTATTCTTAAACTTCCTTGATTATTCTCTTAAACTTTAAAATTCATATAAAGTTTCATGATCTTTATTTTCTGAGTAAAAAACCATAATAATTCATGATTTGACTATAAATTTTGCGCTGTTTAAATCCGACTTTTGTTAAAAGTTCATTTGAATCTTCTACTGAAATCAGAAAAAAGTCCTGCTGCAATCTGGCCAGCATATTTTCGCTTTGCTGCACACTAAGTCCGGTTTGCTGTGCCATTTTTTGCATTACCTTTAATTCATTCTCATCTTCTGGTTGCATCAGGTCATAGGTCAATCCGATCCCGCCAGCTTTAAGGCCCTGATAGATAGCCTGAAAAAAATCAGATTTCTGAGGTTCAGGAATAAAATGGGCGACTAAAATAGCAAGTGCAGCATCGAAAGTATCCTGCTGATCCAGTTCCTGAGTGGTGCACTGTATAAACTGAACTCGTTGTTCAGCTCCAATAGAAGCCAGATGCTTCCTTGCCTGTTCAAGCATCGCAGCGGAAGGATCAATCGCAGTAAATGTCCAGTTGGGATGCTGCTGCAATAAATAAGATAGCTCATAACCAGTACCGCAACCCACGATCAGGATATGTGCATTTTCTGGAAGCTCAGTACTGAGTATTGCTTCAATCTGTTGATGCACCAGTTCATAGCCAGGAATCAGTTTACGGATATGATCATCATAACTTGCGACCACCACTTCACTGTGAAAGTTTTTTGCCATCTGTTTACTCTGATTTAGATAGTCGATATATGAAGTTTTATATTGAAATAAGACTTTATATAAAAATGGATTTTTATCTATTTAAAGAAATTACTAAATGTATGACCTCAATTCGCAAGATGGATTCTTCTTCCATTGTGCAGGTTCTTCGTTACTTTGACTGGGCAAAGTAACCAAACCCCTTTGTTTCATTGATATGGCATCCTTGCCATACAATGAAACGGCGGCATCCATGCCGCCAGGTCATCTGATCAAATACTATTTAAACTTAGCTTTAATTAATTTAAGCAATCTCTTTTAAATTTAATTCTTCACGCATAAATTCACGCAACTTGAACTTCTGTGCCTTACCTGAAGCTGTCATCGGGAATTCATGGAAGAAACGCACATAACGTGGCACTTTATTGTGAGAAATATGCTCAGCACAATATTGACGGATGGCTTCTTCGGTACATGGATCATTTTCATGCAGGATAATGCAGGCACAAAGCTCTTCACCATATTTATGGTCTGGCACGCCAATCACCTGCACATCCGACACCGCTGGATGGGTATAAAGGAAATCTTCAATTTCTTTCGGGAACAGGTTTTCACCGCCACGAATGACCACATCCTTGATACGACCTTTGATTTTGACAAAGCCTTCATCATCCATTTCGGCAATATCACCGGTATGCATCCAGCGCGCAGCATCAATGACTTCCTGCGTCTTGTCCTGGTCCTCCCAATAACCGAGCATCACGGAATAACCACGCACACAGAGTTCACCCAGTTGACCGCGCGGCACCACCTTGCCATTTTCATCGACAATTTTCACTTCCAGATGCGGATGGACACGGCCAACTGTACTGACACGACGTTCAACACTGTCTTCAGTAGAACTCTGGGCACTTACTGGTGCTGTTTCAGTCATGCCATAACAAATGGTAATTTCGGACATATGCATGCGTTCAATTACACGCTGCATAATTTCCTGCGGACATGGGCTACCCGCCATAATACCGGTACGTAGGCTGGATAGATCAAACTCGTCAAACTGCTCATGTTCCAGCACAGCAATAAACATGGTCGGTACGCCATAAGCTGCCGTACATTTTTCCTGCTGAATGGCTTTTAGAGTTTCCAGCGGATTAAATACGGCAGACGGATAAATCATGGCTGAACCATGGGTAATACAGGCCAGATTGCCCATTACCATGCCAAAGCAGTGGAATAGTGGAACAGAAATACAGACACGGTCTTCCGGACTTAAGTGAATCGCCTCACCGACAAAGTAACCATTATTTAAAATATTGTTATGGGTCAGCATCGTACCCTTAGGATTCCCTGTGGTGCCTGACGTAAACTGGATATTGATAGTTTCATCGAACTGCAAATCAGTGGAGATCTGTTGCAGCTGTTCCAGCTCTTGAGCACTTGGTGTAGGCATTAAATCTTGAAAACGATGAATACCCGTATGCTGCTGCTCATCAATTTTAATGACATGTTTTAAATGTGGGAGACGTTCTGCATTTAGTAATTTATTTTCAGCCTGTTTTAATTCAGGCGCAATTTTGGTCAGAATTTCCTGATAGTCCGTTGTTTTAAACTGCGATGCAATGACCAGTCCCTTACAGGACACTTTATTCAGGACATATTCCAGCTCATTGCTTTTATAGGCCGGATTCAGGTTAACCAGAATAATGCCTGCCTTGAAAGCTGCGAACTGGGTAATAGTCCATTCCACACAGTTCGGCGACCAGATCGCCAGACGGTCACCTTTTTGCATACCCAATTTCAGCAGCTGACAGGCAAAGGCATTGACCTGATCCTGTAGCTGCCGATAACTCAGGCGTATGTTCTGATGCATGCTGACAACTGCATCGCGATCTGCATATTGTTCGCAAGCCTGATCAAATTTTTCACCAATCGTCATGCCCAATAAAGGCTGGCTGCTGGTTCCATAGGCATAGCTTAACCGTACTTGTGTCATTGAATCGATCTCCTTGATTCTTTGTAATTCTGATTTTCAACTTTACTAATTGTTTTATGACTACGACGACCTTGTCTATGTGCCTGTTTTTGTGCGTCTATGCTGCTGAATTTCCCTCCTGTCGATGTACTGCGTTAACACAAAAATCGGCAATCTGTTTGACAAAGTGATCCTTGTAGTTCTGATCAAACATCACATTACGGGACGGATTCAAAGGTTCAATCACGACAAAGGTCATGGCACCAACCACGCCCAAAGCTGCCGTATTTAAATCTTCAAACTCGAACTCTCCATTCACCTTTCCTTCGGCCAGGATTTCCTTAATGCTTTGTTTAAGCAGCTGTTTACTGCGAAAACGCTCATGTTCCATTTCCGGATCAACCGGTTCAAACATAAGTGAATACGCCAACTGGGGGCTATTCATGGCACGTTTCACAAAAGTTGTAACAGATTTTTGCAATTTCAATTTTGGCGACAAATCCGACCCGGCAATGGAAACAAGAATTCCAACTTCGTGCTGAATCGCTGCCGACAAAACCTCAATCAAAATCTGGCTTTTGTTTTCAAAATATCGATATACCAGCCCTGTAGAAACGCCTGCGCGTTCTGCAATCGCCTGAATCGACGCCTCTTTAAAGCCCCCTTGAGTAATCAGTTCACGAGCAGACTGTAAAATCGACAAACGATTTTGTTCCATTCGTTCCTGCATCAGTGATGATCTTTTATAACTCATAATCTTATTCTCAACCAGATAAAATGAATTGTAAATCATTTTGTGAATATAGGTTCACTTTTTTAATTTTTCGTTGTATGTTAAAAAAACAAGCACAACAAAAATGCTTTTGGACACAACAAATATAATCTCAGGATGGATGAAGAATGAATTTACAAAGCTTAGATTTCGGTTTGGATGAAACTCTTATTGCGCTTCGTGATTCAGTGGCCGCTTTTTGCGCCAAGGAAATTGCCCCAATTGCCCAGCAAGTTGACCGTGACAATGAATTCCCGGCTCACCTCTGGAAAAAATTTGGTGATATGGGCCTACTTGGTTTAACGGTCAGTGAAGAATATGGCGGTACCAATCTGGGGTATCTGGCCCATATTATTGCCATGCAGGAAATTTCCCGTGCTTCAGCATCCATTGGTTTGTCCTATGGCGCCCATTCTAACCTATGTGTAAACCAAATTAAGCGAAATGGTAATGAAGAACAAAAGCAGCGTTATCTGCCAAAACTGATTTCTGGTGAATATGTCGGTGCATTAGCAATGTCTGAGCCGAATGCCGGATCAGATGTGGTCAGCATGAAACTGAAAGCTGAAGATAAAGGTGATCATTATCTACTCAACGGTTCCAAGATGTGGATCACCAACGGCGGCGATGCTGATGTACTTGTGGTCTATGCCAAAACCGATTTACAAGCTGGCGCCAAAGGCATGACCGCCTTCCTGGTTGAGAAAAATATGCCAGGTTTTAGTCACGGCACTCATTTAGACAAACTGGGTATGCGTGGTTCCAATACTTATCCCCTGTTTTTTGACAATGTCGAAGTTCCTAAAGAAAACGTCCTTGGCGGTGTCGGCAATGGGACTAAAGTGCTGATGAGCGGTCTGGACTATGAACGTGCTGTTCTCAGTGCTGGTCCATTGGGCATTATGGATGCCTGCATGGATACCGTGATTCCTTATATTCATGACCGCAAACAGTTTGGTCAGGCACTCGGTGAATTCCAGTTGATGCAAGGCAAAATTGCTGACATGTACTCTACCTGGCTGGCATGTAAGGCGCTGGTGTATGCCGTTGGTGCTGAATGTGACAAGGCTGATCATAGCCGTAGCCTGCGTAAAGATGCTGCCAGTGCCATTTTATATGCCGCTGAAAAAGCCACCTGGATGGCGGGTGAAACCATTCAGACCCTAGGTGGGAACGGTTATATCAACGAATTTGCTGCAGGCCGTTTGTGGCGCGATGCCAAACTCTATGAAATTGGCGCCGGAACTTCCGAAATCCGCCGTATGCTAATTGGCCGTGAGCTCTTCAACGAAACAGCCTAAACATTAACACTTAGAATAAGACAAGGATGTTCGTCATGAATCAGTTACAGAGCAAAATCAATATACGTAGTGAAGAGTTTAAGACCAACCAGGCTGCCATGCTGCAACTGGTGGATGACCTTAAACAGAAAGTAGAAAAAATTGCCTTGGGTGGCGGAGAAACTGCCCGTCAGAAACATCTGGATCGCGGCAAATTACTGCCGCGTGAACGGATTAATCATTTAATTGATCCAGGCACAGCTTTTTTGGAAATCGGTCAACTGGCTGCCTATCAGGTTTATCAGGATGATGTTCCTGCAGCAGGTGTGGTCGCTGGTGTAGGTCAGGTCAATGGTGTGACCTGCATGATCGTGGCCAATGATGCCACAGTCAAAGGCGGGACTTATTATCCCCTTACTGTGAAAAAGCATTTACGTGCCCAAGAAATTGCCGAACAGAATCATTTGCCATGTATTTATCTGGTCGATTCTGGCGGTGCTTATCTGCCTTTACAGGATGAAGTATTTCCGGATCGTGATCACTTCGGCCGTATCTTTTACAATCAGGCACGTATGTCGAGTTTAGGTATTGCCCAGATTGCAGTGGTGATGGGTAGCTGCACAGCCGGTGGTGCTTATGTACCAGCAATGTCAGATGAGACCATTATTGTGCGCAATCAGGGTACTATTTTCTTGGGTGGCCCTCCTCTGGTAAAAGCAGCTACCGGTGAGGTGGTTTCCAGTGAAGACCTGGGTGGTGGTGATGTACATACCCGTTTATCTGGGGTTGCCGATCATCTGGCAGAAAATGATGAACACGCAATTGCCATTGCCCGCAACATTGTGGCGAACCTGAACAAAAAGCCAAATAAAACTGCAGATGAAATCGAAGCACCGCGTTTTGACAGTTCAGAGCTGTACGGCATTGTGCCAAGCGATGCCCGTAAACCGTTTGATATCCGTGAAGTGATTGCGCGTATTGTCGATGGCTCACGCTTTGACGAATTCAAGGCACGTTTCGGGACTACCCTAGTGACTGGCTTTGCCAAGCTTTATGGAATGCCAGTCGGAATCATTGCCAATAACGGTATTCTATTTTCCGAGTCTGCGCAAAAAGGCGCACATTTTATTGAACTATGTACCCAGCGCAATATTCCGCTGATCTTCCTGCAAAACATCACCGGCTTTATGGTGGGTCGTCAGTATGAAAATGAAGGTATTGCCAAAAATGGTGCCAAGCTGGTGATGGCCGTCGCGACAGCCAATGTGCCTAAACTTACTCTGGTGATTGGCGGTTCTTTTGGTGCCGGTAACTATGGCATGTGTGGCCGTGCTTACTCGCCACGCTTTATGTGGACCTGGCCAAACTCGCGTATTTCAGTGATGGGCGGTGAACAGGCCTCTAGCGTATTGTCGACTTTGAAACGCGATCAGATTGAGCAAAAAGGTGGAACCTGGTCAGCTGAAGAAGAAGACCAGTTTAAACAGCCGATTCGTGATCAATATGAACGTCAAGGCCATCCTTATTATGCTTCTGCGCGCTTATGGGATGACGGTGTCATTGATCCAGCGCAATCGCGTGAAGTCCTGGCCCTAAGTCTGGCTGCAGCGATGAATGCGCCAATCCAGCCAACCAAATTCGGCGTGTTCCGCATGTAAGAGGTGACAAAAATGGACTATCAATTTTTACAGCTCGAACAGCAGAATCAGGTGGCAACGGTCTGGATTAACCGGGCTGAACTGCACAATGCGTTTAACACCCAGGTCATTGAAGAGCTACATGCCTGTTTCCAGTCTTTAAATCAGCGTGATGACGTACGCGTGGTGATTCTGGCAGGCCGAGGCAAAAGCTTCTCTGCGGGTGCAGATCTGAACTGGATGAAACAGGCCGGTCAGGCCTCACAGGCAGACAATGAAGCCGATGCTCTCAAACTGGCAAAAATGTTGCAAAGTCTGGCGACATTAAAACAACCGACGATTGCCCGTGTCCATGGTATTGCTTTTGGCGGCGGTATGGGACTGGCATCCGCTTGTGATATCTGTATCGCCAGCACTGATGCCAAGTTTGCAACGTCTGAAGTACGTTTAGGATTAGCCCCTTCGACCATTAGTCCGTATGTGATTCGTGCGATTGGCGCCCGTCAGGCGTCACGTTATTTCCTGACTGCTGAGCGAATCTCAGCTGAACAGGCGAAAACCATTGGTCTGGCACATGAAGTGACTGCACCAGAACAGCTCGACAGCAAAATTGATGAGATTGTGGAAGCGCTCTTACTCGGTGGACCAGCAGCGCAAAACGCCTCAAAACAGCTGATTCAACTGGTCGATCAACAGGTCCTGACTGAAGATCTGCTGTTTAAAACCGCACAGCATATTGCCTATGTTCGCCAGGGAGATGAGGCGAAAAATGGACTGAATGCATTTTTAAACAAACAAAGCCCGGCCTGGATTAAGACCACGGCATAACAACAAGAAGGATCGTAGGATGTTTGAAAAGATTTTAATTGCCAACCGTGGTGAAATTGCCTGCCGTGTGATTCGTACAGCGAAAAAGTTAGGCATCGCTACTGTTGCCGTATATTCCGATGCCGATGCACAGGCACAGCATGTCAAACTGGCAGATGAAGCCATCCATATTGGTGAATCGCCTGCTGCACAAAGTTATTTACAGATTGAACGTATTATTCAGGCAGCAAAAACTACCGGTGCTCAGGCCATTCATCCAGGTTATGGTTTCCTGTCTGAAAATGACCAATTCGCCCTGGCCTGTCAGGATAACAACATTGTCTTTATTGGTCCGCCAGTGGATGCGATCTTAGCAATGGGTCTGAAAGCGACCTCTAAAGCCTTAATGGAAAAAGCTGGTGTACCTTTAACCCCCGGCTATCATGGTACCAATCAGGATGCCGATTTCTTGAAACAACAAGCTGACAGTATTGGCTATCCAGTACTGATCAAGGCTAGTGCTGGCGGTGGCGGTAAAGGCATGCGACTGGTCGAGCGTAGTGAAGATTTCCTGAGTTCACTCGCTTCCTGTAAAAGCGAAGCACGTTCCAGCTTCGGCAATGAAGATGTGCTGATTGAACGCTATGTCGTGCAGCCACGCCATATTGAAGTTCAGGTCTTTGGTGATACACATGGCAATTATGTGCATCTGTTTGAACGTGATTGCTCCGTGCAGCGTCGTCACCAGAAAGTTCTGGAAGAAGCACCTGCACCTAAAATGCCAGAAGACAAACTTGAGGCGATGCGCCAAGCCGCAATTGATGCTGCACGTGCTGTAAATTATGTCGGTGCCGGTACAGTCGAGTTCATCGTTGAGCAAGACGGTACTGCTTACTTCATGGAAATGAACACCCGTCTGCAGGTTGAGCATCCAGTCACTGAAATGATCACCGGTCAGGATCTGGTGGAATGGCAGTTACGTGTAGCGTTCGGTGAACCTTTACCGAAACAGCAGCATGAATTACAGATACACGGTCATGCACTGGAAGCCCGTGTTTATGCCGAAGAACCAGAAAAAGGTTTTATTCCTGCCATCGGTCAGATCAGCTATTTGCACTATCCAGAACAAAATGACAGCGTGCGTGTGGATAGTGGCATTGTCGAAGGTGATGAAATCAGCACCTATTATGATCCGATGATTGCCAAACTGATTGTTTGGGGCAAAAACCGTGAAGCTGCTTTAACCCAGATGCATCATGCCTTGGGTCAGTTTCATGTCGATGGTCTTGGCAATAACATCGCTTTTCTTGATCGCTTAGTATTATGTGATTCATTTAAAAATGCCCATCTCGATACTGGCCTGATTCAACGTGAAGAAGAGTTCCTACTCAAACCATCTGCTGATATCAGTGCAGAATTAGTGGTCACTGCAGCCTTGGTTGAACTGTTATCGCGTCTGGCTCAAAACCCGACTAGCAATAATCCAGTCTGGCAGCAAAAGGCATTTTGGCGTCTGAATCAGCAAAATAGCTACACAATTAAATTACAATGTAATGACGTTTTACGTGTGGTGAGCTTTAAAGCGCTAGAAAATAGTTTCCTGGCAAATTATGAAGGCCAGACACTTACCATCCAGGGTGAGCTGCTTGATCAACACCTACTCCAGTTAAATCTTGCGGGTCAGCAGCAGAAACTGCCATTTAGCCAGACTGAGCATGGCATTACCCTGTTCCAGAATGGTCAAAGCTACAAGTTCAATTATTTGAAAAATGACTTTAATAACCAGGATGAACAAGGGACTGAAAATAACTTGACTGCGCCAATGCCTGGCGTGATTACTCAGGTTCTGGTCGCGGCAAATGACAAAGTGAAAAAAGACGATGTACTGCTGACCTTGGAAGCAATGAAGATCGAATATACCATTCGCGCTCCGCATGATGGCATTATCGCAAACTCATACTTCCAGAAAGGTGATCAGGTTAAAGCCGGTGATGAACTGGTTGAGTTTCAGCCTCTAGCGGAGGAAGTTGCATGACAGATTTCGTTAAAATCGTAGAAGTCGGGCCACGCGATGGCCTGCAAAACGAAAAAACACCTTTAACACTAGATGACCGTAAAAATCTGATTCTGGACCTGATGAAAACAGGTTTGCAGGCGATTGAGGTCGGCTCCTGTGTTTCAGCCAAATGGGTTCCACAGATGGCAGATAGCGATACGCTATTTGCCAGCTTGCCTAAAGATCCGAATATCCAGTTCAGTTTGCTGACGCCAAACATGAAAGGTTTTGAATCAGCGCTGGCTGTGGATTGTAAAGAAGTTGCGGTATTTACCGCAGCTTCTGAAAGCTTTACCCACAAGAATATCAACTGCTCGATTGATGAAAGCTTTGAGAAGTTTGCAGATGTGATGGCAGCTGCCAAAGCAAATGATGTCAAGGTGCGTGGCTATGTCTCTTGTATGGTGGACTGCCCTTATGAAGGTGCAATTGATCCAAAGCAGGTCGTCAAAGTTACACAGCGTCTACTAGACATGGGCTGCTATGAAGTGTCATTAGGTGAAACCATTGGTACGGCAACTCCGGATCGCGTGAAGAACGTCTGGGATGCCTGTCTTTCAGAAATTGATAGTAAAGTGCTAGCCGGTCATTTTCATAATACCTATGGCATGGCCATCGCTAATATTTACCAGTCATTGCTGCAAGGGATTCGGGTATTTGACTCCTCTATTGCCGGTCTCGGTGGCTGTCCTTATGCCAAAGGTGCTTCCGGCAATGTTTCAACTGAAGACCTGTATTACCTGCTCTCCAAGATGGGCTTTGAAACCGGTATTCAACTGGATGCTTTGATGCAGGCCAGCCGTAATATCAGCGAGGTATTACAACGCAATAATCCATCCAATTATGCCAATGCCTATTGGCAAAAAGCCTGTGCTTAAAAACTTGAAATAGCCGGACACTCTATAAGTCCTCATGGATAGAAATCAGCAGATCTTTAGATAAAAGAGATCTGCAAGAGAAGAATAAATCGAGGTAAAAATGTCAAATAAAGTGTATGACAGTGCAAAAGCCGCTTTAGACGGCGTGGTCCAGGATGGACATACCCTGGCGGTAGGCGGTTTTGGACTCTGTGGTATCCCAGAAGCCCTCATTGCAGCTTTAAAAGAAACCGGTGCCAAAAGCCTCACCTGTATTTCCAATAATGCCGGTGTCGATGGCTTTGGCTTGGGTCTATTGCTGGAAACCAAACAGATCAAAAAAATGATCTCTTCCTATGTGGGCGAGAATAAGGAATTTGAACGCCAATACTTAAGCGGCGAACTCGAAGTTGAACTGACTCCACAAGGCACGTTGGCGGAAAAATTACGTGCCGGTGGCGCAGGTATTCCCGCTTTCTATACCGCGACTGGTGTCGGTACCGTTATTGCTGAAGGTAAAGATGTCCGCGAATTCAATGGCAAGTCTTATATTCTGGAAGAATCCTTAACTGCGGATGTGGCTTTGGTGAAAGCTTATAAGGCCGATAAAGCCGGTAACCTGATTTTCCGTAAAACTGCCCAGAACTTCAATCCGGTCTGTGCCATGGCTGGCAAAGTGACCATTGCTGAAGTCGAAGAAATTGTCGAGATCGGTGCCCTTGATCCAGATGAAATTCATCTTCCAGGTATTTATGTGAACCGGATTGTACTGAATACCCAACCGGAAAAACGCATTGAACAGATGACTTTAAAGGCGGAGGCTTGATCATGGCTTGGACACGTAATCAAATGGCGCAGCGCGCAGCACAAGAGCTTGAAGATGGTTTCTACGTCAATTTAGGGATTGGCCTGCCGACGCTAGTCGCGAATTATATTCCGGAAAATATCAATGTCTGGCTGCAGTCGGAAAATGGTTTGCTGGGGATTGGAGAATTTCCAACGGCCGATACTGTGGATGCAGACCTGATCAATGCTGGCAAACAGACGGTAACTGCCCGCAAAGGTGCTTCTTTCTTTTCCAGTGCCGACTCCTTTGCCATGATCCGTGGCGGTCATGTCAATATCGCTATTCTGGGGGCTATGGAAGTCTCAGAAAATGGTGATCTAGCCAACTGGATGATTCCAGGCAAGAAGGTCAAAGGCATGGGTGGTGCCATGGATCTGGTCGCAGGTGTGCAAAAAGTTGTGGTGCTGATGGAACACTGCGCCAAAGATGGTACGCCTAAAATTGTCTCACAATGTAGTCTTCCGCTTACTGGTCAGGCCGTAGTGAACCGGATTATTACTGACTTAGGTGTATTGGATGTCACACCTGAAGGTATTCAACTTGTAGAACTGGCACCCGATGTCAGTTTTGATGAAATTCAGAAAGTCACCGGTGTGCCTTTGCTCCGTAAAGCAGCCTGATTTTTTTCCCAGCCCTTAAAATGAAAATTTTAAGGGTTTCTTTTTGGCTGAAGAAAGCCACTTCTTAATAACAAATGCAGAATAAATGGATTTTAATTATGCAAACTCAACAAAATATCTTGCAGCGCTTTGCCATGCGTGTCAGCGACTGGTCTGAAAAATGGTTTCCGGACTCTTATATTTTTGCCCTACTCGGTGTCATCATCGTTGCGATTGCCGCGATTGGCATTGGTGCACCGGCACAAGACGTCGCAATTTCATTTGGTGACGGATTCTGGAGCCTGATTCCCTTTACCTTACAGATGTGTATGCTGATCGTGGTCGGTTATGTGGTTTCCGTATCCAAGCCTGTCCAGCTGCTGATCCAGAAAATGGCACGCTTGCCGCATTCCGGTCGTGGTGCGATTGTCCTGGTCGCCACGGTCAGCCTGTTAATTTCCCTGATTAACTGGGCCATGAGTACTGTACTGACTGCACTTCTAGTGATTGCACTGGCACAGCGTAAAGAGCTTAACATGGATTACCGCGCTGCTGCGGCTGCCGCGATTATCGGGATGGGTGCGACCTGGGCACTGGGCATCAGTTCTTCAGCTGCACAGTTACAGGCCAATAAAAGCAGTCTGCCTGAACCGCTTTATAATCTGACTGGTGTGATTCCTTTTACCGAAACGATTTTCCTGCCGCAATCCATGATCATGACAGCAGTCTTGATCATCGCCTCGATTGCCATTGCCTACTGGTCTGCGCCCAAAGGCAATCATATTAAAACTATTGATCACTTCCCGATCCAGATTGAAGAAGAAAAGACTGAAACCGTGACCCATAAACGGCCGGGTGACTGGCTGGAAAACTCGCCAATCTTAAGTATTCTGATTGTGGTTCTGGGTCTGGTCTGGATGTTTAACGAGTTTTCCAAAAGTAATCCTATTCTGGCAATCTCCAGCTTAAACACCTATAACTTTATCTTTCTGATTTTGGGTGTAGCTTTACATGGTACACCACGTAATTTTCTCAATGCTGTGTCCAAAGCTGTGCCGGCCATTTCAGGGGTGCTGATCCAGTTTCCGCTTTATGGCAGCATCGCCTTTATGATGACCAATGCCCTGAATTCTGCTGACCTGTCCCTATCGCACTATATCGCCGAGTTCTTCGTGTCGATTGCCTCGCAGGAAACCTTTGCAGTGGTGATGGGAATTTATTCAGCGATTCTAGGCTTCTTCATTCCTTCTGGTGGAGGAAAATGGATTATTGAAGCGCCTTATGTGATGCAGGCTGCACATGACCTGAAAGTGCATCTGGGCTGGTCTGTCCAGATTTACAATGCGGCCGAAGCCTTGCCTAATCTGATCAATCCTTTCTTTATGCTCCCTATGCTGGGTATCTTAAAATTAAAAGCCAAAGATGTGATTGGTTTTACAGTGACCCAACTGGTCTTTCATCTTCCATTGGTACTATTCTTGCTCTGGTTCCTAGGAAGAACCCTGACTTATACCCCACCTGTCTTCTCTTAATTCATAACAAATAAAAAAGGACGAATCATTCGTCCTTTTTTATGATGAAAGAATTATTTAGCTGGCTTTCTTTTCAACTACGCCTTCATTATCTACAGTATGTACACGACCATCTTCGGTACTCATAACTTCAAAAGTTACACGACGATTTTGATACTGACCGTTCGAGGTTGCATTCGGTTGAGCTGGCTGACTCGCCGCCATACCGACAGGTTGTAATTGTGCCGGATTCACCCCTTTCTGTACCAGATAATTCACAATGGCTTGAGCACGTTTTAAAGATAGCTCCTGATTTTGAGTGCTGCTGCCTTCCGTATCAGTATGGCCTATTACGGTTAGACGTACATCTTTGGCATATTGCAATAAAGCTGCGGTCTGATCCAGCAAGCTTTTATTCACTTCAGGAATTTCTGTAGAACCTGTCGCAAAATGAATAAGTTGCAGGTTTAAGGCAGTTGCAACATCCAATGCCTCAATATTCTCCATCTGAAGTTCGTCTAAAGCTTTTTTAGCCTCGGTATTGGCTGTATTGATCGCCTCATCCATATCCACTGGTTTTTGGGTCACGACTTCTACATTTTTAGCTAAGCCACGAATTTGACCTGCCAAACGCTGTGCATCTGCACTGTTCGCTGCCTGCACAGATACCTGATTACCCGCCCAAGTCAAAGTCACATTTGACATACCTTGCAGCAGTTTCAGTACTGAAGGAATCGTATCCTGATCAATAAATTCAGAATGGTAATTTTCATTGGCTACTGCACCACAGCCAATACTGTAATTAAAGATCTGTTTGATTTCATTTTGCAAAATCTGCATATATTTCGGATCATTCATCTGTACCTGACAGTTGACGATTTCACCCTGACTACCGGTGCTGATTTTGAGAATTGCAGGGTTCGTTACAGCAGCTTCACTCACTGCTTGGGCATTTCGCAATTCATCCGGATCATCATCACGCAGGCATCCACGGAAGAAGAATAAGATAATTGCAGCAATAATCACGAGGAGAATAAAAGGCCAGAACACCACTGCCTTTTTCTCTTCAGTCAGTACTGGTTCTGCTTCCGGTTCGGAAGCCAGACCCGGTGCGCGGTTCAGATTTTGTCCCGCCAGCGGAGATACGCCTAGAGATGCCAGTATGGGGCCAGCCCAGACTGGTAATGCCCGTTGAATCGAGTCTGCATGGGTATCTAACAAATGGCCTACTGCTTCAGCAGTGGGTGCACCCGCTTCTGCTTGCAAGAAGTTCATGGTTGGAACAATTGCCCGGTTCAGGGTCTGTTCAATTTCATCTTGAGGTGCAGTTGAATCTAACTGAGCCAGGAATTGTTGTTTTAGGGTCGGATTATTATTAAATAATTCATCAATCTTGGGGTTAAGTTGCTGACCCAGACTTTCAATCCAGGCCGGTCTTGCACGAAGAATACTTAACAATACAGGATAAAATTGGGCTAAGGCCTGATCCTTGGCAAATAGATGTTCTGTTTCACCTTGCAGCACAATGGCGGTCACATCGCTCTTTAAACGTTCAATTAAATCTGTATTCATCAAGATCACCATTATTCTGATTTATAATGTTTAATATTTAATCAGTGTAGCGACCCACCCTCTTTGGAATGTTAATAATTGTACTGATATCATAAAGTTTCACTGTTTATGTAAGGCTAACTTTTCTAGTATTTTAATTAAGATATAAAAAAGTCAGCCGAAGCTGACTTTTTGTAAACGCGAAATGTAAGTGTTATGCAGCAATAAAAGTTTGCAGCACTTTACCTTTCACTTTTTGATTGAGCAGTGGTGTATTTTTACCTTGAGAAACGATCGTTTCTTTGCTTAATGTCCACTCCTGTTCTGGATCAACCAGTACCCAGCCTGCTTCCGCTTTCCAACGCTCAAACATACTGGCGACTTTCGCAGGAGCAACTGTGACTTTCTCCACCCATTCCAACGGCGTAAAGAAGCCTTCATTCACTAGTTGGATACCGAACGGTACGTAGGTATCAAACGCGGTAAAGCCAGGCTGTGTTTCCGCAAAGGGTGCCATTTTGGCAGAGCTGCTCAGGGGTTCATGATGGGTACAGATCGCATCAATCACACCAGATTTTACGCCCTGACGCAGTAATTCTTTGTCAGATTCAGAACGTAATGGTGGACGCACGTGTGCAAGAGAGTTAAAGCCATCAATCAGATGGTCAGTCAGATGCAATTGGTGCATAGCGACATCACAAGTTACTGGCAAGCCTTTTTCTTTAGCAATACGGATCAGTTCTACTGATGCACCACAAGATAACAAGCCAAAATGAGCGCGTACTTTAGTCGCTTCAATCATGAGCAGGTATTTGGCAATTGCTACAGTTTCAGCTAGTGCCGGAATCATTGGCAAGCCCTGACGTGAAGCAATAAAGCCTTCATGCACACAACCATCTTTGGCAATTTGCGGCTCTTCTGCATAGAACACTACAGTCAGATCCAAACCCGCTGCATATTCAAGTGTACGCAATACCACATCATCATTGGCAAACGGCGCACTGGCATTAGAAACCGCAGTACAACCGCCTTTTTTTAAACCAGCCATATTGGCCGGTTGCTGACCTTGCAAACCTTGGGTTTGCGCACCGATCACCTGTAAATAAATGCCGCCATCCAGCATGGCTTTTTCAACCAGACCATGAATCAGCGCACCATTATCCTGCACAATCGGTTTAGAATCTGGCGGGGTAAATACATGCAGAATACCGTTTTCACGTGCAGCCTTACCTTCAGACTTTAAAGTTCCGTGTTGCTGCTGGCCCGGTTCTCTTAAACGTGCACACAGGTCCACCATGGTTGGCATCAGCCATTTGCCCTGCCCATCAATGGTTTCAGAGACGTGAGCAGTTTCTGCAATACGTTTACCATTTTCCAGATAAACCGTTTCGACTGAATCAGTGTTTTGGATTGGGTCAAGAACACGGACATTTTCAATTTTTACAATAGACATGACTTATTCCTTATACCGCAATCGCTTCAATCAAACCCTGTTCCTGTAACTGACCCTGCATCGCAAGAGCCAGTACCGCCATACGTACTGCAATCCCGTTAGTAACCTGTTTCAGAATCACGGATTGCGGACCGTCTGCAATACTGGAATCAATTTCCACACCACGGTTCATTGGTCCTGGATGCATCACGATACAATCCGGCTTGGCCATGGCGAGACGTTCTTTATTCAGGCCATACATTTTGTAGAATTCAGCCTGAGAAGACAGCGCTGGCGAATCAATACGCTCGTTTTGAATACGCAAGGTAATGATCACATCACAGTCTTTGATGCCATCTTCCATATTATTGAACAGGCGTACATCTTCACTGTAGTCATCAAAACCGTATGGCAACAACGTATTCGGTGCAATCACGCGAATATCTTTACAGCCTAAGGTTTGCAGTGCCGCCACATCTGAACGTGCTACACGCGAATGCTTGATATCGCCAATAATAGCAATCGACATATCTTCGAATTTTTTATTGGTCTCGCGGCGAATAGTCAGCATATCCAGCATCGCTTGAGTTGGATGGGCATGACGGCCATCCCCTGCATTAATAATAGCGACATTTGGACATACATCTTTGGCAATAAAGTGTGCTGCACCTGAAGATGAATGACGTACCACGAAAATATCTGCCGCCATGGCTTCAAGATTCCACAAGGTATCACGTAAAGTTTCACCTTTAGAGGTACTTGAACGGGCAATATCGATATTCAGCACGTTGGCAGACAGACGTTTGGCCGCTGCCTCAAAAGTAGTACGCGTTCGGGTAGAATTTTCAAAAAATAGGTTCATCACCGTTTTGCCTTCGAGCAAATTATTGGTGATTAGCTGATTTTGGTCATTAAAAAAGGACAACGCAGTGTCCAGTATTTTTGTAAGAGTTTCTTTAGAAAGACCTTCGATGGTCAGGAAATGTTTAAGATTACCTGCTTTGTTGAGTTGAATCTGGCTCGGTGTATGCAATGCCGCTAAGTGCATGAGAGATTCCTTATACGTTAAGTCAACGTATTATACAGAGATTAGCGAATCTTTATAGTTGATAAAGAGCTCGGTTGTACAAAAACCATCTCGGTAATAAGAATGGAAATTTAAATTCCCATGTATTTTTTCAATAAGATAATTTAACCTGTTTATCTATATGCTTGTTTCTTCATTTAAACATGAGTGCTTCAGTCTGGAGCATCCACACTCAATCCCCCAATTAGCGCAATGCGCCAATATAATGATGTGAAACCTGTGCGCGATAGATATCTTCTTCACTTGGTTCCACAGAAATCAGTTCCTTTTCCGCCTGTTCTTCAGCCTGCAGTTCTGAAAATGACGATAAATCCAGAGTGGTTTTTAAACGATTGACCAGATGTAATAACTCAGGATCTTCAGTCTGCTCTGCCAGCCCAATCACATGCTTTGCATAGTGGATATTTTCTGCAAGATACATGGCATCAATTACTCGCCCAGTCACTCGTCTTAAACGTGCATAGATCAAGGTAGCGATTGAAAATGCCTCATTCCTGCGTAATTGAAGATCCAACATCTAAGCCCCTCCGAAATAATAATTAAGAATAAAGATGAAGCTGTAATGATTCCCCTCAGCATTACAGCTTCATTGATATTAGATAGAGCAATAAACGTACCAAAATTAATAAATAAGTTATGTGAGTTATAAATTGATATGAATAAAAATTGATCTACCCCGAGCAATATTAGGTCAGCGTCTTTTTTGTTTTAGATTCACTCCTCGTCTGGCTAATTGATTGCTACAACCAATTACTGAACATGAGTGACCAAATTTTAGCTTTTACTTTTAGAGTAATGTTGATGCCATGAGGTGCATATAAACGATCCTGCATCAGATCCATCATATTAATAACCCGATTATTTATTTTTTAAATCACACATACAACATGGTCGCAATTGAAGAGCTAGATTGCGAATTAGTTTAATACCCATTACATATCCATCTGTAAAATAAAAGTTTTATTCAAAATATTTTCATTCTTGGTATTTTGTAATTTTACATCTCTCGTCAATTTTTAGTTTACTTTTTAAGTCAACATTTAGCGCTTTTTAGGATGAGTAAAACTAGGCTGTATATGCTCGAATTTAAAAAATTTCCAAAGCTTTAACAGGCAAAATACGCTAAACTGAGCGCAGTTTTTTATTTATTCTTTTCCGGTCTCTCTATTTTATGAATACCTCTTCACGTTTAAGCAATTATTGGGTCACCTGTGCCGATGGTCTGGAAACCTTATTAGAAGAAGAAATCAAAGGTTTAGGTGTTCAGGATATTGAACGTTTCCCAGGTCGTCTGACCTTCAAAGGCACGCTTGAAAATGCTTACCGCATCTGTATGTGGTCTCGTCTGGCTTCTCGTGTCCTGATGCCAATTCACACGCATGAAATCGAATTCTCCCACGATGCGCGTGATGTTGCAGAAGAGCTTTATGAAGGTGCGATGAGCTTCGACTGGTCACTGATTTTTGCACCACAAAGCACCTTCGCAATTCGTCTGCACGTTGAACGTGATATTAAGGTTAATACCCAGTTTGCGACCCTTCGTGCCAAAGATGGCGTCGTCGATTCCTTTATGGAAGCTGTGGGCAAGCGTCCAAGTATTGATACCAAACAGCCAGAAATCACCATGTACATTCTGGCCGGTAAAAAAGAACATACTTATTGTTTAGATTTATCCGGTGATTCCCTGCATAAACGTGGCTATCGCCGCTTTATGACTGAAGCACCAATCAAGGAAAATCTGGCGGCTGCGATCCTGCAAAAGGGTGGCCTGAAAGACATCAACCCAGATATTGTGGTTGATCCAATGTGTGGTTCAGGGACATTTATTATTGAATCCCTGATGATTCTGACGGATCGTGCCCCAGGTCTGGTGCGTCGTTTCGGATTTAATGGCTGGAATGGTCATGACCATGAATTATGGATGGGTATTAAAGCTGAAGCAGCTGAACGTCATAAAGCTGCGCTAGAAAACCCATTACCCAAATTCTATGCCTTTGATGCCGACTGGGAAGCGGTGAAAGCCACTAAACAGAACATTATTGCGGCAGGTTTTGAATCTGCGCTTGACCAGATCAAGATCGAAGAGCGTACTTTAAATGACTGGCCAGATTTCCAGGCGGAAGGCAAAAAAGTCTTCTTCGTCACCAACCCGCCGTACGGTGAGCGTCTGGGCGATAAGGCATCTAACCGTGCCTTGTATCTGGGTTTGTCTAATCTGCTGCAAAAGAATTTCCCGAATCAAAAAGCCGCAGTCATTGCTGCTCAGGTGGAACAGGCCGATGTCTTGGCGTTCAATGATCCACAAATTCTGCGTTTGATGAACGGTAAACTGCCGATCTATATCCGTTTCGGTACGGTAAAACCGGCAGCAGTCACACGTCCTTTCCTGGAAAGTTGGCAGCCACAACAATTCGAGCCGATCGAAGGTGCGATGGAATTTGCCAACCGCTTGACCAAGAATATGCAAACCCTGAAAAAATGGGCGATAAAAGAAAATATTCACTGCCTGCGTTTGTATGATGCTGACTTGCCGGACTTTAACGTAGCCGTTGACCTGTACGGCGAACGTCTGCATATTCAGGAATATGCCCCACCGAAAAAGATTGATCCTGAAAAAGCCAAAAAACGTTTTAACCTGGCATTGCAAGCAATTCGTGCCGTGACCGGTTTGGGCCGTGATGCGATCTTTATCAAGACGCGTGCCCGTCAGGAAGGTAAAAACCAGTACACCAAACAAAGTACGGCGTCTAAACGTTTTATCGTACAGGAAGGCCAAGCCAAGATTCTGGTCAACCTGACCGACTATCTGGATACGGGCTTGTTCCTGGATCACCGTCAGATGCGTTTGCGTATTGCCAAAGAAGCCAAAGGCAAGCACTTCCTGAATCTGTACAGCTACACCTCTACCGCGAGCTTACATGCAGCTTTAGGTGGTGCAGCGAGTACCACCAGCGTGGATTTGTCTAATACTTATTTGAACTGGTCAAAAGAGAACTTTGTGCTAAATGGTCTGACTGTAGATCATGCCGATCAACAACATCAGTTCTTTGCATCTGACTGTTTTGAATGGCTGAAAGAAGGCCATGAGCAATATGAGCTGATTTTTATCGATCCACCGACATTCTCTAACTCGAAAAAATTCTACGGGACTTTCGACGTTCAGCGTGACCACGTCTCTTTATTGAAACGTGCCATGAACCGTTTAACCACTGACGGTACGTTGTATTTCTCGAACAACTACCGTGGTTTCGAAATGGATGAAATGATTGAAGGTTTATATGACGTGGAAGAAATCACGCATGAAACCATTGGTCCAGACTTCAAGCGTAACCAGAAAATTCACCGTGCCTGGAAAATTACTCATCCAAAAATGTAAGGTGTGAATATAAGATAAAGAAAAACCCAGCCTAGGCTGGGTTTTTTTGTTGCGAGG
This sequence comes from Acinetobacter sp. YH12108, assembly GCF_013419055.1. Taxonomy (NCBI): domain Bacteria; kingdom Pseudomonadati; phylum Pseudomonadota; class Gammaproteobacteria; order Moraxellales; family Moraxellaceae; genus Acinetobacter; species Acinetobacter sp. YH12108. Next base: position 3,197 of record NZ_VPAW01000024.1, on the reverse strand, counting down.
AGAACTTCTATTAGCTGAGTTTCATTTTTTCAAAGACCAGCTCGCCACTTTCACCACGAACGACGATGGTATCACCAGGGCCAAACTCACCTGCCAGGATGCTTTGTGCCAAACCATTTTCAATACGTTGCTGGATCGCACGTTTTAATGGACGCGCACCATACAACGGATCGAAACCAGCTTCGATTAACTGATCGAAAGCACTGTCATCCACAGACAGACGCATATCGCGTTCTGCCAGACGTTGACGCAAGCGGTTCAACTGGATATTGGCAATACCACGGATCTGGTCTTTTTCCAGTGCATGGAACACCACCAGCTCATCAATACGGTTGATAAACTCTGGACGGAAATGTTCCGATACCGCATTCATCACCACTGTACGGACTTCTTCACGAGTTGCTTTATCGCCCAGTTCACGGACATCCTGTGAACCCAGGTTCGAAGTCATCACAATCACGGTATTTTTAAAGTCCACCACACGACCTTGCGAGTCAGTCAAACGACCATCATCTAGCACTTGCAGCAGAATGTTAAATACATCCGGATGCGCTTTTTCGACCTCATCGAATAACACCACGCTATATGGTTTACGGCGCACCGCTTCAGTCAGCACACCACCTTCTTCATAACCGACATAGCCCGGAGGTGCACCGACCAAGCGGCTCACCGAATGTTTTTCCATAAATTCGGACATGTCGATTCGGATCATGGCATCGTCACTGTCGAACAGGAAGTTCGCCAAAGCTTTAGTCAATTCTGTTTTACCCACACCTGTTGGGCCTAAGAACAGGAATGAACCACTTGGACGGTTAGGATCGGACAAGCCAGCACGTGAACGGCGCACAGCATTAGATACAGCCACTACGGCTTCTTCCTGACCAACAACACGGTTATGCAGGAATTCTTCCATATGCAGCAGTTTATCACGCTCACCTTGCAGCATTTTCGCCACAGGAATACCGGTCGCAGCACTGACTACTTCAGCGATCTCATTGTCAGTGACTTTGTCACGTAACAGTTTTGGTGCTTCACTTTCTTCAGCCGCTTCAATACGTTCCAACTGTTTTTGCAGTTCAGGAATCACACCGTATTGATAACGTGCTGCTTCAGCCAGATCACCTTCACGCTGGGCTTTTTCCAGCGCAATGCGAGCCTGATCCAGTTTCACCTGAATATCTTTGTTGCCTGCTACCAGCGCTTTATCGGCATGCCAGATTTCTTCCAGCTCGCTGTACTCTTTCTCTACAGTGGCAATCTGCTCTTCCAGATGTTTCACTTCGCTTTGTGCACCAGAGTCTGCATCTTTTTTCACCGCTTCAAGCTGCATTTTCAACTGGATCAGACGGCGTTCGAGTTTATCCAGTGCTTCAGGTTTAGAATCCAGCTCCATTTTGATACGAGATGCTGCTTCATCAATCAGGTCAATGGCTTTATCCGGCAATTGACGATCTGTGATGTAACGGTGCGACATTTTCGCCGCAGCAATGATTGCAGAATCCAGAATCTGCACACCGTGGTGAGTCGCGTAACGATCTTTTAGACCACGCAGAATCGCAATGGTATCTTCCACGCTTGGTTCATCCACCAGCACTTTCTGGAAACGACGCTCTAAAGCTGCATCTTTTTCAATGTACTGACGATATTCATCCAGAGTCGTTGCACCGACACAGCGTAGTTCACCGCGCGCTAATGCAGGTTTCAGCATGTTACCCGCATCCATGGCGCCATCGCCTTTACCGGCACCGACCAATGTATGCAGCTCGTCAATGAACAGGATGATTTCGCCTTCATGTTTAGCCAGATCTTTCAGAACGGCTTTCAGACGTTCTTCGAACTCACCACGATATTTGGCACCTGCCAGCAATGAACCTAAGTCCAGTGATAATACACGTTTGCCTTTCAAGCCTTCAGGAACTTCACCGTTAACAATACGTTGTGCCAGACCTTCGACAATCGCAGTTTTACCGACACCTGGCTCACCGATCAGTACCGGGTTGTTTTTGGTACGGCGTGACAGCACCTGAATTGTACGACGGATTTCATCATCACGACCAATCACCGGGTCCAGTTTGCCAGCCATGGCACGTTCAGTTAAATCAATCGTATATTTATTCAGTGAGTCCCGTTGATCTTCATGATTATTGCTCATGACTTTTTCATCGCCTCGAATTTGATTAATGACCTGTCGTAAAGTTTCAGTTTTTACGCCAACACTATTTAATAAGGTTTTGGTGGCACCCGTTTCTGCAAGTGCCAGTAATACCCAGTCAGTGGACAGGAACTCATCTCCTGCTTTTTGTGCATAACTGTCCGCTAGATGCAGGGCTTTGGCTGCTTCCTGACTGATATTGATATCGGCAGAGGGATTACCGAGCGTAGCTACATTGTTCAGCGCAGTTTGTACTTTGCTTTGCAGGTCACGCAGGTTCGCTCCTGCCTGTTGCAGCAAGCTCACATTCGATGCTTCTTCCATCAAGGTGGACAAGATGTGAATCCCTTCAATGGCAGCATGATCCTTGCTCATTGCCAGAGATTGCGCATCGGAAAGGGTTTGCTGTAAGCGATTGGTAAATTTCTCAAAACGCATTCTTGTTATTCCTCACAACAAATTTTCTACTTGATGGATATATGGGTGCTGGAAATAAAATTTCAAATAATTTTTTATATATTTTTCAAAAATTTAATTAAATAAAAGACAGAGTTATCAGTATTAATATTGGTATTCAATGAAAATATTTCAAGTGAGCGAAAGTAGAATTTTTAAATTGAAGATCAATAATGAATATCTGATTTAATTTACTCTGCTATTTTTCGGATGGGTAGAAAATAGAGAAAGACCTTTAGTGCGGTTGCAAGCGTCCTAGTAATCGCAATACTGCACTCAAACCATATTCTGTTTGCATCAAGGATCTTGGTATTTGCTGATCCAAAAGCTTGTTAGGTGAATTGATAAACTGGCGCATCCAGCTCAAGTCTCCACCATTCAGACCAAATAACGCTTGATAGATATTAGATCTCTTTCATAAATCAAAAAACGATCTTCTTTTTGGTTAATATTTGCACTCCGGATTTCTTGGCATTCATGCATAATCTGCGGATGAAATACATCGATTCAAACAAGCTTTCTGATCCTCAGTTCAAGCGATACACAGGCATCTCATGGTCAACCTTTGATTTAATGGTTGAGCAATTGA